>JACRPN010000014.1 GCA_016223145.1 Armatimonadota bacterium | reverse complement strand
GTATATCGAGAATCAGGAGGAGCATCACAAGAAACGGAGCTTCCGTGATGAGTTTCTGGCGTGCCTGAAGGAGTTTGAGATGACGTATGAAGAGCGGTATCTCTTTGAGGAGCCGATTTGAACATGCCGCCCCTACGGGGCGAGGGAGGGGGTGGTAACGGACGATGAGCTATAGACGTTGCGCTCCTACGGAGCTTAGCGGGAGTAGAATGGTGGCTATGGAGGATTCGTCCGATCAGGTGATCATCAAGAGCCAGAGGGCCGTAGAAGTCACTTGGCCCCTGCTTGCGACGGACCGCTTCTCGCCCTATCCAGATGCTCGTGCGCCGTTGGTGGCGGGTGCGCCTGAGCAGCGCGAGTACCGCGTGCAGGGGTTGCAGTACAACGCAAGGGTCGGGGCTCTTTCGGCGGTGGTGAGCGCGGTGACGGTGCCGTAGGCTTCTGAATGGCGACTGGCCTTTCGAACAAGCAGATTGGGCAGGCGGGAGAGTTTGCTGTCTGCTCCCAACTGGGAAAGCTCGGGCTCGTTGCCACCCCTTTCTCTGGCAACGTTCCCTACTTCGATGTCCTTGTTACTGACGAAGAGCTTCGCACTCTCCCACTCCAGGTCAAGGCGACCTTTGGCAACCGAGACTGGATCGTCGGTAGCGCCCTCGATTGGATGGCGGTCGACCTGAACCATGAAACAAAGGAACAGCACGTTCTTGGGCCAAAGGAGATTCGCCATCCAGACCTCATTTACGTCTATGTTTGGCTGTCGCGCGCTCCAGGCGTGCTGGATCGCTACTTCATCCTCACTGAGCGAGAGGTGCAGGAAATCCTCGTCAAGGGATATGACAAGTGGCTCTCTGGTCTGAAGCCGCCGTACATTCGCCCAAAGAAGTACGACTCGTTTCACATCATCATCTCCCTCTCAGAGCTTGACCACTTCGAAAACAACTGGGACTTGATTCGCAGTCGCCTCAGTTAGCCTGTCTCCCTAAACGACATACCCGTCCACCCTCACCCGGACGTCACGCCGCGTCGGGGTGCTGCCTGTTCCGCCGCCCCTGGCCGGGAGTGTTCTCCAGACCCGTCACCTCCGGAATCTCCCTCTCCTGCGGCGTAAACGCCTAGCGGGCCACCCCCAGAAGCTGCGTCATTGTGTCCGGTGAGGGCAAAGAGCGGATGCCTCCCCCTCTTCCGTGGTGGTGGAAGCTTTGAACTTGGATACGCGCTGAAAGAGCCTCCACCCCAGAAGGGGCGGAGGCATTTCACACTCAATGCCGCCGCTTCGTGAGGTAGGACTTCCCTTCTTGTTCGGAGCTTTGGGTGTCCGGCCTTGACCGGGCTCTCCGATTCCTCTAGGCTCACCGTAGAGCTTGCCTTGGTGACGCAGCCTCAGTTCTTGATCTGCGCCCAGCCGCTCCAGGCCGAGGCTCCGATACCGTTCGAGGCTCGGACTCGATAGCGAAAGGTGCCCGTGCCCGGCGAGTTCGTCGCGGAAGTCGTATTGGCGCCCACGGTGGCCACGATCTGGGTGTTCACCCACGCGGTCCCCGATTTCGTCTCGCGCTGCACGCTGAATTGGTCCTCATTGTTCGAGTTGTCAGCCCACGCGATGCGCACCACGCCGCCGCCAATCTTGGCCAAGGATGGCGTGCCCGGTGTGGCGGGAGGCGCCGGCAGGTCCAACCAACTGGTCAAGACGTCGTTGGTCCAGGCGTGCATCCGGCCGGCCTGTTGCAGCGAGAACTGGTCGTGGCAGCCGAGGGAGTAGCTCATGTGGTTGCGATAGGGAGTATCGAGCCAAGGCTGGCCCGTGCAGGGATCCGTTCCCACATCGCCACAGGATGAGGTGTTCGTCATAGGATTCGTGTCGGAGCACTTGTCGCCGGTGGTATCGCCCGATTCAGCCGGTCGACCCGCGGGCTCATAGCAGTCTCCGCATTGGGCGACTTCATTCACGCCATGAAACGTGTGCCACAGGCCCAGGCAATGCCCGACTTCGTGGGCCATGATCGGCTCGCCAAGGTACGTGCTGAAGACCGTCTCTCCCAAGACCACTCCTCCCTGTGTTCCCAAGGCGTCCGGGTCCCAAGGGAACACACCCCAGTTGCCCTTATCCACCACGTAGATATTCAGCTTCGTCGAGGGGGAGTTGGCGTAGGCGCGCTTCATCCCCGCCTCTTCGCTGGAAGTCAGGGTTCGGTACTTTGTACTGTTGATGAAGTTGGTTTCATAGATGAACTGGATGCGCCAGGGCGCATAGTTCGCGTTCAACTGGGCCACTGCCGAATCCACGGCCGCCTGCGTTGCAGCGGGGTTGCTTCCGTTGTCGTTGCGGAAAACGTGGATGCTCAGCCGGAAGGTCTTGATCGGGGTGCCGGCCGACGGAATGGCGGCGTTCCGAACGCCCGGGTCGTCCGCTGGTCCCTGCTGGGGACAGACGCCTGCGAGGCTGATATCTCCTCGCTCCTTCAGTTTCGCGACGTATCGCTGCTGCGTTCCACACCACTCCCCGGGGGCTAGCGCGCTTTGCCAACCCAAATCGGACCGCCCCAAGGTTGGCGCCTGCGGAGCATAGGAGGCCAGGCTCAAAGTGCAGCAATCGGAACTCGCAGCAACGCGACTGGCCGAAGCGTGGCCGGCCGCGAGCTCAGCTCCGTCGCTGCGAAAGCCTTGGATGCCGGCAAAAGCAAGCAAGCCGGCAAAGGAAATTGCTGCAAAGGTGAGAGCGCCTGAGTGATGTTTCATCATAGAGTCCCCTTAGTTGCGTTCCTGCAACCGGAAGTCACGACATCATCGGATTCCGATGGAGGATAGTATGACGTCGCTGTTGTGACCAAACTGTGAAAAATCTCATCACAACCGGCCCTGTATCCTAAGGGCATGGAATGCAGTGCGCCATTCTTCAGCCCTGGGGGAACCCTGGATCCCGACGCGCCAAGTTACATCGAGCGCGATGTGGATGCCCGGCTGTTCGACATGCTCATGGCCGGCGAGTACGTGTTCCTCCTCGACTCACGCCAGAAGGGTAAATCCTCTTTGGTTGCCCGTGCGATCCGAAGACTCAGTGCAAATGGAATTGCGACCGTGAAGATTGACTTCCAACGCCTCGGCGCGAACGTCACGACGGAGCAATGGTATGCGGGGATGCTGCTGGAGATTGGGCAAGAACTCCACTTGGAGGAGGAGCTGTTTGAAAACTGGAACGGCAACCGGGAATTGGGCCCTCTTGCGAGGTGGATTAGGGCACTTCGAACAGTTGTCTTGTTGCCGTCTGATCGGCCCATCGTCATCTTCTTCGATGAAATTGACTACGTTCGGGCACTTCCGTTCGCGACCGATGAGTTCTTTGCGGGAATTCGCGATTGCTTCAATCGCCGATCCGAAGGCGCGGAGTTCAGAAAGCTGACCTTTTGTCTTGTCGGAGTAGCCACGCCAACCCAACTCATCCGCAACTCCGAGATCACCCCGTTCAACATCGGCAGCCGGATTGACATCAGCGATTTCAGGATGGAAGAGCTAGATGCTTACTCCAAGGCGCTGGATGCTGCCGGCAAAGACGGCACGAAGCTCCTCAAGCGGGTGCATTACTGGGTGGAAGGGCATCCTTACCTCACGCAATTGCTATGCAGCCAGATTGTCAAGGCCGCGCAGATCCACTCGGCAAACGACGTGGACCGGCTCGTCAGAGACACCTTCTTGACTCCGGAAGCACGGCACCGTGAGCCCAACTTCGCTGATGTCGAACGCAGAATCCTGGATCCCGACGTTCCGGGACTTTCACACGATGAGCGCCGTTCACAGGTTCTCGATCTCTACGGCCGCATGCTGAAAGGCAGGCGCGTTGAGGGAGCTGAGGAAAACCCGGTTGTCGCAACGGTTAGGCTCTCAGGCTTGGGTATTGAAGAGAAGGGCGTCCTTCGGATCAGAAATCGCACCTATCGAGCGGTCTTTGATGAGGGTTGGCGACGGCAGAGCCTGCCAGAAGTAGAGCTGCGAAGGCAGCGCGGGGTGGCTCGCTTGGCGGTGCTGCGCACCTCAGCTATTGCCGGTGTGTTGCTTTGCGCTATCGGCGCCGCTGCTGTTGGATTCTGGCGGCTCTCAAGCGATCGGCAGAGGCTGATCACTGAACTAGAATCGAAGACCACAAAGCTGGGAAAGGAAAGCTACATGGGGCTCATGGCCTCCATTCGCCTAGCATCGAACTCCGCGATGTGGGAGCGCACTGCCGACCTGGTGGAGCGCGCCAAGTCTGACCCCAACCGAGGATGGGAGTGGGGCCACTGGGCTTTGTCGATTGGGTGCGATTTTGAGGCGAAAGTTTCTCGGAACAGCGTTTTCGAGCCCCAGCCCGATGGCACATTGGAAATCGTGGGCGCCGATGCGGCGTATCAACTCACCTTACAGGGCGCAACTCTAAAGCAGAAGCTGGTGCCAATAAGCCCTGAGGGAACCCCGCTCCCCCCTGCCGGGCCAGCGGCGAGGCTTCCCAGAATGAACCTCCTGCGTCGAGGGAATCTGCGCTTGTGGCGGGACGCACGTACTTCCGGCTATTCCATCTGCGACTCGGAGACCGACCGCGAACTGATCCGCACCAAACCGGAGACGCTTGTGTTCGATGTGGACCCGATCGGGCGCAATTACCTTCTCCAGAGTGCGAAGACACCACAGATTGTCGAACTCCGATCCGTGGACAACAACCGAGTCCTTGCCATCTTTAAGAACCCGTCGCCGATAGATCGAATCGCCTTCATAGGAGACGGGTCCATCATCAGTGTCGGCACCTCGACGAGAGACCGGTCCAAGGCCGAATTGCGGCGCTGGAATGCTAAAGGAAACACCCTCTCCGTCGTTGACTTTCGGATTCGCCCAGGAAGTCCGCCCGGATTCGGAATTTGCTTCAGCCCGGACCGTTCCGTCTTCGCCGTATTCAGCGAAGAGGAATGCCAGGTCCGTCGCACAACGGACTTCTCGATCATCGCCACACTTCCACAGCACGAGTTTCAGTCTATTGCCATCGCCTTCTCCCCGGACAATAGGTACTTGGCGACGGGCGACGGTACTGGGGTTGTTCGGCTCATCGAGCTCCAGCGCGGCCAACTGAAGCGGAGCTTCGTTGGTTTGGGAGCCGTGTGGAGTATCGCGTTCTTTCCAGACGGAGAAAGACTGGCAGCAGCGGACTGGGAGGGCGACATCAAGGTCTGGAGAAGCGAATCGCTTGCCCCGATGGAGGCCTTCGACGACGCCCCGGCGACGAGTGCGTATCTGACGAGGAACGGAGCGACACTGGTCCTCGCCACCAAGGATGGCACCGTCGTGAGCCGAAATCTGGCCACCGGCGCCGTCTCACGACGCAACGTAGAAGATCCAAGCCGCAAGCCCTCTTTCGCGAATGGGTGGGGCCCACTGGACGCGGTGATCCTTGGCTTTCCCGATGGCAGCGTAGCGAAGCTGAATGCGAGCAGCCTCAAGGAAGAGGCGAGAACCAAGGTGTTCTCAGAGTGCCAATGGGTTCTCAGAGTCCTCTCGGGCGGCCACCGTCTTCTGGCCCTTGCTTTTGGGGACACGAAAGGGAAAGACAACTGCGCGATCCTGGACGCTCGTTCGCTCAGGGTGATCGCGCGCTTCACTTACTCGCCCCTGCCAGAGAGGCCCGAACTCCTGGAGGCGTCATCCGACACTGACGCCAAGCTTCTAGCAATGTGCTCCAGAGGCAGCCCCAGTGTCTCTATCTTCTCGGCCGAGGACGGCATGCTGGTCCAAGAGATTCGGCCGGAATCACCCATCTGGTTTATTGCGCTTTCCCCGGATGGCAGCGAGACTGCCGTTTCCGTTGGAAAAGTGTTCGGAGCCGCCGATAGCCGTATTGAGTTGTTTGAGACCCGAACGGGCTTCAAGAAGGGCGTCCTCACCAAGAGCTCTGGGGTGGGGCAACTCGCCTATTCCCCTACGAAGAAGATGCTCGCAGGAGTCGTGTGGAGGGGCGTCGCGCTATGGGACCTTTCCTCAAAGAGGCAAATCGCTGGTCTCAGCTCGGGGCATGTCAGCATCAACCAAGTACGTTTCTCACCTGATGGAGAACGGATTATCACGGCCGGCCAGGAAGGCTCGACCACTCTCTGGGACGGGACGACAGGAGCAGAGCTCATATCCCTCGGGTATTCGTCCTTCCCATCCCGCTTCAGGTCCGCAAGCGTCTGGATGGGAAATGGATCGATTTCCGGCGAACGCGTCAATCGCACGGATAGGAGCTTCTTTAGCGCCGACGGAAGAGATGTGGTCACCGTCTGCCAGGATGGCCTGGTCCGAATCTGGCACAGCCTTCCCTGGAAGCATCAGCCCAAAGCTGTTCGCAAGTAGGATTCGTAGGCCGGGACACGAAACTCCTGGCCGCCATCCTTCCTAAGGGTGATCAAACCGGTGGACTCAAGCCGGTATCGAGTTGTTGGATTGAGGAGTGAATCTCCCCTGAGCAGTCTTTTGACCTCGTCCAAAGTCTCCTCCTGTTGAGCTATCGCCATCAACATGTGCTTCAAATGTGACCCAAACGGGCCATTGTGGTCGGCAGCCGTCGAGGCAAGCTCCTCCATCGCGCCCCCTTGAGCCAGATAAGCGAAAGCAATCTGGGAGAGGTAGGGATGGCCATGAGTGAGTTCAAAGACACCTGGCGACAGATCCCGGCCAGTCAGCGAAGCGTAGCGGCTTTGAAGCTGCATTAGTTCATTCAATGAGAAATCCTTCACGTGCAGACGAACTCCGACGTTGAATGGAGACTGGTTCACGTCGGAGATAAAGAGGGTTGCTTCTCTGGCATACGTCAGCACCAGGGTCAACCTTCTCCAAGGCCCATGCGGATCCAGCGCCCGCCGGTTGTACCAGCTTCGAAGAAGCCCGAAGAAGTCGTTTGTGTATGGCCGGTCGAACAGCAGGTCCGCCTCGTCTATCGCCCAACACACATGCTGGTCCGTGTTGGCGAGGAGCTTGCCGAGAACCGCGTTGAGGTTCGCATTTCGGCCGAGCCATTGCCGCCATTCCTGATGCAAGTCGAGATCGTGTCCGAGCTCCGTGGCGAGCCCCTCCCCGAGCAGCTTGTAGAAGGTGTCTCCATCGCCCATTTGAGCCTCGCCAAGACTCTGGGCGTCCGTGAGAACCACGGCTGTTCGCCGCGTCCGTGCAAAGGCGAGCAAACGGGCAAGGAACGAGCTCTTCCCCACTTGTCTTGGCCCTTGGATCAAGACGACGCCCTCGCGTCTTTCAATGAGCGCTTCGCCATCCCTGTCCAGGGCACGGCAGACGTAGTAGGGCGAGTCTACGGGCAACGCGCCTGCCGAGGGCTCAAACCACGCCTCCATCGTGCCAAGTGGGCGGGCCTCAGAACGGGTAGGCGCCTTCGAGACAGTGTTTTCTGCCGACGACGGGAGCTTGCCTTCAAGAGCTTCCCTTGCTCGAGAAGATGGAGGCTCGCCCCAGTACTCGCTAAGCATCTGTTCGAGGATCTCGAACTGTCGGATGGCCTCGGCTTCCATGTTCGCCCGTCGGTATGCCGAGATGAGCGTGACGTGAATGTCCTCCCTCATCGGCGCTGCGACGGCTGCAGTGCGCCCGATTCGGATGGCCTCCTTCAGCGCCCCAGACTGGACTCGCAGGTTGCAGAGTTGGTCCACCGCTTGAGCAAACCGCTCCTCGATCTCCATCCTCTTAGGCACGATCCACTCGTCTGTGAACGGCGCGAGGAGAGGCCCCGCGTAGATGCTCACGGCCTCTGCGAGGTCCTCGACGTCAGCTTCCGCCCTATTGGTGAGCTCAAGAAACCTCTCCAAGTCTGTCACCACCCTTTCTGAACACAGCGCGACTGTGCTCCTATTGGTGGCCACGATGGACCCATGCGGAAGGCCCTGCTCCAGTACTTGTCGGAGGTCGGCAATGGCTCGACGAAGGCTCTGAGACTGCCTGTCTCCATCGCTTTCGGGCCAGAACAGCTCTTGAAGCTCTTCGTTTGAGAACTCTCGCGGTTGATAAAGCGCCAGGACAGCAAGTAGCAGGCCCGACTTCCGCGTGCTGAACTTCGCGATTTCGTTCGACGCGCTCCTGACCTCAAACTGCCCTAGGAGCTTGACACTCCAAGTCGGCGCCTGAGGCAGGCCATCGCGTCCGGTGCTTGACTTCATTCCGAGATCGATTCCAAGGGTCAAGTATGGCACCGGGCCAAGGCATGCCTTTCCCGGCAGTTCACGCGTGCCCGGCTATAAAAAGGGCACATCGCGCTGCGCTACACTTCTACACCAACCCCCATGTCAAGCACGAGGCTCCAGGTCCTTGGCGTCTACAAGTTCGAACCGCCGGAACAGGCGTATCATGATGCACTTGAGGTGCATGGCGACCCAGACTTCGTTCGAAGTGAGCTGTCAAGCCTCGTCCTTGTCGAGCTTAAGGTCGAAGGGGCGGACTACCGCTTCGAATTGGGCAACTTCAAACAGCCCCACACGGTGTACGTGCCCTATGACGAGACCTTTCTCGACCCCGACACAGGCGAGAAGATTGCACCGGACCACGGTTATCTAGGTTTCAGCGTGTACGAAGACCCTGATACGGGCCGGCTTATGAAGTACGTTCGCGACACCGAGGAGACAAAGGAGGCGACGATCGAGGATGCCGAGCGATACCGCCTTCCGGGAAGGCGCGACTTCGTCGTGCTGTTCTTCCTTCACTTCTATGACCCCGCACAGCCGCTTTCCACTCCCTACGGGCTCGTAGCCCTGCCGGCAGCAGCGGATCTGCCCGTCAGGCTCAGGTGGAAGCGGTACGTCTATTGGGATTAGGAGCCTTCTTGAAGTTCTGACGAGCGAACTCTTGGGCCACTGTAAGGACACTTAAACGATCTTCTTGTTCGTGGACTGCGGTGCCTTGTCATCGCTTTCGATCAGGCGACTTGTCGCCGCGTCTTTCCAAGCTGGAGGGCGGTCGAGTCCTTATGTTTCCGGGCGGTCCGAAGATCGGAGCGCCGTGAGCCTCGTCGCCGCAGTCAATGAGTCCGACCTTTCATCGATCAACCATGCAAAGGGCGGGAGACTGTTGTCGAGGTCACGGCCAAGGTCGTGGCCAAACACTCAAGGACTTGAACAGAGCGGTGCTAATATGAATGGGAGGGTTGCTTCTGTGCAAAATCACGCTAAGCTCGTCTTGGCGGTCGGGACGATTTTGGTTATAATCTCCGGCTGCAAGCTTGGACGTGAGTCCAAGTTAGAGGCCAATGCCCGGCTTATCGCTGCCTGCGCCAAGCTAGATGCCCTTTCGGCCAAGGAGTGCTTGGACGCCGGGGCCGATCCGAATGCAACCGACCCGAACCCGGCAAGAGGCTTTTCAGCACTCACTACGGGGCTCGAGTCCCCAGAGGTCGTTCGGCTGCTCCTAAACCATGGCGCCGACCCAAACAGACGCGATAAGAACGAGATGACGCCACTCGAATATGCTGCTGGCGTGGCCCCTATCGAGGTCTTTCGGCAATTGCTGGCCGCGGGCGGGGTCGTCAACGCGAAATCCCCTGATGGTGCAACTCTGCTCCACGCCGCCGCCACCGCGAGCGCGGTGGACTACGTCGAGGAACTGGCCCGTCGGGGGCTCGACGTGAATGCCCAGGATGTAAACGGCCTAACCCCTCTCCATTCGGCAGTCCTAACCCCCTTCTCAAACCCCAAGAAGGGTGACACGATCGCAGCCCTCATTCGCCTCGGAGCGGACAGGCGGTTGAAAGACAGAAGGGGGCGGACGCCTTATGACTGGGCAAAGAAAAGCTTCTTTGCCTCACGGCCCGAGGGCCAGTCGCTTATCAAGCTGCTGAAGCCTTGAGCCGCGTCGAGTGCTGTCTCGGCCCTTCAGGCCCCGGAGAGTTTCCGCCCTCGCTTTCTGCTTGTGGCCCTTCGGGCCCCTAGGACTATAAACCCCACGCACCACAAAGATCCAAAGGACGAGGACAGCCCGTACCCCGGACCCCACAACCTGTCCTTCCCTACCCCTTCTTCTTCAGATAGGTGCCGAACCACTCCATCATCCGCTGGATGCCGCCCGCAAAGGTGACGCCGTCGTGCGCGCCGCCCTTCACCGTCACTAGCTCCGACGTCACACCCGCCTTCTTTAGGGCTTCGAGCATGACTTCAGATTGCTGGATGGGCACCAACACGTCTTTGTCTCCGTGAACGAGCAGCGTGGGCGGGAACTTGGGAGTTACCGTGTAGATCGGTGAGGCAGCCTTTGCGATGGCGTTCAACTGGTCGTCGGTCGGGTTGGCGGGCAGTCCGAAAGCAGCCTTGAACGGCGAGAACATCAGGCCGGTCAACAGCTCCTTTGGCTTGAAAGTCCCGTAATTCATGAAGTCGGTCGGCGGCATGTAGGCCACCACCGCCGCGACCGAGCTCGGCTGGCGCTCGATCGGGTCTCTGGCGTCGGGGTTGCCCGCATCGCCTGTTCCGCCGGCGAACAACGAAAGGTGCCCGCCGGCGCTAGCCCCGGTGATGCCGAGGCGGTCGGGGTCAACGCCATACTGCGCGGCATTGGCGTGGATGTACCGTATGGCCCGCGTGATCATCTTCCTGATCTCGGGGATGGTGTACTTGGGCTGGCTACCGTGAACGACTTCAAAGACTGTGTAGCCCTGGGCGTTCAGGCCCTCCGCAAGCTGCGGGTTGATGTTCTCGTGCGCCGAGAACCAGCCCCCGCTAACCATGTAGATGATGGCCGCGCCGTTGGGGGCCTTTGGCTTGAAGACATCCATCGTGAACGCGGCCCCACCGCTCTTCATGTAGATCAGGTCCTGAATCCGCTCTTGCGCGGAAGCGTAAACCGACAGGACAAGCGCGAAAAGGAAGGTAATGCGGCGCAGCATAGGCGCTATCGTACCGGTTCGCCCTCATGCTCTTTCACGCTTTGGGCGAAATCCCTACTTCCTTTGATAGATTCCTTTCGCCCATTCCGGGGGGAGAGGGGGCAAGTTGGGTTGAATTCACCGGTAGACCATTCCGGTACACGAGACCCGCCATGACTGCGCTTGCCCTTTTACTCGCCCTCAGCCTTCCCACCGCCAAACCTGAAGCGGGAGCCGTTTGGGACGGAAATGCCGTTCAAAGAGCCCAACTGTCACTCGCAACAGGGTTTCGGCGCCCGCCCGCATCCGCGCGTCCCTGGGTGTATTGGTTCTGGCTGAACGGGAACATCACCAAAGTCGGCATCACGAAGGACCTCGAGGCGATGAAGCGCGTGGGAATCGGCGGCGTGCTGATCATGGAAGTGGACCAAGGCGCGCCGGTCGGCCCGATCGACTTCGCGGGGGACCAGTGGAGGGAGCTGTTCAAGTTCATGGTCCAAGAGGCCGATCGCCTCGGGATCGAGGTGAATATGAACGACGACGCCGGCTGGAACGGCAGCGGCGGACCGTGGATCAAGCCCGAGCAGGCGATGAAGAAGGTGGTGTGGAGCGAGACGGAGATTGCGGGGCCTGCTCGGTTCGAGGCCGCCTTGAAGCAGCCGGAGACGGTGCGCGGGTTCTATCGGGACGTCAAGGTACTCGCGTTTCCCTCGGTCGGGGGGTATCGAATCCCCGACATCCGGGGCAAGGCGGGCTTCCACCGGCAGGGCTTCCCGCCACGCACGGAGTACGGATCCGCCCCCGCCGGATCGGACGTCGCGCCGAACAGGATCGTGGACGTTACGTCGCGGATGGATGCTTCGGGACGCCTTGTGTGGGAGGCTCCTGATGGGAAGTGGACGGTGCTTCGGATGGGCTATACGCTCACCGGCGCCGTGAACCTCCCCTCGCCCAAGTCTGGCGAGGGTCTGGAGTGCGACAAGCTGAGCAAGGCCGGTGCGGAGGCGGCGTTCGAGGGGCTTATGGCCAAGTTGACTAAGGACGTCGGTCCGCTCAACGGAAAGACGCTTGTCCGAACGCACATCGACAGCTGGGAAAACGGCTCGCAGAACTGGACCGAGGCGTTCCCGGCGGAGTTCAAGAAGCGCCGGGGCTACGACCTAATGCCCTATTTGCCCGTGTTCACGGGTCGGGTCGTGGGGAGTCTGGAGATCTCCGAGCGCTTTCTCTGGGACGTTCGCCAAACGATCTCGGAGTTGATCCTCGACAACTATGCCGGGCATTTCCGAACCCTGGCCAACAGGGCGGGCATCGAGCTTTCGATTGAAGCGTACGGCGACACGGTGATCGACGATTTGGCCTATGCGGGACGCGCCGACGAGCCGATGAGCGAATTCTGGACCTGGGGCGGCAGCATGACGAACCCGGATCGACGCCATGAGCCGTTCGTATTCGAGATGGCGTCGGGCGCGCATATCTATGGAAAGCCGATCCTGGGCGCGGAGGCGTTCACCTCGGGCAGCGAGGAGCGTTGGCTGCTGCACCCGGCGAAGTTCAAAGCCCTTGGCGATTGGCAGTATGCGCATGGTGTGAACCGGTTCGTGTTCCACAGGTATGCGATGCAGCCTTGGGCCGACCGCAAGCCCGGCATGACCATGGGACCCTGGGGTCTGCACTACGAGCGCACGAACACTTGGTGGGAGCTCTCGAAGCCGTATCACGAGTACCTGGCGCGGTGCCAGTACCTGCTTCAAAAGGGCCAGACGGTGGTGGATGTGCTGTACCTGGCGCCCGAAGGCGCGCCGAGCAGCTTCGTGCCGCCCGAAGAGGCGATCTTCGGGCCGTACAAGGGAGACGGCTGTCCGCCCGAGGCGCTGCTGAAGTTGGCGAAAGCCAAGAACGGCAAGATCGTGCTCCCGAGCGGGATGACCTATCGGGCGCTGGTGCTGCCACCGGGCGGGGCGATGACGCCGCAGATGCTCCGCAAGGTCGGTGAATTGGCCGCGGCCGGCGTGCCCATCGTGGGCAACCTGCCTTCCACGTCGCCGAGCCTATCATCATTCCCTGCATCCAATCAGGCGATCGCCTCTGTTGTCGCATTGATGCGAAAAGAAAAGCTCGTCCAAGAGAACCGCTCCGCCGTCCAAGTCCTCTCGACCAAAGGCCTCCCACCGGACTTCGCCAGCGACCGGCCGCTGAGCGCCATTCACAAAGTCATCGGCGGCACGGACGTGTACTTCGTCGCCAACACGCGCCAAAGTCCGTTTAGCGGCACCTGCACGTTCCGAGTCTCCGGCAACAGCCCCGAGTTCTGGGATCCGCTGACCGGCGAGATCGCTCCCGTGCCCCAGTTCAGTGTCGCAAAGGGCTGCACCTCTGTCGCCATGTCCCTTGGTCCCTCCGATTCGATCTTCGTCGTATTCCGCCCAGGCGGCGGCATCAAGGACCCGGTGGTCTCCTTCACGCTAAACGGCAAGCCGGTTCAGGGCGAGCGGGCCAAGCTTGCGAAGATCGTGGTCAAGAGGGCGATGTGGGGCCCGGCGGGCGATACGGCGCGGACCGTGGAGGTGACTGAGCACGTGCGCACGCTGCTTTCAAGGAGTCCAGAGGGCTTCACGGTCGCGGACCTCGCTCGCTGGCTGGATCCTGCGGTGAACGTGGTCAAGACGCTGACGGTGGAGTACGAGATGAACGGCAAGCCGATGACGGCGAGGGCGACCGATCCCGAGACCATCACGTTCCAAAGTCTTCCGGACAAGCCCGCTCCGGCGAAGCTCGTGGCTTTGCCCGGCGGCAGGTTCGAAGTCGTCACGACGACTTCAGGGAAGTATGCCGTGAAGACGCGCGCAGGAAAGAAGATGGTGGTCTTGGTCCCTCCGTCCCTTCGTCCCTCCGTCCCTTTGTCCCTCTCCGGCCCCTGGAACCTCCGATTCCCGACCGAGTGGGGCGGACCGGCGTCGGCGGTGTTCTCAAACCTCATCTCTTGGAGCGATTCGACAGAGGCAGGCATCAAGTACTTCTCAGACAAAGCGACCTATCGGAAGGAGTTCGAGGCGCCCAAATCGCTCTTCGCCAAAAACCTGCGGCAAACCCTCGACTTAGGCCAGGTCGAGGTTATGGCCCAGGTCAAGCTGAACGGCAAGGACCTGGGCATCCTCTGGCGGGCGCCGTACGCGGTGGACGTGACCGGCGTGCTCAAGCCAGGGAAGAACACGCTCGAGGTCCGCGTGACGAACCTGTGGGTCAACCGCTTGATCGGCGACGAGCAGCTTCCCGAGGACAGCGATCGCAACGGTGACGGCACGCTCAAGCGTTGGCCCGATTGGCTGGAACAGGGCAAGCCGAGCCCAACGGGAAGGTACACCTTCACCAGTTGGCGGCTTTGGCGCAAGAACGAGGCGCTGGTTCCGTCCGGGTTGTTGGGCCCTGTGAGCATCCGGACGAGTATGGTCTGGACGGCAAATGGGGCAAAGCCTCTTCGTCCAAGTCGTTAGGTCGCCCCTACAGGGCTCGGTCCGCGTGCGTACCCTATCCCAGGGCGTTGCCCTTCGCTGAGTTAGGTCGGCCCTTTGGGCCGTGCGGCGAGGACCGGCGAGATTAACACTTTCTGGTTTTGGGTAGTGCCCATTGGGCCGCCGGATCGGGCACACGCAACGCATGCTTGTGAGCCGCTATGGGAGCTCCTTCATGCCAGCTCGAAGAGGCGCGAGGCGCTTCCATTCAGATTCAAAGGCCGTTAAGTCAATGCTCTTGCGCCTAACAACGGTCTCGCAAGCCGATCGAACGTTCGCCTCCATCCAATCGAGGAACTCGTCTTCCTTGATGCCGTCGTTGATATAGAGTTCGAGCATCCTTCGGTAGATTTCGTTGAACCGGAGGTCGAACGTGTACATCCACTTGGTGGTTGTGTATTTTCGCTTCAGGATTTCATCGAACGGCATCAACTCTGGCCGAGGGGTAGCGCCCTTGACATTGGGTAGGAACGCCAGGATCTCGTTGATGACCTTCTCGGCGTTTTTGGGCACCGTTAGGAATTGAAGGAAGGCGATGGTTCGCTTAAGCTTGGTCGACGTGGCGGGAACGCCGGTGTCGTCGAAAGCGCTGTTGGTCACCTCCAGCTGGGTTCCAGATCCTCCGATAACCACTTGCTCGTGCCCGTCGGCAAAGCGGTTCATCGACCGCGGAATTGGAGGCAAATAGAACACGCCCCACTCAAAATCGATGTCTGGGTCCCTTGCAAGGCGGTTCACGGTCCAGCTGCCGTTCCACCACATCGCGGCCTTCTGGGTGATAAAGAGCCGGTTCTGGTCCGCATCAAGGCTCTTTGGAAAGTACTTTCGCCAAGCCTTCATAACCCTGAAGACCGCTGCAAACCTCGGATCTCGCCTCGTGAAATAGCCCTTTGAGTTCAAAAAGGCAATCTCATCCCAGTCCAGGTAGCCCTCCAGATAGGGCTCGCGGACAGGGTCCTTGAAGACGTCGATCCCCTCGAGTATGGGCCCGTAGAACTGGTCGAAGATCAGGTCGGTCCCCCAATCGGCATACTCAGCCGTGGGCACAAGCATCGGAATGATGCCCGCTCGCTTGATCCTTTCCTGAATCTCGACCAGCTCGGGCCAGGTTGAGGGGATGGCCAGGCCCAGCCGCTTGAAGATGGTCTTGTTGAAGAAGACGCCGGTCTCCACCATGTCGTAGGTGATGCAGTAATACTTTCGATCCGGCGCCGATTTTCCTCGGCTGATGGCTTGGTACTTGAAGAGGTCCCACCACTGCTCGCTGCCGGGGTCGCCCTTGGGGATGTAGGGGTTCGGCGCGTCGAGATAGGGGTCGAGCACCACGTACCAGCCCTTCTGAACGTCCTGCCAGACGTCCTCGACGTTGACGTTCAATATCTCGGGCGCGGTTCCAGCGGCCAGCTGCGTGACGAGGTATTCCCTCTGCCCCACTGGGGCTTCAGTGAACTCAATCGCGGTATCGGGGAACTGCTTCTCAAATGCGCGAGCAAGGTCGGTGAGCGCCTTTAGAGGCTCGCCGAGATCCATCGGGCGGCGGCCCGGCATATAGAGCCCCGGCGCCATGCGGATGAGGTAGCGTTTTTTTGCGCTTGAGGCGCCGGCGCTTCCCGGGCTGGGATTCGCCTCCGACCCTCGCGGCCAGAGCGCCCAAGCCGCCAAGCAGAGAATGGCCAGCAGGGACAGGCGCCGGAACATGCCTGCAAGCATACAACGATTGGAGCACTCACTCACCCAAAAGTGAAGATCGCGCTTCTCCTCACCCTATCGGCGAGGCTTACGCCGGCAGAACAGGGCCAGCCCAAGCCCGAGAGTAGCGACCCCGCTCGGTTCAGGCACCGGTGCAATACGGCCGGCGTCCTCGAGCGCCCTCCTGCGGTACTCCATCCCTTCCTGGAAGTTGGGAAGGTGCTGGCCCCACGTTTGCGTCGGGGCCGATCGCAGGACCATCGCGGAGTCGAGGGCTTGGGCGATTTCCCTTTCGGCGGCCTTCGAGACCAGCAAGTCCTTCTGGGCGATTCCCTGTGAGGGCCTGTGAGAAAGGGCGAGGACGAGGCCAATGGTGGCGACCGACAACGCGCCTGAGGCGAGGTATCCGACAGTTCTTATGTTCATAGAGCGACCTCCCCTGATGTCGCCACGTTCAATCAAAACAAAACAGCTCTACCTGGTAATTGTCACAGGGTCCGCGTTTTGTGACATGTATTTTCGGACAGTGGCCGAAATTCTGGAATTCGGGTTCAGACGGAGTAAGAGCACGCTGCAAGATCGCCGAAAATGAAGGTCTCGGATAGGGGAACGGCATACCGTTGGGGCGACAGACCTATGGCGCCGAGACGATCCTGGGGATTCCCGCGTCTATCCGCCTGGAGAAACACAGCATGACGAAATCGACGATGGCCTTCTTGAGCGGCGCAGCCCTCGCAACCCTGTTCGGCGCTTCTTCGGCGCTCGCGCCGCAAGGCGAGGAAAAACCCCTGGACAGCCAAGAGCTGAAGTCGATGATCGTCAACCTCGGCTATGCGGCCAAGGACCTGGGTACGGACCCTGCAAAGCCGAAGTTCGAACTCACGATCACTCAAGGCGGATTCGACATTCCGATCGCCGCCGAGGTGACCGCCAGCAAACGCTTCATTTGGCTCACAGCGTTTCTGGGTGAGAAGTCCAAGATCGCTGATTTCGATTCCCGGGCAACCAAGTTCCTTGACAGCAACTACTCCATCCAGCCTTCGCAGTGGTACACCACGAGCAAGGGCAACCTGATGATCGGCATCGCGATCGAGAACCGCAACGTAACTCCCGCGCACCTCAAGTGGCGCATCGAGAAGATTGCGGGCGACGTGGTGAACACCAAGGACCTCTGGAACAGGTAAACCTGCTGCCTCGGGGTGCGGACTAATAGTCTACGGGTCGCAGGTAGCTCTCCCCAATAGCCGTTGGGCTGATCATCGCGACCGTGGGCAGGCGGCGCTTCCAGTGGGTGGACTGCACTCGCCGATAAACAAGGTCCACCTTCGCAGAATCAAATCCCATCTCCTTCAGCTTCCCCGCTTCGAAGCCCTGAAGCAGTAAGTGGAGGATCCGGTCGGCCTCTCTGTAGCTGATCCCGAAGTCGCCTTCATCGGTCTGGCCGTGGACCAAGTCCGCCGTGGGGGGTTTGCTTCGCACCACTGCGGGTACCTGGAGGTACTCAGCAAGCTGCCAAATCTGGGATTTCAGCAGGTCCCCTAGCGGGTTTATCGGCGGCGCGTCATCGGCATGCCAGGTGTAGTAGCCGAACAATCGCTCGGTCTTGTTCCCGGTTCCGATGGGCAGGGCGCCTAGCTTGGCAGACTGGTCAAAGAGCACGATCATGCGGCAGCGGGCGCAGACGTTTCCCAGCCGCAATGGCGAGATGCCAGGTTCAAGGGCGGCGTACCCATCGGCCATGGCGGAGATGTCGATCGTCTGTCCCTGGATGCCAAAAGCGTCGATGACCAACTGTCCATGAGCCAGCGATTCCGGCGAAGAGGAGCGGTGCGGTAGGCGAAACCCGTGGACATTCTCAGAGCCAAACGCCTTGGCGCAGAGCGCGACGGAAACCGCTGAATCCACCCCTCCGGACACCCCAATAACCGCCCTTCGGATGCCGCGACGGCTGATGCACTCGTCTTGGAGAAACGCCACGAGCCAACGGGCCACCAACTCCGGATCGCACCGAATGGCCTCATCGGACTGCGGATCAAACGGCGCGCCACGCAGGATCGGGATCCCCATTGCTTCATTTTAGCGTGCCGCACACGCGCCCAGCCACTCGCCAAACCGGCATAATGGGCCATGCGCCGCTCGCTCGCCAGAGGCCTGTCCCAATTCCTAGGCCCCTCTACGACACCAGATCCCCCATCCGCTAGGCTGCCTAAGCAGCCCAAAGTACGGAAGGCGAACCCCGGACCCTCACGGACCAGGGAACCTGAAGTTCACGCCGAATCCGGGGCAGCGCGGCTGCTCCCTCTTGCTGCAATACGTCCCAACGCCACACAGCCCCGGAGGCACTTTGAGGCCGGGTCGCTCGCGGAACTTGCCGCGTCGATTCAGGAGTCGGGCATTCTGCAACCTGTGCTTGTTCGGCCCAAGGCTGGCACCTACGAGCTCATTGCCGGGGAGCGGCGCTATCGTGCGGCGGCGATCGCGGGGCTGAAGGAGATTCCGGCGATCATCCGTCAGGAGGGCGAGCGCGAGAGCCTTGAGTTGGCTCTCATCGAGAACCTGCAGCGCGAAGACATCTCCCCGCTGGAAGCCGCGAGAGCGTTCCAGAGGCTCCTGGATGAGTTCAAACTCACCCAAGAGGCCGTCGCCAAGAGGGTCGGCAAATCGCGCCCGGCGGTGGCCAACACGCTGCGCCTGCTCCGGTTGCCGCCGCGCATTCAGGAAGGGCTCCAGAAAGGCGCGATTTCGGAGGGCCATGCCCGCGCCCTGCTCTCGGTGAGCGATCCGGCGGTGCAGCTTGCCCTGTTCGAGCGGATCGTTGCGAAAGGGCTTTCCGTCCGCGAGGTTGAAGAAGCCGTACAAGCTCAAGGCAGCGAACGCCCGGCGCCAAACGCCCGACGGAAGCCAGAAGACCCGCATTGGGAGGCGATCAGGACCTCGCTCTCCGAACGCTTCGGGTCTCCGGTCAAGCTCCAACGCAAGGGTGAGAAGGGCCGGCTGGTGATCGAGTTCTTCTCCGACGACGACCTCGACCGGATTCTGGAGTCCCTGGAGATCAGGCTCTAGCCCGATGTTTCGCTACGAAGCGCGCCCAATGACCGCCGGCGATATCCGAAGCGCCATCGGACTGCAGCACCTCTGCTTTCCACCTCCTTTCCCTGCGGAGCAGCTTTTCAGGGCAGAACACCTGGAGCGGCATCTGGACATCTTCCCTGAGGGACAATTCGTGGTCACCGCAAGGAACGATGCGCTGCTTGGCAACCCAAAGAAGCAGTCGGTCCTCGGGAGCGCCAGCACCCTCATCCTTTCAGAGGAGACCTGGCTCGCTCACGATGATTGGGAGACAAGGTGTGGGGGCTTTACGTTCAAACGCCACGACCCTCACGGCACGACGCTCTTCGGCGCCGACATCAGTGTGCACCCGGGACATCGCGGCCGAGGAGTGGGCCGGATGCTCTATGAAGCCCGGTTTGACCTTGTTCGCAGGCTTGGGCTGAAGCGCTTTGGAACGGCATGCCGCATCCCCGGCTTTGGGGAGTGGTCTGCCGCAAACCCTGGCTATCGCCAGGATGACTACTGCCGCCTGGTAGAAGAGGGCGAGATCAGCGACCGCACCCTTACGCCGCTGCTCCGGTACGGGCTTCAACTCACCGGCGTCGTAGAAAACCACATGCACGACGAGGAATCGGGCGACGCCGCGGCGATCCTGGAGTGGGTACCCTAACCTGCCGAATGCCCCCTTGCGGAGCGAGCCGCAACCGGATCTGAGCCGGGACACAACGACATGATTGCCGCCACCGTAAATTGGAAAATCCGTGATATCGCCACGGAAGATGGCTTCTTTCTCCATCTACGCGAGTTGGCCACGCAGGCTCGGGACCGGGGAGCGGAGCTCATCGTCTTCCCGGAGCTTCCGGTCCTGGAGCTACTGGCGCTACGTCCCGAACTGACTGGCCCGGCTGTCGGCGAATACCTCGCCGAATTCGAGGAGCCCTACGAAGACGCCCTCTACGCCCTTGCCGAGGAGACGGGAGCGGTCATCGTCGGGGGTTCCCACGTCATTACCGAATCCGACGGCAAGCGCAACGCTTGCCTCTCGGCCTATCCGACCGACGCAAGATTCCACCTTGGCGGCGATGACTACACTGCCGGCGACTACCAGCGTAAGGTCGTGCTCACCGTCTCCGAGCGAGATGAAATGGGACTTCTGCCGGGCGCGGGACTGATGCCTTTGCATGACCGAAGAATTGGTGTGACCCTCTGCTACGACTCGGAGTTCCCCGAGTCCGGGCGGGCATTGGCGGCGGCTGGCTGTCTGGTTCAGTGTGTGCCCGCATGGACGGAAACGACCCAGGGTTTCCAGAGAGTGCGGTGGTGCTGCAAGGCGCGTGCGGTCGAGAACCAGGTCTTTGTGGTCCACGCCTCGATCGTGGGAGGTCTTGGGCGCGAGCCGATTCCGATCTGTGTGGGTTCGTCAGCCATCCTCACACCCAGCGCAGAACCGTTTCCAGAGATCGCCGTATTGGCTGAGACGCCGATGAACGAGGAGGGCATCGCCATCGCAGAGCTCGATTTCGAGGCGCTGGCGGAATGCCGCTCCACCGGAGACGTCCGCAACTGGAACGATCGAAGTTCCGGCGACTGGAGGATTCTGCGCGCCTGACGATACCACTCGCGCGGCCCAACGCCTCGCGCTTTCCTTTGGACCCTGGGCCGGCAAGTACAATGGATCCCATGTCCGACTGGGTCGTCAGCGTGGGGATGGAGGTCCACGTCGAACTGAACACGCGATCGAAGATGTTCTGCCGATGCGAGGTGGCCTTCGCCGGCGCGCCCAATACCCGCGTTTGCCCGGTCTGCCTCGGCCTGCCTGGCGCTTTGCCCGTTGCCAACCGCGAGGCCGTCCGCAAGGTGATCCAGACCGCTCTGGCGCTCAACTGCAAGATCGCTGAGAACCCGCTGGAGGTCGATGTCGCCTCAGGCACAGAAATTCACGGCTCCGAGTTTCACCGCAAGAACTACTTCTATCCCGACCTTCCCAAGGGCTACCAGATCAGCCAGTACGGCGAGACCAACCCGATCGGGTTTGACGGATACCTGGAGATTCCAGCGAAAAGCGGCCTCAAGAAAGTGCATATCCGGCGCGTCCATCTGGAAGAGGACACCGGCAAGCTGATCCACCTTCCTGGCGGCAGGTCGGGGGTGGACTACAATCGGTCCGGCGTTCCCTTGATGGAGATCGTCACCGATTTTCCGCCAGACATCACTACTGCGGAGGAGGCCAAGGAGTATCTGGTCCAGCTCAGGGCGATTCTCCGGTACCTGGACGTCAGCGACTGCCGCCTTGAAGAGGGCTCCATGCGCTGCGAGCCCAACATAAGCATCCGACAGGCGGATTCCGCCGACTACGGAACCAAAACGGAGCTAAAGAACCTCAACAGTTTCCGCGCCGTGCAGCTTGGGGTCGAACATGAAGCGGAAAGGCAGGCCGGCATTCTGGATTCGGGCGGCAAGGTGCGTCAGGAGACGCGGGGGTGGAACGAGAGCCGCCTGGAGAGCTTTTCGCAGCGCGTCAAAGAGGGGGAGGCCGATTATCGCTACTTCCCTGACCCAGACCTTCCACCCATGCGCCTCGAGGGACAGGACATCGAGGAGCTGAGACTGGCCCTGCCGGAGCTCCCGCTAGCCAAGAGCCGCCGCTTCCAGGAGGCCTTTGGGCTCTCCGACTACGACGCGGGGCTGCTCGTTCCTGAAAAGGACTGGGCCGCGTTCTTCGAGGAGGCCGTGGCCTTAGGGGGCGATCCCAAGGCAGTCTGCAACTGGATGAACGCCGAACTGGCCATGTTCCTCAACGCCGATGGGCTGGAAGCCCGCGATTCAAACGTCACGCCCCATCATCTCGTCGAGTTGACGAAGCTGATCGCTTCTGGCCAGATCAGCGGCAAGATGGCGAAGGACGTCTTCCGGAAGGTCTTTGAGACAGGCGATTCACCGGACCGCATCGTGCGTGAATCCGGGCTTGTCCAGCTCACCGACCCTGCCGAAATCGAGAAACTCTGCCGAGAAGTGATCATAAGCAATCGCGAGAACGTCCAAAAGGTCAAGGACGGGCAAACCGGAGTTCTGGGGTTCCTGATCGGCCAGGTCATGAAGCTAAGCCAAGGGCGAGCCAATCCGCAGATCGTGCAAAGCGAAATGCGGCGTCTGATAGAGAGCGAATGAACCATCCAACCCCTCAAGAGCCACCCCTCCAGTCCGCCACTCCCAAACGCACAAGCTTCCTGATGAGAGGACTTGTGCAGGCGTTCGCCCTGTTCGCGCTGCTCACGTCTGCAGCCGCAAGCCCGGGCCAGCAGACCGATCGAATGAAGCAGGTCTGGGAGGGCATCTATAACCGGATGACCCACCAATCGGACCAATGGTACGAGGACGGCGACTTTCCCCGGTGCATCCAGAACCTGAAGATGATGCACCAGCTCTTTCCAGATGACTACGAGGCTGCCACGAACCTGGGATGGATGCTTGAGAACGTCCATGAATGGGATGCGGCGCTGAGCGTCTACGTGGATTTTCGCAAGCACAATTCGAAGAGCCCCGACGCTGCGTGGCCGGAAGCGAACTACCACTACATGAAGAAGAACTTCGCTAAGGTGCCTGCGATCCTCGAGCCCACGCTGGCCGCCACGCCAGCACCCCATCCGAACACCTATCGAACGCTTGCCCACTCCTATGAGAAGCTGGGCCGCTTCAAGGATGCGGCGAGGGTTTGGGAAGCCCTGCTCAAGATCACTCCCGATGACGAGGCCGCAAAGGTGAACCTGAAGAAGATGCGGGACCGGATCGGCTCGGACGGGTAGACGTCAAGTGGTAGTTCCCTGATTTGGTGTCGCAGGCTAAAGACCTGCGGCTACAGTCCATTCGTCCCTGGGTACCTGCAATTCTCCCCCTGCCCGCCCATACGCCAAGCCCTATTTCCTGGCATAGGTCTCATAAGGATCGGGCATTTCGATGTAGGTGTTCCTATCGATCGCGACCCCGCTCCAATCGAACATGTAGTACTTGGGTCCCCTGGCTTTCAGGACCTCGCGCACGAGTTGGGAGCGGCCCAGGGCGCGGGTGTCTTGAGGCGGCTCGGTCATGGCGTCCACGATGGCCAGGTCGGTTACCGCTCGCTCTGTCTCGCCCATCTGCTGAAGCCCAAAGAAGAGCCCCTTCGCCGGATCGATGTTGTGGTACTCCAGGTCCACCGAATGAAGCGCGTCGTCGCCTGCATGCTTTGACTCTCGAATGTCTATGAGCCTCTGTGTGGGCGAAGGACTCTGCTCGAGTTCCGACCGGATGTACTCTTCGACCACTTTCTTCTTGGCCACCCAGTCGAGCTTGTCGGCAAGGGCGAGCGGGTCCTGCTCCAAAGCGTCGAGTGTGCTCTCCCATTCTCCGAGGATCCAATCGGTCTGCGGGCTCCTTCCGCGATAGCGCTGAGCGGCCTTCAGATACGCCCGATGAAGGTCCACCGAGGAAATGGTGCGGCCGTCTTCAAGCTCGACCTGCCATCGGTAGGACTGATCGCGGCTGACCTCTCGCAGCGCCGTCAGCGGATTGCTGAGCGCCATTTCGGGGGCAAGGCCGTCTTCGATGAGGTCGAGCACCAGGCACGTCGTCCCGACCTTCAAGGCATAGGCATATTCGTTCTGGTTGCTCTCTCCAAACAGCAGATGCAGCCTTGTCATGCCGTCGTGACTGTAGAAATGCTCCCATTTCGGGTTGATCAGGGCGCGGTTGAATCGGACCCGGCTGGCGATGGTCTTGAGGATGTGGTCGGCGCGCTGGCTGAGTTGGAAAGGCACGGAGTTGTCCTCGATGACACCGTACACCTGGCTCACCCAGATGTAGTCGATCGGGTTTTCCATGACCTCCTGGTAGTTGGGCCGAAGGCCGCCGGTCAGGATATGCCCGCCTACTCTGCCGACGCCGGCGTAGATTTGGCGCGTGACCAGAAACGGGTAGAGGAGCGAAGCAGAATCGTTGAGCAGGTCGCCATCGGCACGCACGAGGTAGTTCTCGTGGCACCCAAAGGTGTGGCCGCCGAAGTGGTCCACGGAGTTGTTGTAGACGTCGATCTCGTCGCTCATCCCAAGGTGCTCGATGGCCGAGACGATCAGGCGCTGGCCCGCGCGATCGTTGGCGATCAGGTCCTGCAGGCTGCGGCATTCGGCGGTCGCGTACTCCAGGTGAGAGCCTACGGCGTCAATGTAGAGCCGTCCCCCATTCAGCAGGAAACCGCCGCATTGGGCGGGCTCAAAGACCTCGTCGCGCGAGTGCAAGTCGAGGGCGCCTTGTTTGAGGTCATAGAAAATGCAGTCCTTGATGAGTTCGACGGCGTCTTCGGATGAGCCCAGGGTATCGGCGGCGAGGCAGCCGAACTCAGTCTCGACACCAAAGATCCTGTCGCCATCGTGGATGGGCATAAGCATTAGGACGCTTGCGGCCGCTGGGTGTGCTTCACTTTAGCAAGCCTCCTTGGGGAAAACCCAGGTTCCCGGCGCGACATACCGGCGGGTATCCTCGTATTCCCTTCCGATGGATGCGTTTCTGCAATGCGCGGGCTGCAAGAAGATCCTCTTCTCCCTAGAGTTTGAGCAGGCGCTCAGAGTGTGCCCCCACTGTGGCCACCACCATCGCCTGACCACCCAGCAGCGAATCGAGGCCACGTTTGACCCGGGAAGCTTTGTCGAAACGGATGCGGAGCTGACCTCGGGCGATCCACTGGGCTTCCCTGAGTACGCCGAAAAGCTCGCAATCGCCGTGCAGAAGACCGGCCGGAACGACAGTATGGTCGCCGGAATCGCGGCGCTCGGGGGCCACAAGGTGAGCGTCGGCGTTTCCGATTTCTCTTTCATGGGCGGTTCGATGGGCAGCGTCAACGGGGAAAAGGTGGTGCGCATCTTCGAGCGAGCGATCGAGAACGCGTGCCCCGTGATCGTCTTTGGCGCCTCCGGCGGGGCCAGGATGCAAGAGGGGCTGCTCTCCCTGATGCAGATGGCGCGCACCACGGCTGCCGTCGATCAGCTCCGCGAGGCGCGGCTTCCCTTCATCTCCGTATTCACCGACCCGACCATGGCTGGAGTGCTGGCCAGCTATGCAAGCATCGCCGACGTCATCCTCTCCGAGCCTGGCGCGCTCGTTGGGTTCGCCGGCGCCAGGGTCAGTGCGCAGGCGCAAGTGCAGAAGGTGCCCGACGATTTCCAGAAGGCCGAGTTCTGCTTCAGAAGCGGCATGGTGGACCGCATCGTCAAGCGCCGCGAGATGCGCAGCACTCTCATCCTGCTGGTCCAGATGCTGATGGGAGGCCGCCGTGCAGCCTAAGACTTGGAAAGAGTGGGAGAAACCCAAGCCGGTTGTCGAGCTGGAAGCCGGCATCGAGAAGCTTCGGCAAAAGCTGCCCGCTGCGCCAACAAAGGAAGCGCGCGATGCGCTCGAAGCCCAGATTCGAGAGTATGAAGGGGCGCTGGAGCAGTTCACCAATCACCTCTATGCCCATCTCGGCCCGTGGGAAGAGGTTTTGGTGGCTCGGGCCGATGCTAGGCCCTACTCCCTCGACTACATCGGCCAGATCTTCTCGAATTTCGTAGAGTTGCAAGGCGATCGCTGTGGGAACGTGGACAACGCCATTATCGGGGGTCCGGCGCTCATGGACGGGCGGCCGGTCATGGTCCTTGGCCATCAGAAGGGCAGAAACGCCACTGAGCGAGTCTATCGGAACTTCGGGATGGCCAAGCCAGAGGGCTACCGTAAAGCGATCCGGCTCATGGAGATGGCGGACCGATTCGGCCTGCCCGTAGTGACGTTCGTGGATACTCCGGCGGCCGATCCTGGCGTCGCGAGCGAACAGCGCGGGATTTCCGAAGCCATTGCCGCCGCGATGCTGGCCATGTTTGGGCTACGGGTTCCTGTTGTGTCGGTAGTGATCGGCGAGGGCGGGAGCGGTGGCGCCATTGGCATCGCCTGCGGGAACAGGGTCCTGATGCTTGAGCACGCGATCTATAGCGTGATCCCGCCGGAAGGTTGCGCAGCGATCCTCTGGCGCGACCCGGAAAAGGGCCCCCAAGCGGCCCAGGCGCTTAGACTTACCGCCAAGGACGCCGATCGCCTCGGGCTGATCGACGAAATCCTCCCCGAACCTCTGGGAGGCGCCCACCGCAACCCCGGAGAGGCGGCACAAACCGTCAAGGAAGCGATCGCCAGACATCTGGCGGAGCTGGAGAAGCTCTCTCCCGAGGAGCTCCATGCGGATAGGCAGAAGAAGTTCCGTGACATGGGGTTGGCGCTGGCGTCAGCGCGGCCCTAATCTCACACGTTAAGCCCTATGGGGGGGGGCAAACCCGCGGCTCTTCCCCTTGCACCCCTTCGGCGATTGTTGAGACAGGTGTAGCCCATGCGTCCCGCCTGGGTGATTTTGGCCGGCGACTGTACCCTCCGAGGGCCACCTCAGCATTTGTCAACAGTCCCCTTCAGGGGCTGTCGAGGGTGCGAAGATTGCCGGACCGAACCGTAGTGATAGAGCCTTTCAGGGGCCACACCTCACCAACGCTGCAGCCACCCAGTCATCCTCAAACCTCTCCGATTTCAGCTCGTAGCCCGCTCTTGCCGCAGCCTTTTGGACGTCCTCCCAGTTCTGACGGATGATCCCGGACACGATCCAGACGCCACCAGAAGCCTGTCGCTGGGCGACTTTCGGGGCGAGCCGGATCAAGGTGGCGCTGATGATGTTGCTGACAACCAGATCGAACGGGCCGTGTAGCTTCGCGTCGGCAAATCCATCGGCGCAAAGGAACTCGACCTGGACGCCGTTCAATTCCGCGTTCTGTCTCGCGACCTCGACGCTGACAGCCTCGATGTCCACGCCAAGAACATCTCTCGCGCCGAGCAAAGAGGCGCCGATGCTCAAGATGCCGCTCCCGCAGCCCAGATCGAGCACGGAATCCGGACGGCGAGCTTCGAAGGCTTCCTCCATCAACTCGAGGCACAGCCGAGTCGTCGGATGGTCGCCGGTGCCAAAGGCCTGTCCAGGATCGAGAACGATCTCCAAATCGTCTGGCCCTGCCTCGAACTCTTCCCAGGTCGGCCGGATCACAAACCGCTTCCCTATTCTCCTCGGCTTGAAGAACTTGCGCCAGGACTCCGCCCAATCCTCTTCCGGCACCTCTTGTGTCTCAACCGAGGCAGCGCCCAATCGGAGCAGCTCCGCACGCAGCTCCTCGACCTTAGCGCGCGCCGCCGGAACGTCCACGAGGTACCCGCTGATCGAGGGCGGCCGTTCGCCTATCAAGGAGCCAGGACACCCATGCCTGTCGAAGGCGTCGGCAAGAGGGGACCAATCCTCTGGCGCCTCGGGAAAGGTGGCGCGGACCTCGATCCAGACCGTGCCGTTCACTTGCGCTTGCCCTTGCCGAAAAGCCCGCCCAGGAGCCCGCCGCCGCTACCCTTCGG
Organism: Armatimonadota bacterium; assembly: GCA_016223145.1. NCBI lineage: Bacteria > Bacillati > Armatimonadota > Armatimonadota bacterium. The sequence goes on along the minus strand of JACRPN010000014.1, from coordinate 329,611 downwards.
TTCATCCTCGCCCCGGAGTTCGGCGAACTGCCTCACAAGCGACTCCTGTGCTTCGGTCAATTGGGTTGGGACTTCAACCTGGACCTGGAGCAACAGGTCGCCGCGACGCCCTCCATGAAGCGGGGGAAGCCCTGCGCCCTCGATTTTGAGCACGGAGCCTGGCTGCGTGCCTCTTGGAATCTCGACATCATAGTCGGCGTCCACCCCTTCCACAGAGATTTCGTCTCCGAGGGTTGCCTGGGCAAAGGTCAAGGAGATGCTTGTGATCAGGTTGCCGCCGCTTCGCTCGAAGCGGGGATCCGGCGTCACGTGAAGCACGACATACAGGTCGCCGGAGCGTCCACGTCCCAGGCCGTGGCTTCCCTGCCCGGGCGCATGGACCGTCAGCCCATCACCCACGCCCGGTGGAATCTTGACCGTCGTCACCGTTTCCTCCACCTGGAGGCCCTGCCCGTGGCAGGACTTGCACGGGTTCGTTACGACCACTCCCGCGCCACCACACGTACCACAAGTGACCGAGGTTCGCATCGAGCCTATAAAGGTCTGGCGAACTTGCACCACAACCCCTTGGCCGTTGCATTTGGTGCACCGCTGGGGCGGCGATCCCCCTTCGCTCCCGTTGCCACCGCATTCTTGGCAGCGCATGTGTCGACCATAGCGCACTTCCTTTTCGACGCCCGTGATGACCTCGTGAAGGGTGATCTCCACGTCTGCCCGAACGTCGTCTCCGTCGCGGTCTCCGTTCCGGCGGGCGCGGCCGCCCATGTCGCCGCCGCCAAAGAACATGTCGAAGAGGTCTTGAAATCCGCCCTCGAAATGGACTCCGCCTTGGGGTTCGTCGACGGTCCCAAAGCGGTCGAATCGCGCACGCTTGTCAGGGTCTGAAAGGACGGAATAGGCTTGACCGATCTCCTTGAACTTCTCTTCAGCCTCGTGGTCGCCGGGATTGACGTCCGGGTGGTAGCGACGTGCAAGTCGGCGATAAGCCGACTTCAATTCGTCGGGCGAAGCCTCCCTTGAGACTCCAAGTACCTCGTATGGATCACGCATAGGATAGCTCTTCCTGTCCCTACGCTAGGTCGAGGAGGCGCGTGGCAGGCCCTATTCCTCGGCGTCTTCGCCTTCGAGGCTGGTTTCCTGCTCAGCGATATCCGAGAGCGAGAGCGTGTCGTCCTCTCCAACCACGGGGGCTTCTTCGACGACGTCGTCCTCTTCCGTCACGAGGTCGGAAAGGGACAAGACGTCCGTGGTCTCCCCTTCGTGATCGCCTTCGGTGTCGTGCTCTTCGTCTACGCCAAGCGTCTCGATGAGGGCGGCGTCGGTGGATTCGTCGAGCGCGGGAAGCAGCATTCCGAGCTCGGCGGGCAGCGGCTCCTCGGAGATTCGCTCAAAGTCGCCGGTCTCGATCATCTGCGGCTCTTCCACAGCTTGCATGATCGGTTTGATCTTGCCTGCTGCGATCTCAGCCAGCGCGATCGTCAGGGGGTGCATGGAGTCCACGGCGACGAGCGGGGGCGCTCCCTCCTTGATCTGCTTGGCGCGCTTGGCGGCCAGATTGCTCAACGCATATTTTCCGTACTCTTCGTTGTTCAGCTTGTCTGGCGAGGGCAGCATATTGCTCATAAGGTGGAACTCCGGGAAGCGAGGATTATACCAGAAACCCATTAGTGGAGCTGAAAGATCGGGACCTGTCAGCAGACACCAGGGTGATTCTGCTAAAACCTAAGCTCGATATGCACCGAGAGCCCTATCTCGCCGGATTCGATACCGACCTGCAGCACTTCGGCGAGGACGGGCAGCCCTATGGCGCGGTCACCCCGCCCATCTTTCAGTCTTCCCTTTTCAGCTTCGACACCTACGAGGCTTTCATGGGGGCCATGCAGCAGAACCCGGACGCACCACGCTATCAGTACAGCCGCGTGACCAACCCCACCCTGGACGCCGCCGAGCAGAAGATCGCCAGGCTCGAGCGATCGGACCGATGCAAGGTCTTCTCAAGTGGCATGGCGGCTATCACGTCGGCGCTCATGAGCGTTCTGGAACCGGGCGCCCACGTGGTCGCGATCGATACATGCTACGGGCCGACACGTCAGTTCCTTGCCGAATACATGAGCCGTTTTGGGATCACGGCGAGCTTCGTCGATGGGCGAGACCCCGCTACGGTGCTCGATGCCCTCAAGCCGGAGACCACAGCAGTCTATCTGGAATCCCCCGCGAGCGTGCTCTTCCGCCTGCAAGACCTCGAAGCCATCACCAAGGTCTGTCGGGAAAAGGGGATTACCACCATCTTCGACAACTCCTACAGCACGCCAGTCTTTCAGACACCTACCCAGTGGGGAGTCGATATGGTGGTCCACAGCGCCACGAAGTACCTCGCCGGTCACAGCGACCTCACTGCAGGTGTGGTTTGCCTCTCTGAAGATCGTTACGACTCGTTCCTGAAGCGTGAGTTCTCGCTGTTTGGCGCGGCGTTGGGCCCGTTTCAGGCTTGGCTGCTTCTGCGCGGCCTGCGGACGCTTTCCATTAGGTTGAAGCACCAGGAGCAGACCGGGAACGCGATCGCCCAGTGGCTGCAGGATCGCCCCGAAGTGGAGCTGGTGCACCATGCGGGGGCGCCATGGCACCCGCAGCGCGCCCTCTTCGAGAAGCAGATGCGCGGTTCGAGCAGCCTGCTCTCCTTCCGGCCCAAATGGCAGACCCAGGCGCCGATCAAGCGGTTTGTGGAGAGCTTGGAGATCTTCAAGCTGGGTGTGAGTTGGGGCGGGTTCGAGAGCCTGGTGGTCATGATCCCCGCCGAGGCGTTTCCCGATCCTGAAGTCGGGTGGATCGTGCGGCTTTATCTTGGTCTGGAAGATCCCAAGGATCTGACGGCAGACCTCGATCAAGCCTTTCGCAAAGCGGCGGAAGTGGCCTAAAGCCTCTCAGAAAGAACCCGCGCCGTAATTCGCTCGTCGGGTATCTTGGACTCCTCTGTCGGGGCGTGGCGCAGCTTGGTAGCGCGTCCCGACGATCGGGAAGGTCGCACCTTGGGTGGGGGCCTTCGACAAAAACTGGCCGGGGCGTGGCGCAGCTTGGTAGCGCGTCCCGACGATCGGGAAGGTCGCACCTTGGGTGGGGGCCTTCGACAAAAACTGGCCGGGGCGTGGCGCAGCTTGGTAGCGCGGATGCTTTGGGAGCATCAGGTCGCAGGTTCGAATCCTGTCGCCCCGACCAGATTCCCCTCTATGCGGCGGACCTTCAGTGACTGAGGCGAAGTGTAAAGGGCGAAGGGCGAGGGATGCTCCCGATCACCTCATGCAGACCCTTGGACCTGAGACCTCGGACCTCGGACCTCGTCCCTTTGTCCCTTTCCCTAGTCACACGTCCCGTACCACGTGCCGCTCCAGGAGGTAGGGTCAGCTTCCCCAGAAAAGTGGCCGTGCGCGTCGACCCTCGTTTTGTCGAATTGACCCGCCGAGACGAGGGATTTGGCGTGGCCATCCACAAACACGACCCTCCCTCCGACCGGGTCCCACATCCTGAAGTAGTTATATGGCGGGTCGCAGTCGTAGCCGAAGCGCGCGCAGCCAGGATCGTCCTTTCGGCTGAAGAACGCCATCATCTCAAGACGCATAGCGCGGGTCTCGGCTGGATACTCGATCTGCGTTTCGCTCACCGAACGGCTGAAGGTGTAGGGCGTGTTGTTGCCGGACGATTCGCCCGCCACCATTGTGAAGAGGCATTGGGTGTACCGGTAGGACGTTCCGTAGGCGTTGGCATAGGAGCCCGCCCCTGGAACGTCGACGTCTGTAAAGGGTCCGCCAACATCAAAGGGGCTCTTGAAGACTTCGCGGTTCTTCACATAAGGATACAGCGCCACCTCGATGCCTTTGTGGCCATCCTGCCAGGCCGGCGGCTGGCTGTTGTAGGCATAGTAGATCGGCATTTGATCGTCATAATCGCTCAAGTACATCTTTAGCGCCAGGCCGCTCTGTCTTGCGCCGTTCATGCAGACCACGCGCTTGGCAGCCGCTTTGGCCTGGGCAAACACGGGAAACAGGATTGCGGCCAAGATGGCGATGATCGCGATGACGACCAACAGCTCGATGAGTGTGAACGCTCGCCTGATTGGGTTCATTTTCGTTCTCCTAAAGCGGCAAGGACTGCCGTCGCGATTGCTCCGGCAGTCCTGTTAGGAGAGACCCTATCGAGGCTGCTTCCGCAATCCCTACGCCGGTACGAACCGGATCAGGTTCCTGGGGTCTCCCATCGGGTGGGACTCTCAGCCTTGCGGCTCCCCCTGCGGCACCTTGCCATAGGTTTCTACGCCCATAGGATTCGGCCCGTTTCGGATCACGGCGATCACAATCCGGCTTGCCCCTGCGGGGAATGTTGAAAAACAGTGTTCCGGCGCTCGGAGACTCCAGTCGCTGAACATTGATCACCCAGGCGGGACGCCCGGGCTACACCATTCTCAAAAGTTCCCTAAGGGCTCACATGCAAGGTCCTTTCGCGTTCGATGAGCACCGAGCCCGGCGCCGCGCCCCGCGGCTTTCGCACGTATTTCTTGAGCGTGTAGTCCACAGCCACGAGCGACGAATGCTTGGCGGCGCTCTGCTTCGCCGCCAGGACCGCCGCGAACTCAAGGGTCGTCCGAGGGACCCGATCCGGTTGGTTGTCGGTCCGCACGACAACGTGGGCCGACGGCGCTCCACGGACATGCAGCCACCAGTCATTGGGCTTGGCTACCTTGGTAGTCAAATAGTCGTTCGAAGTAGCGTTTTCGCCGAAGAGGACCTTGTGGCCCGATGGGGCCAGAACTTCTCGGATCTTGTAGCCCTGAAACGGCCTATCCTCCTTCTCCTGGATCGAGGCGGTATGCAGCCACCCGCGCCTGCGCGCTTCCGCTTCTAGCTTTGCTAGGCTTGAGGCCTCGGTCGCCGCTCGAACTGCGTTCAGCGTCTCGTCGATGACGGCAAGGTCGGCCTGCAATTTGGCAAGTCTCACCGCCATTTCGGGACCTTTCAGGCGGCTCTTCTTGGCACGCCGGAAGTACTTCTGGGCATTTTCAACGGCGCCCAGGTCAGGATCGAGCGGCATCGACACACGATTCCCTTCGTAATCTTGAGTCTCAAACGAAGAGTCTCCCGCAACGATCTGATGCTGATAGGCCAGGATGAGCTCGCCGCAGAGCTGATCCTGGACGGCCCGATCACCATGTTCGAGGGCCACCTCCAAAGAAGTGATCGCCCTGCGCCGTGCTGTCTCGACCCGTTTGAGCTGACCCTCCAGGGTGGATCGCAGCCGATGGACCTCGAGCGACCCCGCGAGCAAGGCATAGTGGCGCTCCAGGGACAACGACAGCGATTCGGCCGGCTTCCCAGTCTCCGCAAGCTTGCCAAGCGGCAAGGGGTAAACGCCACTCGTCTCGCTTTCATAGGGCCGAAAGCTGCCGCTCGCCACGGCTTCGCGGATCTGGACGAGGCGCTTTCGGCTATCGGCAGAAAGTGTTCCTTCAGTTTCCCCTTCCGCACCGACACTGGCCAACAAATAGGGTGAAGCCCCTTCAGCTTTTCGGAGCTCCTCGTAAGTCTCGGCTTCCCAGGGCTTGCGCCTGAAGCTTGAGGGTGGAGAGGCGTAGGATTTTCCAGGCAAGACGGGCCGAACCGACTTCGACGGGCCCAATTGCTTGGCTGCCGTCGTGACGTTGCCGTCAGGACCGATAAGGACCACGTTGGTGTGCTTTCCCATCAGCTCCAAGACCAAAGTCTGCGTCTTATCTCCCTTGCGAAATGCGAGCCGAAGGATGCGGTCAAAGCCGACTTGGCTCGCGTCTTCCAGATCGGACCCGTCCAGCGATTGCCGAACCGAAAGGGCAAAGCCGCCGAGTGGTCCAGCGGATCTGGGCAATGCAGATGCAAGGTGAACCCGGTAGAGATCCGGATGCCAGCAAATCAACAGATTGCGTTTTGACCCGGAATCATAGGTCTCGATGACGATCGTCGTTTCGTTGGGCTGTACGACCTTCTGCACCCGGGCGCCAACAAGCACCTGGAGCTCTGCGGTCACGGCTGCCAGGGTCAGGCTGTCGAACGTGGGTCGGGGTTCTCGGGCCATTCGAAAGGACAAGCTACCCGGATTCTCGAATCGGGTCCTATGGCGCGCTGGATCAGCCTCCTCATGGACGTCGAGGACCCCATCAACCAAGCTTCCGACGACGCGGCTCTGGATTGCGCCCGCATCCTCACCGAGGAAGGGGCCACCGGCTCGCTGTGTATCACCGGCGAGAAGGTCCGGCGGCTGCACCGGCTCGGGCGGCTCGACGTGCTCTCGGCGCTCAGGCCCCACGCTTTTGGGCTTCACACCAACACCCATTCTTACCACCCCACCACGATGGAACTGCTCGAACACCGGGGCTGGGAGGAGGGGTGCCAGACGTTTGTGTCAGACACCGCGCCCGGGCTCGAGGCCTTCCGGTCCGCCTTTGGCAAGTCGCCCGTGTTCTGGGGAGGAGCGGGCAACACGTGGGGGCCCCAGGTCGCCGGCGGTCTTCGCGATCTGGGGATTCCAGCTTACGTCTACGCGCTTCCGTCGCCTCGCTTTGGACGGCCCTATCGCTTCGCCGGGACGCGTGCCTTTCCCGGAGGCATCGGGATCGGTGAAGGCAACTACGAAGACGAGGGACGGTTTCAGGCGGCCATGGAGCGGGCGCTTGCGAGGGTGCGTTCGGCGCGAACCCCTTGGATCGAGGTGTTCATCGGCCACCCGACGCGCATCCGGCACAAGCAGTTTTGGGACGTGGGTTTCTTTGGCGGGCAGACACCCAGCGCACCGGTCTTGGTGGAACCCTACCCCGAGCGAACCTACCGGCAGATGCTCGAACGGTTCCGCCGGGCGATCGTGATGCTGCGGGACCTGCGGCCGGTACTGTCCTTGCAGGAGGTTCTGGAGCTTCCATGGGAGTATCGGCCAGCATCAGAGTCTGAAAAGGGCTCCGTTAGCCGGAAGTGGCGCAAGCAGCTGAAAGCAATGGCTGGATGGCCGGTTCACAAGCCGGGCCTGGATACGGCAGGCATCATCGCATTGACGATGGAGCGCTTGGACAGCTTGGAGATCGCCGACCTACCCTCATAGCTACCCCAGAGCCAAGAGGCCCGGCGACGGCAGGTACCGTCCCCGGGCCAAGGTCCGAGAGACTACCAGCGGCCGTCGCTGGTACCGAAGTCGCGGACGACGTAGCCGTCGCGCTCGCGCTCAAGGCGATACCAGTGATACACGGTCACTCGGCGATCCCAAGGGTCGAGATAGGTGTGCCGCGCCTGCACCTCTGCAGAACCTCTTGAGGTTCTGACCGAAATGATCTCGTACTGCTTCGTCTGTGTGGAGAAAACGTTGTCCTCCATCAGGTCATAGTAGGCGTCGGCAGTGATGGTGTACTGGTATCGTCCGTCCGCCCAGATGTTAACGTCACCTCGGCGGGGCATGACGCGCCCGAGGGCCCGCTCATCATTGCGCTCAAAGGCTCTTTCAATGTCGTCGACCGCATAGTCGAGTTCGGAGTAGCGGTTCGAATAGTCGTTGTAGCCGTATCCGCCGTTGTAGCCGTAGGGGCGGGTCCAGCGGTAGTCCACCCAGTGGAAGGGTCCGAAGTTGATCTGAATCACCCGAACGCAGGAGTAATTTAGGTATCCCGGAAGGTGCGGATAGTAGTACCAAGGCGACGCCACGCAACGGTAGTTGCTGTAGGGATCGAAGACGTAGTTTCGGAAGCAGAACAGGTCATCGTTCCACCCGTTCGAGTAGCCCCAGTAGCCGACGCGATAGCCTCGGTTGTGGATCTCTCGGGTCCGGTCTTCCCGACGAACTTGATGCTCGAGCGTTCCGCCGAGAACGCTGGTCGGAGCCTTGCCGATGTTGATCGGCGAGCGGTCTCGCGATTGCCCGCGCTGGTTGTTGTTGGTGCCGTAAGGCTTGTCTCCCGGCCGGCTGCGGCCCAGCGCGCCCTGGCCCTCTCGGCGAACGCCGTTGATCTCGGAGTTTCCGCCGCCAATGCGGTCGTTGCCGCCGCGTTGAGGGTTGTCAATTCGGCCAAGAGGCGGCCGATTCTGGTCGCCGCTATTTCTGTCGTTGCCTCCAGAGTTGCGATCGTTGCCGCCGGAATTCCGTGCGGGCGGATCGTTGCGTCCCTGGTTGCCGCCGGAGCTGCCTCCAGAATTGCCGTTGCCACGGCCCTTGCCAAGCGATCCTTGGCCAGGGTCGGGAGGGATGTTTTCCCGAATCGGGGGCCGTTCGCGCTGCGATGGCGGAGGCACGGTTTCCCGAATGGGCGGACGCTCACGCTCGGTTGGCGGAGGGTTGTTCTCGCGGATCGGAGGCCTCTCTCGTTGGGTTGGGGGAGGCGTGGATTCGCGCACTGGGGGCCGCTCCCTTTGAGTCGGGGGAGGCGCGGATTCGCGCACTGGAGGCCTTTCGCGCTGAGAAGGCGGAGGCGAGTCGCGCACCGGCGGAGACTCCCTTCGAGGAGGGTCCTCCTTTGCCGGCGGACGGCTTCGTTCGTTCTGCGAGCCGCCGGACGACGAACCGCCAGAACTGTTTCCTCTCTCCTTCTTTCCGAGGCCACCCTGGGAAAGGGCCAAGCCGGAAAACGACAGGAGCGCCATTGCTACGATTGCCATGCGAAAGATCTTCATCGAATGAACTCCTCCGGAGCGGACACCACGTCGTGCCACGCTCACCATTACTTTACTATGGAAAGGACGTGTTCCCGGGGTTGCCGTTACCGTTTCGGAACATTCCGCGGCCAATTGAGGCTTGCAGAAGATATGTCGAGCCGAGAACGGGTATCCGTAACGGGATGAAAGTCCTGGTTACGGGCGCGGCGGGCATGTTGGGCCGCGACCTGCAAATGGCCCTGGCGGAGCGAGGCGCGGAGGCCGTGGCGACGGACGTTGCCGAACTGGACATCGCAGACCCCGGTTCGGTCGCCAAAGTCGTCGCATCGGACCTGGCCGAAGGATGCGCCTGGTGCGTCAACTGCGCCGCCTATACCGCTGTGGACCGGGCGGAAAGCGAGCCTGACGCCGCCCGCAGGATCAACGCACTGGGCCCGGGCTACCTTGCCGAGGTCTGCCGGATGGGCGGGATGCGTCTTATCCACCTCTCAACCGACTTTGTTTTCGATGGAGCGAAACGCGTGCCTTATGTGGAAGGTGACGTCACAGGGCCGCTGGGTCTCTATGGGCAGACCAAGCTCGAAGGAGAGCACGCTATTCTCGAAAGGCTGCCGGGCGCTCTCATCGTGAGGACGGCTTGGCTCTACGGTCCTCACGGTCTGAGCTTTCCCAGGACGATCCTGAAGGCGTTTCGGGAGGGACGGGCGCTTCGGGTCGTGGACGACCAATGGGGTACGCCGACCTACACGCTCGACCTTGCGCGGACGCTTTGCACCCTGATGGAGCGCGATGTGCCGGGAGGGGTCTATCATGCCGCGGGCCCGGAGTGTGTGTCCAGGTTGGAGTGGGCGGAGAGGCTGCTGCAAATCGTAGCTGCGCGAGATGGAAAGGAGCCGCCTCAACTAGAGACGGCGAAGACCAGCGACTTCCCTGCCCCCGCTGCACGGCCGGCGTATAGCTGCCTGTCAAGCTTGAAGCTGCAGCAGGCAGGAATTCAGTCGATGAGACCGCTTGATGAGGCGCTGGCAGAGTTTGCGGAGAGGTTGGACTCCCTGTAGATGGCCGGAGCGTCGCCCTTTCAGGGCTCGGCCGACAACCCGCCCTGGGCTCCAGCGCTTCGGCCTTCGCCAAAGGGGGTCGGCCCTTAGGGCCCATTCCACCCTACTTCGGCTTTTTCTGCATCGTGTCGGGAAAGGCGTACTTCTTCCCTTGCATTGCTGTGTATTTGGTCTTCTGGGCCGGAGTCAGCACAGCCAGCATCTGGGTTTCGGTCTTTTTCTTCGCCGCTTCAAAGAGTTTCCGATCGCCGGGGCCATACTTTTTCACGAGAGCCTGAACCTTCTTCTGGTACGCCTCGACCGCCTTCTTGTCCTTGGGGTTCTTCGGCTGCGGGATCGCGCGAAGCTCCTTCATCCGGACTTCCGTGACCTTGGCGCCCTCCTTTTGAAACTGGGTGTACACGGATTTGAGTTTGGATACTTGCGCAGGCGTCAGGCCGACCTCAGAAGCGGCTTCCTCCTGAATCAGGATCGGCACCCCCACGAACTGCACCCAAAGCTGCCGCAGCCGGTCTTTCTGGGGTCTATCAAGCGTGTCGATGATGAAGTTTCGCAGGCGCGTCAACTGCGCGGCATCGACGGCCTTCACCGCAGCGACATTCTTGGTGGCCTTGTTCTTCTCGATTGCCTCCTGAAGGGCCTTACGATAGCGGCCAAAGGCATCCTCGATCGCTTTCATTTGGCTCGGGGTGACCTTGACCTCCTTTTGAATCTGCTCCGCTCGCAGGATCTCCAGGCTTTGCTCAAGGAGCGTCAGCTTCTGCTGGCCTAGCGCCACCGCCGCAGCCACCGCAAATAGAAACACCGAAACAACACGAAGGGCTCTCATGGCTTGTTGGACCGCCACCGGCGTGGAATTTCTCCTTGCCGGTGCTTTTGGCCCACCGCAAGGTACCTCACGCGGCCGCCTCGTGATCGTCGCCCTCGCCGTCCAGCATAACGCTCGCCCCAGGGACGGCCGCCTTCACAGCCTCGATAAGCCGGCCAGTGGGCTGCACCGTGATGGGCAGGTAGACCGGGGCGAAGCCGTCCTTTAGGCCCAGCTCCAAACGCACTTCATGTGCCCCCGGCAGCGACTCCAGGACGTGCCGCAGCTTCTGAAGCTGTGCTTTGGTGGCCTTCCAGATGCGGATCGTCACCGAGCCGGCCGTCGCATCCGAACGTGTCGCTGAAAACTCCAGTCCTGGTTCGATCGGCTCGATGTCTTCCAGGCGGACCTCGATCGTCTTGTCCCCGTTCTGCCGGGACTCGCGGTGGATGACGGTCCCAACGACCTTGACGATGGTGTCCTTGACCAGAGTCTCCTGGACCCTCGCGTAGGTCTTCGGGAACACGGTGACGCCCGCTTGGCCGGAGAAATCCTCAATCGTCAGCGTCGCCATCTTTTCTCCTCGCTGCTTGGTGATCATGGTCCGGAGCCCCGCAAGAACTCCCGCCAGCTTCACCTGGGTGCCCTCTTCAAGCTCGGCAACCATCGCACAGGCATGCGTGGCGTTCTTGGAGATCACGCGCTCGTAGCCACGGAGAGGGTGGTCCGAAAGGTAGACCCCCATGACCTCCTTTTCCATCGCGAGGAGCTCGCTTCGGCTGAGCTTCTCTGCCTGCGGGAGCTCGGGATAGATCGGGTGCTCTTCGGCGCCGCCAGCTTCACCAAAGAGCGAGACTTGCCCCGCGACCCGGTCCTTGGCGGCCATGTCGGCAAAGGCCAGCGCCGCGTCCACCTGGCTGAGCAGCGTGTTGCGGTTGGTGTCGACCTGATCGAGCGCTCCGGCTTTGATAAGGGCTTCGAGGGCAGTCCGGTTCATTCCGTGCGGTTTCATCCGCTCGGAGAACTCGTAAAGGTGCTTGAAGGCTCCATTCTCTTCGCGTTCCGTGATCACCGCTCCCGCCAGCCCTTCTCCAACTCCCTTGATCGCCACCATGCCAAAACGAATCGTCTTGCCCTCGATGGAGAACTCGGTCAGCGAGCGATTGACGCAGGGACTCAGAACCGGGATCTTGTTCTTTCGGCATTCCTCGATGCACGAGACGATCTTGTCTTCCTTGTCCTTGTAGGCCGCCATCAGCGCCGACATGTACTCGACTGGAAAGTTGGCTTTCAGGTAGGCCGTCTGGTACGCCAGCAACGCGTAGCACACCGAGTGCGCCTTGTTGAATGCATAACCCGCGAACGGTTCCAGCAGCTCCCAGACCTTCTTGATCGTGCCCTTCGCCACCCCGTGCTCTTCGCATCCGGCCTCAAACTCCTTGTACATCGAGGCCATAGCGTCCTTGTCCTTCTTTCCCATCGCGCGTCGGAGCACGTCCGCTTTGCCGAGAGAGAAGCCCGCCAGGGCTTGGACGAGTTTGAGCACCTGGTCTTGATAGACGATGACGCCGTAAGTCTCCGAGAGAATCGGCTCCATTCTTTGATCAAGGTAGCTTGGCTTGCTGCGCCCATGCCGCCGGTCGATGAAGGTTGGAATATGCTGCATCGGTCCGGGCCGATAAAGCGCCACCATCGCAGCCAGTTCACGTACGCTCTGAGGCTTCAGCTCCTGGATGTAACGCCTCATACCGGCGGATTCCAACTGAAACACGCCCGTCGTTTCCCCTCGTCCCAGCATGTCGAAGGTAGCCTTGTCTTCCAGCGGCAGGTTGTTCAGGTCCAGATCGATTCCTCGGGTCCGCTTGACGTTTTCCGCCGCTCTGCCCACCACCGTGAGGTTGGAGAGGCCAAGAAAGTCCATCTTGAGCAGCCCGATTTTTTCGAGGATGCCCATCTCGAATGCTGTGACCGCCTGCCCATCGTTCCCTCGGTAAAGGGGAAGGTGCTCTACCAGCGGATCGCGGCTGATGACGATGCCCGCCGCATGCACCCCCGAATGCCTGGATATGCCTTCGACCGACCGTGCCACGCGCAAGAGGTCTCGGACCTTCGGCTCGTTCTCCGACATCGCGCGAAATTCAGGGGCTTCCTGGAGCGCGCGCTCAAGGGTCATTCCGGGCACGTTCGGGATCGTCTTGCAGATGCGGTCGGTCTCTTGCGGGGTGTAGTTGAGCACCCGCCCGCAATCCTTGATCGCCGCCTTAGCGCCCAGGGTCCCAAAAGTGACGATTTGAGCCACGTGATCCTGCCCAAAGCGGTTCGTCACGTACTGGATGATCTCGTCGCGGCGGGCGTCCTCGAAATCCATGTCGATATCTGGCATGGAGAGACGCTCGGGGTTCAAGAAGCGCTCGAACGTGAGGTCGTATTCAAGGGGGTCGACGTCGGTGATGCCGATGGCGTAGCTGACCAGGGAGCCTGCCGCAGACCCGCGAACGCCGTAATTAATGCCCTGTTGGCGCGCATAATTCGCAAACTCCCTGACCAACAAGAAATAGGATTCAAACCCTGTCTTCTCGATGACCCCCAGTTCAAAGTGGAGCCGCTCGAGGGCTTGGTCGTCGGCGCCAGGAATCCGTTTGGGAAGCTGCTCCACGGCGAGCTTGCGCAGGTAGGACGTCGACGTTTCACCCGCGGGAAGCTCGGGGTTGGGCATGTCGGCGCGCTGCTTGCCGAGCTCGACGTCGCACATTTCCGCGACCCTCAGCGTGTTCTCAAGGGCTTCAGGGGTCTCGCGGAAGAGCTCTGCCATTTCGTCCGGCGACTTGAGATAGAACTCTTCGGTCTCAAAGCGCAGCCGCTTGGGATCTTCGAACTGCGAGCCGGTTTGGATGCAGAGCAAGACGTCATGAGGCTGATGGTCGGCCTTACAAAGGTAGTGGGCGTCGTTGGTGGCGATCAGGGGCAGTTTGAGCTCGCGAGAGATTCGCAGCAGGCCCTCCCGAATCTCCGCTTGTTCTTTCAGCCGGTGGTCCTGCAGTTCGATGAAGTAGTTGCCTTCCCCAAAGATCTCCTTGTACATTCCTGCAAGGTATTGAGCCTTGTCGTAGGTTCCTTTGAGGAGCTCCTGGTCGATCTCGCTCCCAAGGCAGGTGCTGGTTCCAATCAGCCCTTTGCTGTACTGCTTGAGCAGCTCGTGGTCGATCCGCGGCTTGTAATAATAGCCCTCGAGCGCGGCGATGGTCGTCAGGCGGCAGAGGTTTCGGTAGCCCTCGAGGTCCTTGGCGAGCAGGAGCAGGTGGTAGGTCTCATTTTCCTCCCGGCCCGTCTTCTTCCGGTGGCCGTTGGGGGCCACATAGGCCTCGACCCCCAGGATCGGCTTGATGCCCTTCTTCTTGCACTCGAAGTAGAAATCCATGACCCCGAACATGACGCCATGGTCGCTGATCGCAAGGGAGTCCATCCCCAACTCGCCCGCACGCGACACCATTTCCGGGATTCTGTTCGCCCCGTCGAGAAGGCTGTACTCCGTGTGGTTATGGAGGTGGACGAAGCGGCTCATGAGTCAAGTGATGCAGGCGCGTCGGCATGGGTGCAGAAGGACCCAACGAACGGCCCAGGCCGCAGATCGAGTGGATCTGGAGGTGTGGCTGTTCCCAAACCGGTTCGTCGCCTTCCTGATTCCTGCTCTGATTCTGACGTAGCCGCGGCGCCCTTTGGAGCCGCCATTTTGTCCGATATTCCACACAGAGGGACGCTTTGGCGTTCAAGCTAATGGGCGGTCTTGAGCCAGGCCCTGAGAATCTCCGAAACGCTCCAAGCCTGCCAGGGGCATCCATTCGGCCGATGTGGCGAATCGCCGTCGTAGACCTCTGCGATTCCACCCAGCCCCCGTTCCGAGAGCATCTCGGGCGCCCGGGCCAGCGCCTTCCTGGCCCGTTCCCAATCTCCGGTAACCCGCAGCACCGCGTCCACGTAAGGTCCCAGCAGCCAGGGCCAAACCGTGCCTTGGTGGTACGCCGAGTCCAGCTCGCTCAGGGGCCCCTCGAATCGGCCCCGATACCCCGGCTCATCCGGACCAAGCGTCCGCAGACCATAGGGAGTCAGGAGGTGCTTCTCGACGGCGTCGAGCGCGAGGGTGGCGTGATCCCCGGTTGCTGGCCCAAACAGAAGCCCCATGGCAATCACCTGGTTGGGCCGAAGCGCGCTGTCCTGGGGGTGGGCGATGTCGCGATACCATCCGACTGCAGGGTCCCAAAACGCCGCGTCGAAGCTCGCTTCAGCCTTCTCGGCGAGCATGCGATAGCCAGAAGCGTTCTGGCCAAGCCGACCCGCAATCCACTCGGCTGATCGCAAGAAGTTGATCCAGAGCCCGTTTATCTCGACTGCCTTGCCGTGCCTCGGCGTGACCACCCAGGAGCCTATCTTGGCGTCCATCCAGGTGAGCTGAAGGCCCGGGACACCCTGAGTCAGGAGCCCATCTTCGGGGTCCGCCATGATCCCAAAATGGGTCCCCTCCAGGTGGTGGTCCACGATGCCCTCTAGCAACGCGAGCATCTCGACGGCAAACGGCTCATCCCACTCTGCGTCGAGGGTCTGCTGAATCGCGTACCCAAACCAAAGCGTGGCGTCGGCGGTGTTGTAATCCGCGCCTCCCTCCTCCGGGAAGCGGTTGGGGATCAGCCCATCCTTGACATGCCTGGCATAGGACCTTAGGATTTCCCTTGCGGTCTCGATTCGTCCGGTGCAAAGGCAGACCCCGGGGAGCGCGATCATCGTGTCCCTGCCCCAATCGGTGAACCACGGGTAGCCAGCGATGATGGAGGTCCGCCCTGAGGCGGCGACCAAGAACTTGGAGGCCGCCTGGATCAAGCTTTCCGCCACCGGGTCGGAGCCCGCAGGGGAGTCTTGGGAAAGGCTGACGCGGCGCTCTGAGTCTCCAGTCGTCGAACCTAAGGCGCTCAGGCGAGACGCCTGGGCTGCTTCGTCTTCAATTGTCTCCAAACCGCCGCGATCTTTCGCTGGGTCTCTCTGCGCGGCGAGAAGGCCGCTTGCCGGCGAGCCCTCGCTCTCCGCTAAAGACGCCGACGTTACAATCTGTGCCTCGTCGCCCGGTTTGAGCACGTAGGCAAGCTCGCACGGGCAGAACAGGTCGTCGCTGGGATCGAGGCCCCGGTCGGCCTCACGGGCGTGGTGAAACCGGTAGTACCAGCCCTGCACGGCCGTTCGGTCCGCGCCGCAGTGCCCGAGCAGCACCACCGTCCCGGCGTGTTCGATGGCTGTCGCATCGTCGAGGAATTGTGTCTGGTCGGGGAAGGATCCTGAGAAGGTTGAGTTCCCATGGTAGTCGCGCACAGCCACCAATGGCCGCAGAACAAGGCGAATCGTGGTCTTGCCCCGGTTCCGAAAGCTCACCGCGACCTGATTGACGCCTTGGCCAATCCGCGTGGCTCTTTCAAGGCGGTCTCTCCCGACGGCGTATTGCCAGACCGCCTCTCCATCCACTTCGAAAGACTCGATGTGGCGGTACCCCTCGGGGTGAATCACCCCAGGGTATTCGTTGGCGGAGATCCAGACCGTCTCGTTGTCCCTCTGGATTCCGGCCTCTAGTCCAGCCAGAGCGAGGATCCTTTCGGCGGGCGGGCGGGTCGCGGCCACCAGAAGCCCGTGATAGCGGCGCGTGTTGATGCCTGATACGGTCCCCATGGCGAAGCCGCCCATGCCGTTGGCCAGCAGCCACTCCAGATGTCGGCCCCGGTCTAGGTCCCTGCACTCCCCTCTAGCGATCCGATAGGTCATTCCAGAAGGTGAGAGTATCACCTTTCGGCGCCGGCCCGCGCTACGCATGCGGTCCGCCAATTCCAGCGGAATTGCGGGGCTCCTTCGCTCCCGGAATATGGAATCCCTCACGCGGGGATTGGGATTTCACGGCATATGTGGAATCAAAGCTGTAGGGGGAACTATGGATATCGGCGAAGCAAAGCAGTTTGCGAACACGTCGGTTGAGCTGATCTGGGCCGACCGTAATGGCCGAGACATTGCCGACACCGTGTTTGTGTTCGACGTCGAGTTCCTGCCCCTATACGGGCCCTGCTTGATCACGAGCCAGGGCGAAATCCGCCTGGACCGGGTCATCCAGTGCCAACTCGCGGCCAAGATTGCCGCCTAATCTCCTTTCTTTCCTGACTTCAGGCGCTTGGCGATGCGTTCCAGCACGTCCAGAGTGCGCAATTCCACACCCACCACGAACCGGCTGGGGTGCTCCCTCCACACGAGGTAGGGTTCAAGGCTCCCCGCAACCTGCCGAAAGGCGATCTCTCGGTCCAATACCCGCCCGCTTCGCGGGTCCGTCTTGTAGAGCAGGCTCAGTTTCCTGGGCCCGAGGCCGAAATCCGCGCGCCAGTGAAGCGCTCGCTTCGGCCAGGGCTCGTCAAAGCTGAAAGCCGGCGTGCCGGACTCCAAGGTCGTGGACAGCCCGACGCCAAGCTTCAACCATGGAGCAACCTCGGCCTGCAAGCCGGTCAGACTGCGGAACCAGCCGTAGCTTCCCTTGACGCCATCGGACATCGAGCCGTCCAGGCGCGCAAGCACAGAAACGCCTCCTCCAAGATCGATCGGCGCAACAGCAAGGGAGCCCGAAAGGCCCCAGCGGCCCTTCTCTGAGTGGGCCTCCTGCTGAATCCGTTCCTGGCGAAGCTGAAATCGATAAGCCGCCATCCGGCTGCTTCTGCCGAAGTCGAAGCCGATTTCGAGCGGTTTGGAGGCGTATTCCAGATCCTCACGACCCGCGATCCGCTGGCGATAGGCGTTGCTGACGTATAGGACCTCATGTTCAAGACCTGTGGCCGCGAACTCCCTCAAGGGATTGCGGACACTGACGTTGTCGAAGAACCCAAATGGAAACGGATCGGCGAACGAGGATCGCGGTATGGCCGTGAGCTGGCCCCTTGGGAGTTCGGCGAGGCTGTAGGCGAAGGTCAGCGACGTCCGCGGTCTGCCGCCTTGGAGGAACTCGGCATTGGCGAACGCCGACACCCGGTTTGAGAGAACGAAGTCGCTGTCCCAGGTCAGACCAAATTCTCCGGACTCTTGTCTGGAGATTCCGGGAAGCCTCACGCCCTCGGACCCACCTCGAAGAGAGAAGCCATAGCGCGGCAGGATGAGGACACGCTTGCCGAAAAGCGAAACGCCGAGCCTTTTGGCGATTCCGTTGGAGCCTGGCCAAAGCTCAACCTGCTTGGCAGACAGACCATAGACCTTCGGACCATCGGCATCCGGGTCGATTCTCACTCCGATAAGCAGCCAGCGGTCCGGATAGAGCCGAACTTGGTCGCACACGGCGCGCATGGCGCCAATGCGGATGCCCGCGCGCTCGCATTCGCCTGTGCGTGCCTTCCAGTCGAAGCGAAACGACGCGCACCGGAGTTCCCCGTCGGGATCGGCCAACACGACCTCACCCTCGGCGATCGCCACTCCCGCAAGAGCGTCCTCTCGGATCTCCAGCGCGGCGCACCGCAGAATGCTGGTCCCGAACCTGGCTTCCGTCCCTCCGGTAAACCGCAGAACGCGAACCTCGACCTCTTGCGTCTTGCCGTCTGGGAACACGGCCATTCGGGTTTCGATCCAAGCTTCTTTGTGCTTCCAGAGCACCGTAAGGCCACCCTCGAAGACGTCTTGCTGCGGCCAGCTGGGCGGGGATTTCGGGACGGGCGCCGTCCGAACCAACCTGGAGCGCCACTTCTCGGGCTTCAATGCAGGAGCCCATCCCATTTCGGGGGTCGAGAAGTTGGGCGACCAGACTGGAAGCATCAAGGCGAGGAGTTTACCGTTCTGCCAGAATGCGCCCTCCGCCAAAATGCCGGCAAACAATCCGCGAACCTTGGGCTAGCCCACCGTTGTCTTGTATAGTAGGAGGTGCTCGTGGCATGGCGATGATGGAATTTGCGGTACCGCTTGGCAGATCGGAAGCGATCCTGGAAGAAGCCCAGTGCGTCGCGCGTTGCCGTGCGGGAGACGAAATTGCGTTGGCGATGCTGATCGACCGCCATCGGAACAGGCTCATTCGGACGGCCTCCAACCTCCTGCGCGACCGCCACGAGGCCGAAGACGTGGCGCAAGAGGCGTTTCTCAAGGCGTTTCGCGAGATTCACCGGCTGCGCGAAGATCGCGCATTCGCGGGCTTTCTCTATCGCATCTGCGTGCGGCTTTGCATGGACCGGCTGCGGCTCAAGCGCGCCGAGCCGACCGAGTTCGACACCGTGCAGCCCTCCGACGGCGCGGCGATCGAGAACCGAGTGGTCATCGAAAAGCTGCTCACGCTGATGCCGGCCGACCTCCGAACGACGCTCGTCCTGCGCGAGATCGAGCAGCTCAGCTATGAAGAGGTCGCCGAGGCCATGCACGTCCCGATTGGAACGGTCCGGTCACGGCTTCACACGGCTCGCGAGCGCTTCCGTAAGCTCTGGATGGAGGCTGTCGGCGAATGAAGTTTCGCCTGTTCGGCTGCGGCAAGTTCCAGTGGCTCAGCTCCGAGTCGGAAGACCGCGAGCTATCGGAGCACGAGGTCAGCTTCCTCGAAAGGCACAAGCGGGTTTGTCGCGACTGCGCGAAGAAAGAGGACCAGCGCGTGATGGCGCTAAACATGCTGCGCAACGCTGCCTTTTCGGTCGACGTGCCGACTCGCTTCAATGAAAGGGTGTTGAGGCGGCACCGTGTCGAGAGCGTCCGCGCAGGGCTCACGTACTGGTCGCCTGCACTGGTGGGCGGCGCCATCGCCTTCGTGGCCATGCTTGCGGCGCTCCAATTGATCGCAAGCCCCAGCAACCTGCCAACCTTTCGCTCGGTGGGCGCAGAGTCCCACCGAGCAAGGCTTGAGGCGCCGGCCATTCCGAACCTTGACAGGTCCGACCTTAATCGCGCGAATGCCGAATGAGCCTTTATGGCAGAATCCTGGCCAGCGCGCTGTTCTTCGGCCTGATCGCGCTTCTCGTCCACCCCGTTTCCCGGCCCTATTACGCGGTCTACCTGGCGGGTGGAGGGCCGAGCCGCGCGCTCGACACGACCGCTGAGCTTCCGCGCAACCTCTCCACGCTTCCGGTTCCAAAGACCCTGAGTGACGCTGCGACATGGGTCTTGGTGGGCGTTTCCTCAAGGTGGACCGGAAAGTCGGAGCAAAGGGCCTCGCTCAGAAGCATGAGCCTCGTTGCGCAGCACTTTGCCGAGGAGGACCCGGACAATGCGTTCTGGCTTCAATCAGCGGCCTATTTTCAAGTGCTGATGGGTGACGGCACAGGGGCGCAGAACTCCTGGATTCGGGCCTCGAACAAGGTCCGTTGGCAGGACTACCAGAGCGTCAAGCTCCTTTCCATCGCACGCGAGCTGCAGCAGGAGTACCGGGGTCCGTTTGCGTGGCACTACGCAAGCCTCTTGACCCTAAGGCCCACAAGACCGGCGTTTGCCTCGGAATGGCTGGCGAAGTACCTGCTTACCCGCAGCAGTCTTCCTGAAAAGGCAAACCTGGGCCTCAGGATGGCGACCCTTCGAAACGGGGTGCTCATTCGGGACGGCGCGACGAGCCTGGAATCGGCAAATTCAGGCGTGCGGATGATCGAATACGCATCGATGTCGGCGCCCGTGCTCACAACCTACTCGCCCAAGCGGCTCGCTTTGGCAAGGTTCGATCTCATCAATCGCCTGCGGGACGCCGGGCTCCCGGACGAAGCCAACTTGGCCAACTCGGAGTTCCTGAAAAACGAGGCCTGGTCGGCGATCATTCAGCAGGACGATCCCAGGCTGGAAGAGGAGTCCCTGGTCGCCAAGTCCGTTCTTGCCGCGACGGCGCCGGGCGCCGGGGTGCTGCTGGCCATTCTGGGCTTGGCGATCGCCCTTCTGGGAAGGGTGTTTGCGCGCTCCGAGTGGGTAGCGCAGAACTACCGCAGGCCAGTCCCCGAGGCCATCGGGCTTGTCGTGGGCCTGAGCGCGCAGTTAGCGACCGGCTACTGGTTGCTGAGCCTGGCTCTGACCCTTTGCTTCGCGTTCTCGGGCCTGCGCCCCAAACGCGTTCGCAGCAAGCCTCCCAAGTACCTGGGGCCCTTCTTCCGATTCACCGTCATGATGCTAGGCGTGGCAGCTTCGCTCCTGACAGGGCTCTTCGTGGGTGGAATGACCGCCCCTGCCTACGACGCCTTGGGTTCTGGGACGTTCGCGTTCGAGGTGCTCCGCGGGCAGACCCTTCCCCTTTGGCTGGCGGCGCTGACGGCTTCGGTGCTCCTCTTAGTGGCGGCCACCTGGGCGATCGTGATGCGAATTCCCACCCACGTGGTCCTTGGAACCTCGGTGTTCGAGTTCGGCGCGACGGTACTCTGCGTGGGTGCGCTCTTCGGCGTGGTGCTCGCACCCGTGGCCGTGAGCGTCGATAGGGACTCGGAACGGGCCCTGCGAAAGATCGTCCTCAATGAGCCGAACTACTATCTGCTGAAATGACGGAAGCCCAAGAACAGCACCTGCACGAGTTTTCCAGCCGGCGGACACAACTGATCGCCGCACTGCCCGAGGCTCTGGGCGGCCTCGATTGGAGCCGCAAGTATTCCCAGTTGGCGGACGACCTCGTGAGGTGGGTCTACAGCCAGGCCACAACCCGGACCGAAGCACAGCCAGCGCTAGCGATCGTAGCGACGGGAGGCTATGGGCGCCAGGAGCTCTCGCCACATTCGGACCTTGACCTCGCGGTCATCCCTCTCCATGAGCAGTCGCCGGGCCTGGACGCCCTCGTTCGAGAGACTTACCGCTTGCTCCACCTGGCTCTCGACCGTGTGTTCGGGGCCGAAGTCGGCTATTCCTACCGGCTCATCGGGGATGCCCCGTCCCTCGACGGAAAGTCCAGGTCGGGGCTGCTCGACGCGCGGCTGGTCGCGGGCTCTATGGCGCCGCTCGAAGCGTTCAACCAGGTTTTTCAGGAGACGTTTCCTGTGGGCGACTTTCTGCTGGACAAGGTGACGGAGCGCCGAGAACGAATGCGCCGGACGCATGACACGCCGCTGGTCGTTGAGCCTCACCTCAAAGAGGGCGCGGGCGGGTTGCGCAGCTACCACACAGCGCTGTGGATTCGTAAGGTCTTGAAGGCTGAGCAGCCAACCGGCCTGGAGGCGTATTCCCAAATCCTGCGGACGCGCAACCTGCTCCACTACGTCTCGGAGAAGCAGGTCGACCTCCTCAGCCGGTCCAGGCAGGCGCAGATCGCCGAGGTGCTTGGCGTGGAGCTTGCCCCCTGGCTCTCAGGCGTTGCTGAGCACTTGGTGATCCTGACAGAAGCCTATGAGGACGCTGAGAGGCTGATTCTCCAGGCAAGCTACCCGATCTCACGCGGAGTCGTTACCAAGGACGGGACCGTTCACTTTGAGGCTGGCGCCACTCCAAGCGACGCGGCCATCGGCATCTCATTGGCCTCGGGCTTGGGTCTGGTTATCGAGCGGGAACCGCTGGACCTGTCCGATGAGCTCGATGGCGGAGAAGTGCTTCATGCGCTTTCTTCCGGCGAAACCACGCTTCGAAGCTTGGACCGGTGCGGCTTGCTGGCTACCATCCTGCCGGAGCTTTCCCGATGCCGAACCCTCATGCCCGAGGATGCGACCCATACCTACACGGTATTCGAGCACACCATGCGGGCCCTGCGCAACGTCGAGAGCTTCGCCGAAGGCTCATTCCTCGGGGACTTGCGAAGCGGCATTTCAAGTCCCGACGTGTTGGTCCTCGCCATCCTGCTGCACGACTCGGGCAAGGGAGTCGATGGCAGACCGCACAGCGAGGTCGGGGCGGAGATTGCCGACGCTGTTTGCCGGCGATGGGGCCTCTCCGACAGCGTTCGCGAACCGGTCCGCTGGCTCGTGGCGGAGCACCTCTCCATGGCCCGCTTCATCCGCATGCGGGACATCCAGAATCCAGGCACGGCGGATGAGTTCGCCAAGATGGTGAAAGACCGCGAGCGGCTGGACATGCTCACCGTGCTGACGGCGGCCGACATCATGGCGGTTTCCTCGGCCGCGTGGACCCAATCCCAAGAGAGCCTCCTTCGTGAGCTCTGGGAGCGAACGGCGGCCATTCTGGAGGCCGATATCCCACCCGAGCACGATCCCGCGATCTACCGTCGCCGACTGCACCGCGCCCTTGCCAAGGACCAAGAGGTGTCCGAAGAGGCACTTCAAGCCTTCTTGGACAGCCTTCCGGCGCACTACGTCCTCAGCACGCCACCGCAGGTGGTCAAACTGCATTTTGGTTTCTGCGCGCGGGCGCGAAACGGCAAACCCACGATCGAGGTCGCGCATCAGCCAGGCGCCGGCAACACTGAGATCACCGTGTGCTGCCCAGACCGGCCCGGCCTCCTGAGCCGCCTGTTAGGTGTGCTTTATGCCTGGGACCTTACCGTGGAGTCCATCCGGGTCAGCACGTCCCTCGGCGCTCAGAACATCGCGCTTGACAGCTTTGTCGTCAGCTTTCACGGCCAGCCTCTGCCGAGCGCAACTTGCCAGCACGCGACGAGTGATCTATTGAAGGTTATCGAGGAGCGTGCCACCGTCGAGGATATTCTGATTCGGCACGGCAAAGATCCGAGCCGGCGACAATCCCATTTCAGGTCCGCCTATGTGGCCGGGACTCCGGGAATCCTCGAAGTCCAAGCACCAAGGGGTAGGGGCATGGCGTTTCGGCTAGCCAGGTTCATCGCCGAACAAGGTTGGGACGTCTGTTCCGCCCGGATCGGCCAATGGGCGGGGCAAGGTACAGCCGCCTTTTACGTCACTGGACCCCAGGGCGAGGCTCTCGACCCCGCCGAGGTGGCGCAAGCGATGCAGAGCAGCCGCACCTGAATCAGGCCACAACTTACTTTTTCGGCTCGACGGCCGGGCCCACGGTGGCCATCGTAAACTCAAACGGGTCCAGCTCGACCTTCGTGGGAACGAACGGGGTGTCGACGCGGAACGTACCTTTGACCTCGCTCAGCACCACCTCCGTGACCTTCTCCGCCCCCTGAGCCGATGCCTTGATCTTGAGCCTCAAGCGGTAGGGCTTCTTCGTTCCCGACTGAACCAGAGTTACCCATGTCGTCGTCGGATTTCCCTGAATGAGCTGAGCGTCCGCGATGTCCACTTTCGGATATACCGCGTTCTCGACCCACTGATCCCAGAACCAGCCAAGGTCCTGGCCAGAGGCTTTCTCGAAATACGGCCTCAGTTCGGGCCAGGTGGTGTCGACGCCTGCCCGCTCCTTGACGATCGCCTTCATACCCGCGATGACGCGGTCCAAGCCAATCTCGTGGCCGAGCATCGTCATCACGTAGGCGCCCCTGAAGTACGACGCCGAGCCAAAGAGCCCGGGGCGGCTCATCGCCGTCATGGGTACCGGGATCTTGTTGGTCTCGTACCCCTTCTCCAGCGATTTGTCCGCGTTCTTTGAGAACAGCACGCTCTCGACATATTGCGTGAGGCTTTCGTTCCAGCAGTCTCGCGTGTAGCTGTTGGGCACGATGCCGCCAAAGTAGGTGTGTCCCATTTCGTGCGCGACGAAACGCGTGGTGTTCTGGGTGAGCAGAATCGTGTAGCTATAGCTCTCGATGCCGTAGTACCCCTCCCCATCGAAGCAGGCATACCCGGGGAACGGCCAGGGCCCGAGGGTGTCCTCATAGAACGCGGTGGCCCTCTTCATTAGGTCCACGTCCTTGTCGGCGCGGGCCCGGTTAATCGGCTCAAGCTGGTATGACCGGAACACCCTTCCCTTCCCGTCCTTGCCCTCGGCGGCAAGCTTGTATTCCCCGCCAATGACCTTCGGGAAGGTGATCTTGATGTCGCACTTGAAAGTGCGTACCGAGTTGCCAGGGGATGCCGTCATCGCTGCAAATCCGACTGCTTCCGGCTGCGCCTCCACACCTTCTGAAACGATGACCCAAGGCTCTGGCGCTTCGATTCGCGTTGCCGTGGTGTAGGGCTGCCTGGCGATGGTGGGAGTCCACCACGCCGTCAGATAGCAGAGCCTGTTGGTGACGCGGTCTCCGCCCTGGTTCCCCGCTTCCCCCGGGTTGCCTCTGTAGCGCAGGGTCAGCGTGTTTGGTGCGGATGTCCCCCAATAAACGAGAATGCCTCCCGCGCGCACTAGGTCGCCTTGGGCCGGGGTCGGAACGGCGCGGTCGTAGGCTTCGACGACCTTGATCGCCCTGCTTGCGGAAGAGGCGGAAGAGACGGTGAACGGGTCTCCAAGCCGCATCATGAGAGCCCTTGGCTCGCCTTTGTGCGTGAGCCTCAGCGTCGTCTCGACCTCTGCCGCCGATTGGCTCGGCAGCACTTTAACGTCAAAGCGGCCGGTTTCCACGGTCCAGCCGCCGGTCTGCGTTTCGGGCACTTCCCTGCCGACGAGCAGCCGTTCGGGGGTCACTGCGACGTTGAAAACCATGTCGTGGAAGGATTCAATCCCTTGGCGCTTGTGAAAGATCGCCCAATAGGAGCCCGGAGCGCCCCAACCCGGAGGAGTGGGGATCAGCTTCACCTTAAGTGACTTCGGGCCCGATCTGCCCGCCATTTCGAGCACCGACTCAGCGTCCGCCTGCCGCACGAAGAGCTTCTGCAGCTTCTCCGGCTGCCCGCTGTCGATCGAGAGCCTAAGGTCGTCAAGGAGCGCTTGAGGGGCTCCTCCTTGAAACGTAAGCAAAATCCAGCAAAGCAGAGGTGCATTCATTGCGTCACTTGATATTGAGACGCTCCGAGTCTCCATCCCGTAGCATCCCCGTCTCCAAGTAAACTCCAACTTGGCCCTCGCACCATGGAAGACCTTCAGCCGCGACAGAGAATCCTCCTCCGCGCCGTCATTCTCGAGTACATCGATACCGCCGAGCCAATCGCCTCGGAACAACTCGTTCACCGGTTCGACCTCGGCGTGAGCTCAGCCACGGTGCGCAACGAGATGGCCGAAATGGCCCATCGCGGGTTTCTTGAGCAGCCGCATACCAGTGCCGGAAGGATCCCAAGCGACCTTGGCTACCGCTATTTCGTGGACCGGCTGATTCAGTCCTCTGCGCCGTCTGCGGAGAACAAGCAGGCCCTTCGCACGGTAACCGCCGATGGCGGGTTCTTGCAGAGCCTGGTCAGCGAAACCACGGCCGCCTTGAGCCGCTTGACCCACCTCCTCAGCGCGGCAGCGATTACCAAGGACGCTTCGCTCAGGTTCCGGTCGGCCATTCTGAGCGCTATTGGCCCGCATCAAGCGCTTCTGGTCTTGGTGCTTTCGAACGGCTCTGTCGAGAGCAAGATGGTGGAGTGCCCGGCTCAGCTCACCCTTGAGCAAATCGGCGAGGCGAACGCCGAGCTTGCAAGCATGGTGGTTGGCAAGACTATGCGGGAGGGCTCCAAGTATCGGTCATCCCAGAAGGGGCCGCAGCAGCCGTATGACAAGCTGATGGCGTTGGTCGCGGGACATGTACGGTCGGTCGCCAAGGAGCGCTCGAAGGGCGCAGTGGTCACTCACGGAGAGGAGTTCCTGTTCGGGCAGCCTGAATTCACGAGGGACGCCCAGCGCCTGAGCTCGCTGCTGGACGACCTCAAGCGGTCGGAGGCTCTGTACGACGCGGTCCACTCCCCCGACGCCACCGGAACGGTGACCATCGGCAAAGAAAACCGTGCCGAACAGATGCGCGAGTTGGCTGTAGTGCGACAGACCTTCTCGGTCGGCGGCCATGAAGTGGGCAGCATCGCCATCATCGGCCCGACACGCCTCCCGTATGAGGAGCACATCCCCCTGGTCAACTTCACCGCAACGGCGCTGACCGACGCCTTGACGAAGTACTTCGGCTAGCCCGCTCCCAATTTCGGCTCAAGACGGCTCTGAGGGATCGGGAGCCCTCTTTCGGTCGCTCAAGACCCACATCACAAGACATCCCGAAAAAACTCCAACCGCCGCCCCTGCCAAGACGTCGGTGGGCCAGTGGACGCCACGATAGACACGGCTGAACCCGACAAGACAGGCCCAGAGCAACGCAACCCATCCAAAGAGGGGTTTTTCGGTTCTGCAAGTAAGCCAGACGACCATTGCCACGGCGAATGCGCTCGCCGTGTGCCCACTGGGAAAGGCGCTGTGAAAGAAAGTCTCTTGCGGGTTAGCAATCGCTAGCTGGCTCGGCCGGTCCCGGCTTACCCACTGCTTAAGGTACAGGCTTGAGAGAATCCCCGACACCGCCCAAGCCGCGACATAGGGCAAAGCGATCCGCGTGAACAGCACGCCTGCTTTCCCCTGGACCGCATCCCCCCCTTTTTTGTGGACGAGTGCGCCGCCATAGGCGATCCCCACAACGAGCAGCTGCACCCATCCCAAACCCGAGGTGCTGATGACCCAGAAGAAGGGATCGAGCCATTCGCGATGCCACCCGATGTGGATGGCCCGAAAGAGCTCTTGGTCCAGACCCCAGATTCGCTGCACCCGTCAAGTGTACTTGGCGGCTAGCCAACTCCCTCCCAATAGTGATGATCGAGCTATGGCCCAAACGGGGTCAGCAGAGAGTAGCCAGGGGGTTGAGGCCTCCGGGCCGACACCCCTGGAAGAATGCCATCCAATGCTCCCGCACCCCGAAAGGGGTGCCACAAACCTAGCGCTACCTTCCCCAACTGCGCTCCATTCGGCCCCGCCTCTCTACTTCTTGCGCAGCCGGTCGAGTCCCACGGCGATCACGATGATCGCGCCGGTGACGATGCCCTGCACCCAGTTCGGGAGCCCGTAGCGGTCGCACCCAACGCCGATCGTGCCCATGATGAGCGCGCCCAAGAGGGTCCCGGGAATGGAGCCGAGCCCTCCAGAGAGGCTGGCCCCTCCGATGACGACGGCGGCGATCACGTCCAACTCCAGACCGACCGCCACGGTGGGATCGCCAACCGTTAGGCGCGAAAATTGCATGACGCCGGCCAACCCCGCAAACAGCCCCATGAGCGCGAAGACCCAGATGCGGGTTCGGTCCACCTGGATACCCGAGTAGTGCGCGGCCTGCTCATTGCCCCCCAAAGCGACCACCTGCCTGCCAAAACGGCTATTTCGAAGCAGAAGGCTGGCCGCCACCGCCATGAGCAGCATCAGCCAAACCCCGGGCGGAAACCGCATCCACTGACGGTCCGGCGGGAGCTTCGCGAGCAGAGAGCTGACCCAGGTCGAGGGTGCATCGATCTTCTGTTCGGCGGCGAATCCCGTCGCGAGCCCGCGAATGATGCCCATAGTGCCGAGGGTGACGATGAACGCCCCCACCTTGAGCTTGGTGATCAGCAGACCGTTGAGGAAGCCACAGGCCACCGCCGCCAGGATGCCCGCCAAGATCGCGAGCAAGGGTGAAAACGCCGGCTGCAGGTTGGCGACATCCATGGCCGCCGCATCGCCAGGTACCCCGTGAAAGGCCCGGTACGCGGGGTGCAGCATGTAGCCGATCACGACGGTAACGAACGCCACCATCGACCCGACCGAGAGGTCGATCCCGCCGCTGATGATCACGAACGTCATCCCTAGAGCGGCGAGCGCAACGATCGTCGTCTGCCGTGCGATGGTCTCAAAGGTGCCCTGGGTCCAGAAGCCTTCGCCGATCAGGAACCGGAACAGAACGATGATCGCCAGCCACGAAAGGGCGAGGCTGAGCACTTCGGCGTAGCGCCGAAGCGTGGACTTCCCTTTGGAAGCGTCGAGCATGGCCATCGTCGTCGAGTCTGCTCAGTCTGGCTGATTACTTTGGCTGGGGCGGGAACAGCAGCTTTTGGCTCTCAGGGCTGGCCATGTTTTCGGGCGTGATAACCGAAACGCCGGTGTCGACACGCTTCTCCACCTTCTCGCCCTTGATGGCAGCCACGATGGTCTTAACCCCCTCATAGCCCATCTTGTAAGGGTTTTGAAGCACCAAACCCATGACCTGCCCTCCCTTCATGCCGTCCACCAGTTTTGCGGAGCTGTCGAACCCGACGAACTTCACCTTGCCTGCGAGCCCAGCATCCTGAAGCGCGCGCAGCATCCCGAAAGTTGTGGATTCATTAGGGCAGAAGATGCCGTCGATGGAGAGCGAGCCGTCCGGCTTTTTGAACCTGCCGATGAGGTTTTCGCTGGCGGCCATGGCGCTCTCCGTCGTGGCGCCGCCCTGCTGTTCTTCGCTGGCAACGGTGATGCCCGGGCTGGCTTTCATCGCCTCCAAGAAGCCCGCCTCACGGTTCATGGTACTGGCAGAACCTGTCTGGTAGCGAAGCATGACCACCTTCCCCTTGCCGCCGAGGAGCTGGGCCAAGTGCTCGCCGCCCATCTGCCCGCCCTTCTTGTTGTCGGTCGCCACAAAGCTCGCGTACTTGTCGGTCTTCACATCGGAGTCGATGATCACCACCGGGATGCCGGCATCGGCCGCGGCGTCCACCGGCGCGCGCAGCGCGGTGTCGTCCAGCGGGGCCAGCACGATCCCGCTCACCTTCTCGTCGATGAACGACTCCACGACCTTGATCTGGCCGTCCTTGTCGTCTTCCTTGACCGGGCCCTTCCAGATGATCTCGACCCCAAGCTCCTTCGCTGCGTCCTCGGCCCCTGCGTGAATGGCCTTCCAGAACTCGTGGGTGGTGCCCTTGGGGATGACGGCGATCCTCAGCTTGTCTGCTGCGCCGGCCTGGCTCCCGGACGTGTTGCCCGCGCCCGAGCCATCTGCACTGCCCGATCCTCCAGACCCCGAGCACCCCGCCAACAGCAGCAAGGCACAGGCAGCGACGAAACTGGTGAATGAGTACTTCATGGGATCAAGAACCCTCCGGATTGGTTAGCATTCTGCACCACCCGTACTTTCCCCTGCAAAACCGGCAATTCTTCTAGGGGCAATCTGATAGTGAATACGTATTCTCGTTGTATCCTGAATGTGACGTCTGTCTATTTGGCGCCCACACGGGCGTGATTCGAGGAGGAATCTGTATGAAAAAGGGTCTATGGACCACGGTGTTCTTGGTAACTGGCGCCTCATTGGCGCTGGGCCAAACCTACTATCTTCGAGGCGAGTTCAACGGTTGGGGAACGTCCGATCCCCTGAATGGCATGGGCGGCGGGCATTACATGCTCACCATGGGCGGCCTGACTCCGGGCTCTCTCTACAACTTCAAAGTCGCCAATGGCGACTGGTCGGAAAACGCTCCTGGAACGGACTGCCGTACAGCGGCCGATGCCGCCGGCAACTTAACCGTCCACATGTTCAAGAGCTATCCGTTTGCCGATGGTTGGAACCCGGACGGCTGGTGGCGGCTCGGCTACGACGATCCTGGCCAGTTCGGTTGGGAAGTGGTGGGCAGTATGAGCGGCTGGGGATCCGGCGGCTTTGACCTGGCCAATATGGGCGGCGGCCTCTACTCGGGCGACTTCGCTTTCGCGGCGGGAGACTACGAGTGGAAGTTCCGCAAGTCGGGCGACTGGGCTGTAAGCATCGGCGGAGACTTCGGCAACGGCGCCGGAAACAACACGCTCCATGTGAATGACGGCGACGTGATCCGCTTCGAGCTCGACCTGCCCAACGGGCGATGGCGAACCACCCTTGTGCCCGAACCGGCATCGCTGGCCGGAATCGCACTGGGCTTCGGCATACTGCTCCGACGCAGAACGCGATAGGCGCTTCATTTAGGGAAACGGAGCCCGTTTGGTCGTTCCAAGTGGACGGCGAGGCGGGCTTCCTGCTTGGGTCCCATCGCTTTACGCCTCGGGCATTTCGAAAGGCTCGGAAATGAACGCCCTTCCCCGCTCGTCGAAGCCCAGCTTCCCAGCGGCGAGTTTGGGATCGTGTTCAAAGACCACGGTCCAGCGCTCCCCGACGGCTTGCCTGATGAAGGCATCCTTTTCCGCCATGCAGGTCTGCGCGCACATGTCGTAGCCCATCACGTACATCATGGGCGCGTGCGCCGAGGTGGGCATCAGGTCCGCCGGATAAACCGCCGTGTTCGTTCCATCCGTAACCTTGATCCATTGCAGCCCCCGGGTGTGCCCGTGGACTTGATGAACGCTCACGCCCGGCAGAACCTCTTGGCCATCCTCGGTATGGATCGTCTCAACCTGCTCCAGCACCTGCAGGTCCTCTATCAGGTAGCTCGCCCGCTCGCGCGGGTGGGGGCTTCGGGCGTTTCGCACGTTCTCAGCGCTCACCCAATGCCGCGCGCCGGGATAGTTGGGGGTTGCAACGCCATTCTCGATCTGTGTGATCCCACTGGCGTGATCGAAATGCAGATGGGTGAGGAGAACGTCGGTCACGCCGGGGATGGGAGAATAGGCCTCATCGGCCAGGGCGAAGATCGCTCGTTGCTTTTCGCTCCATCGGTCGCCGCATCCCGCGTCGATCATCACCTTGCGGCCCTCTCCCTCCAGGATCAATGAACGCGTCGCCAAGAGGATGCGGTTGCTCTCGTCGGCGGGCGCAGACAGATCCCAGAGGTTCTTTGGTATTGAGCCAAACATCGCGCCGCCGTCGAGCCGAAAGAAACCGTGATTGTGGACCGAGAGCATGTAGGGGCCGATGCGCATGGTTGCTGCATTGTGGACCATTTCCGTGTGACAACCGGCCCCTCCACGAGCCCGGCTGTGCGGGCCCGGCAGACTGCGGTACGCTTGAACGGTCCGCCTTGGAGGTTCCAAATGGTTCGCTGGTACAAGCTCCTGCTTCTCGCCTTCTTGTCCATGCTCTTGTTCGGCTGCAGCGGAGGGGCTCCGGCGGAGAAACAAGCGTCGGACCAGCCCGCCGAAGGATCGAAGATCAAGATCGCATTCATCGTCAAGCAGCCGGAAGAACCCTGGTTTCAGCTTGAATGGCGGTTCGCGGATGAGGCGGCCAAGGAACTGGGCTTCGAGCTGATCAAAATCGCGGCGACCGATAGTGAGCAGGTCCTAAGCAAGATCGAGAATGCGGCCGCTCAAGGCGCTCAAGGGCTGATCATCTGCACCCCCGACGTCCGCCTGGGACCGGCAATCGTCTCAAAATGCCAACAAAGGAACCTCAAGCTCCTGACGGTTGACGATCAGCTTTTGGGAGCGGACGGCAAGTTCCTCGACGTCCACCACCTCGGGATCAGCGCGAAGAAGATAGGCATCTCGCTGGGCGAGTCCCTGATTGCCGAGATGGGCGCACGCGGCTGGAAGCCTGAGGAAACCGGGATGCTCGTGGTCACTCGCAAAGAACTTGACACGGCGCGGGAAAGGACGGACGGCGCCATCGAGGGCGCCAAGGCCAAGGGCTTCCCGGCCGGACAGATCTACGAGACCCCCCAGAAAACGACCGACGTACCTGGCGGGCGCGATGCGGCAACCGTCGTTTTGACCCAGCACCCTAACGTCAAGTACTGGCTCATCGCAGGCATGAACGACTCTGCCTCGATGGGTGCGGTTCGGGCCACGGAGGCCTTCAACATCCCGGCGGAACGCGTAATAGGAATTGGGATCAACGGCGACTCGGCGCTGGAGGACCTGAAGAAGGAGAAGCCAACGGGCCTTTTTGGGTCGATCCTCCTACAAGCGAAACGGCACGGCCACGACACCTGCGAGATGATGTTCAAGTGGCTCAAAGAGGGGGTCGAGCCCCCCAGAATCACTTACACCGACGGGATCCTGATCACCCGGGACAACTACAAAAAGGTCCTTGAAGAGCAGGGCCTGATCCCCTAAATCAGCCCGAGGACGGCTATTCCCCATGGGCAAGAACCTGCGCATCCTCTGGGACCGGGCCGGAATTGGCCTTGTGCTTGTGGGCTTGCTCATCTACGCGGCAACCGTCCCCAACTTCGCCACCGCCACCAACCTTGTCTACTCGCTCGGGCTCAGCCTCACCACCACGGGCATCGTGGCTTGCGGGATGCTGTTCTGCCTGGCATCGGGCGATTTCGACCTTTCCGTGGGCTCTGTGGCAGCGTTTGCGGGCACTCTGACGGCGGTGCTTCTCGCCAAGGGCCTGGGAGCCGTTCCATCCCTCTTCATTGCCTTGTTGGCGAGCATGGCGATAGGCGCTGTGAACGGGGCAATTATCGCGGTGGTGGGCATCAACGCCCTGATCACCACCCTGGCGACCATGCAGATCGTGCGCGGGACCGCCTACCTTTTGAACGATGGCAACTCGCTCGGAATTGGGGACGAAACGGTGGCCAAGATTGGAACGGGCAACCTCGCCGGCATCCCAATGCCCATCTGGATCCTCGTGCTCTGTTTGGTGGTGTTTGGCCTGCTTCTTCATCGCACGGTTTTCGGAAGGCACACGCTCGCCATCGGGGGCAACAAGGAAGCGACGTTCTACGCCGGCGTGCCGCTATCGAGGGTCAAGATTACGATCTTCGCCCTCCAGGCCCTGCTGGCGGGGCTCGCGGGGGTAGTGAGCTCGGCGCAGCAGCAGCTCGGCGACCCAAAAAGCATGATGGGCCTAGAGCTCAGGGTCATTAGTGCCTGTGTGCTTGGCGGTGTGTCTTTGACGGGTGGGCTCGGGTCGATCTTTCACGTCGTGGTCGGGGTGCTCATCATGGGCACCGTTCAGAACGTGATGGACCTGAAGAGCGTGCCGACCTTCTATCAGTACTTGATCTCAGGGGCGATTCTGCTGGCAGCCGTCATGCTGGACCGCCTCAAAACTCGGAGCAAGCCTGGCAAGGCCTGAGCCGAGTGAAAATGGGCGGGCCGATCGCTTTCTTGATAAGGACTTCCTGCCGCAACCCCGCGCGAGACTCCCTCGGCACAAAGGAGCAACCGTTCGGGGAAAACCCTGGTGGACCGCGAAGGACTCGAACCTTCGACCCGCTGATTGAGAGAATCGGCCTGGCAACCGATGCGCCCTCTTTCCGCCAAGCCCCAAGACGGTCCATTTCATGCCGCTGCGCGGGTTCGAGGCCAAAGACGCGCCTCGCCGTGCTGGAAACAATGCCCTCATTCCGGAGGGCTTCCGGGATTGAGAGCTATCAGAAATGTCTCAAGGCTTCGCCGAGATTGGGGCCATCACGCCCGCGGTGTGAAAACCATTCCGCGCCGTTTTGAAGGGCGTTCTAGTTTCAAAGCGAACATGCGCTCGCTCACTACATAGGCTCCGCAGACCTGGCGGGCAGCCTCACCAGCCCCCATGGCCCTTCGCCTTTCCCTTACCATTGCCTTTGGACTTGCCGTTGCCAGCCCCTTTCTTGGAGGAGGCGTTGTCATGTCCAAAGGCCCTTCCAGATGACTTGCTTGACTTATGCTTGTTGTTCATGTGGGCGGGATAGGGCAAGCTCTTGGCTTTGACGGCGACCTTTCCGATCGTCTTCCATTCGTCGAAATCTACGTTGTGCCTTCTCAGCATAGGCTCCCAATTGTGGGAACGCCTGTATTCCGAGAAGACCCGTTCCGGGGTTCGATTGGATCTCCTCGCGACCAAGATCGATCCAATGGCATCTTCAGGGCTCGCCCCGCGCCGATAGATTCTTAATACGCGGTATGTGGGCACCCCGAATCGGCTTCCAAGCGCGCTGCTCCAGATTCTCCCTGAGTCAAATGCACCGGCCCGGCGAAGCTTGTTGAAGCGGCCTGGCTGCATTCCAATCCGGTGGGCGACCTGGCCCCAGCCAAGACCCTCTTGCCTTAACCTCCATACGGTCTCAGCCTTCGTATTGCCTTTCGCGCTCATGGAGTAGATGGGTGCGAGATTGGCCATGGAAAGGCCGCTCGACGCGCCGAGGTTGAGGACATCCGGAAGCTGGGCTCCGAACTTCGCCGCTAAAATCTCAGCGGCGATTTTGTACAGCGCCGATTGCGCCCTTGCGGGTCCGACAAGGCACGAGAATAGGAGTCCAAGTGCGGCTCCGTAACGAAGAAATCGCTGTCTGTTCATTTCCTGTTTTCCTGGGTCTGGCGAAGACATTCGCTGAACCGTTTCCGATCGGAAAGCCAATCCGATTCCGGACAAACCTTTGTTTGTCGTTGAGTGGGGCGTATCAGCTTGGCGCCACTCGGTGCATTGGTCTTGTGAAGCACTAGATGAGGAGGTCTGCTATCCTCCGCCCGAGCTGCCTCCCGTTGTGTTGCCACCAGTTGTTCCGCCGCCCGTTGTCTGCCCAGTCGATCCGGCTGCGCCCGCTGCTCCTGCGGCACCGGCAGCGCCTTGCGCTCCTTGGGCGCCAGCGGCTCCGGGAGCACCAGTTGCGCCGGCGGCTCCGGGTGCACCGGCCGCGCCTTGTGTAGGAGGTGTCACGATTATCGTGTCCGGGTTCGAGCGCGATGGCGACCACCAGGCAAAATAGAGGACGGCGGCGATCACGGCGACGCCCAGCAAGACGAGAACGACGGATGTGAGCGAACGTGAGTCGGCTCGATCTTCTGTGTAAGACATTGTTTGCTCCTTTAGGTGAGCTACTTGCTCTTCGGGTCTCCGGGGAGCGTGTCGCTCGAGATTTCGACGCTGTTTTTGGCCCCGTCCTTGTCGGAGTCCAGACCTTCGATCTTCTTGAGAACGCTGCCGGTAAGGACCTTGGTGTTCTCCTGCGTCATGGCTTTCTTCAGGTCGGCGCCATAGGGATTGAGCTTCGCCGCCTTTGTCGTATGGCAGAATCCACACCCAGCCTTGGCGATCCTGCTTTCGGGCTTAATCCCGTATGTGCTGCGAAAGTCCTTGATAAACGCAGGCACAGCCAGCGCCACGGCCCAAAAGCCAACGGCGAAGGCAAAGAGCAGAATTCTGTAGACAGGCATGCACTCAGTGTCCCTAGTCACACCCTGAGCGCACAAGTCCGCTCTTCCTTGTCTATAGAAGCACTGACAGAAAATTCACGACTTGCCCGGCAGGTGCCCCTACGTGAAGAATGAATGTTGTGGAGCGGTTGGCCGGTGAACTCTGCGAAGCAGGGAGGGGCGTCTTGGCTCATTCGCTATGGGATAGATCGAGATGCGCCGCGAAGGGATGCCTCATCTTGTGACGGATGAACGCCCGGTCGCTCTGATACCGCTGGCCGGGCGGTTCTATGAACCGCAGTAAGTTGCGTGCCCTATGTTCAGAGATGCCCGACGAACGAAAGCACGCCAATCAGGGAGAGTAGTAACCATGGCACCTGCAACTGGCGAAGAATTATCTGGAATCGACGAAAGAACGAGCCTCTCGAGCCGTGAGGTTGAGATCCTCACCCTCCTGGCCAACGGGAGCTCCAGCAAAGAAGTAGCCAGCGCGCTATATCTATCAAAGCGAACCGTCGACTTCCATCTCGGAAACGCCTACCAAAAACTCGGAGTGGGCAATCGTGTGCAGGCCATCCTGGCGATTGGGCGAATGAACCTCGTTCCTGATGAGCCGGCTTTCGAGTACGTCGCAAAAGTGGTAGACGATATCTGCGCGGAGGCACGATAACTGTTCGCACCCCGGAGTCCGGAGCGTCGCCACTAGAAGAAAGGGCAGATTGCCTTCAGTAGCTTCGCGTCTGTAAACGATTCCAGTAAGGACGGACACATCAAATGACTATTTCACAGATACCCTACCTCGTTCTAGCCCTTCTGATCGCTGGATGCGCTTCACCGACCGCGGTGAGCCCCAACACGATCGGGAAGAAGCCAGTAGTTACAACAGACGTTGTGAAACGCCAGGACCTCGTCGGCTACAGCTTCTTTGATGGCAGGCTCCTTGTTCCTGAGGGCGCTCGCGCGACGGCCTACGCTCCTTACGACACGAAGGTTGCCTCCCTCGTTACAGGCATTGGAAAGCTTGTTCGCAGGGGCGATCCCATTATCAGGCTCGAAGTCCCTGGCGCAGACGCCGCTACGACTGCCGCCAAGTCGAATGTCGATGCCGCGCGCGCCGACTACTCGGCGCAGAAGGGCTCAAGTTCAGATCCGCTTCACGAGGCTCAGCGCGCATTGGCCGAGGCGCAAGCATCAGAAAAGGCAGCCCGCGACACCGTTGCCAATGGCGGCCAAGCCGACATCGAATACGCTGCCCAAGTTAGAATGGATGCCCAAGCTGTGCTCAAACAGGTTCAGCAAGAGCTTCGCGACACGCTGCAACCTTCGAAGGACGCCTTGCGCCGAGCCTCTGAAACCCTCGTTTCTGCGAGAGCCGACGCCGCTAAGGGAGTCGTTCGCGCACCCATTTCAGGGACCGTTGTGTGGCTCGAAGCTCAGCCCGGAATGGCCGTAACAGGTAAGCAGCTTCTGGCAACGGTCATCAACTTCGACGTTGTACGCGTGCAAGGCTTGGTGCCGGCCGAGCTCAAGGACCTCGTCGCCAAGAACTCTCGCGTGATCATTGCCATGAGTGGTCCCAATTCGGATCCCTTCGACGGTGTCGTCCTCGACGTCACTGTCGTACCGCCAGTCGAGGGAAAGACGGGGCCCGGATATCTGGCATCGATCCGGTTCCTCGCTCCGCGCGCGATCGCCCAGCCCGTTTTGTCGGTCAAGCGCATCGGCGTCAGAACAGGCTCCCTCAAAGGAGTCCTCGTCGTGCCCGTGGGAGCCTTGACCACGAAGGATGGGAAGTCCACCGTAAACGTTCAAAGCGGGGAAACGTGGGTGGTAACGGAGGTCCAAACCGGCATGACCGATGGCGCGCTCGTGGAAATAAAGTCCGGGCTCGCTGAGGGCGCGGTTGTAAGAGTGATCAGTGAAGAGTGAGTCTGGCTAGCTTGCAGCGCGCTCGAAAGATGCTGCTCTTTACTGTCCCAATGGGTATTCCCAGAAGCCGTGCCGTCTCCCTATAGGACCGCATCTCTAAGAAATGGGTGCGAAGCAGCTCCTCCTGGTGGCGCGGCAATCGCCGGAATGCCCTTAGGAGGGTTTGAAGCTCGTCATTCGTGGCGGCCACGTCGAACGGGGAAAGGCCCTTATCCTCGATCCGGAGTTCTGACTCACCGTCGTCTTCCACCTTGAGCACGTTTAGGCTTGTCTCTTTTCTCATCCTCTCCTTCCGTTTCATGGTAAGGAAGCAGTTGGAGGTGATACGGTGCAGCCATGTCGAGAAAGACCCTTGGCCGCTGTAGCTTGTGATTCCCCTTTGAACGCGGATCAACGTTTCCGAGACGATGTCCGCTGCATCGTCAAGATCGTGCGTCCAGTGCAGAGCATACTTGAAGGCAAGCTGTCTATGATCCCTTAAGAGAATGTCTAGCGCATCCTGGTCTCCATTCCGTGCCCGGTCAATCAAAATGTCCTGATTAATTGCAGATTGATTCATTTTCCACTTCACTTATGGGCTAGAGGCTGGGCTCTGACTATCAAGGCCAATTGCGAGAGCTCAAGAGAGTTGAACTGTTCAACTCGGCTCTTAGCTACGTTGGCCCTGCCATACAATATCCACTTCTCCCGGCTGAAGATAGTCACGGAATCTCTGTCTACAATTCATTGGACAAGCGCGTGTCCCCCACTTTACTGACAGCGCATTTCCGGACTGGTAGACACTCGAGGCATTGGTCAACAATGGGTTTGGATCAAGTGCTGTCGAACCGGAAGAAGGCCGCTGCAAAGAAGAAGATGCCGCTACAGAACAAGTTCTTTGCCGAGGGTCCCCGCTACAAGCGCGAGATCATGGAGCAACCAAAGTGGATCTAAACCAAACAAAGCACGAACTTCTCAACAATGACGGCGTTCGATTCGGCGGCGAGGAGTCTGATTACGTAGCATCAGCGTTCGGGTCCAGCTATGTGGCTCCTCATCATAGCCGCGGGCCCAACGAAGGGCGCCAGGTCGCAGAAAGCGCTATCCACTTCATGATGGCCTCTCCAGATCAAAATGCCATCCTTCTTGATCGCGAGTGGCACGTTCCCGGCGTGCCCTTCTCCTTTGCAAACATGTTCCTCTACCTGAAGATCGCCGAAGAGGCGCATTGTTGTATTAGAACTCTCTACATGCCTGCCGCCGAAGGCTTCGACCACATGCTCTTCGCAACTCGAGACCCCAGCGTTTCCGACCAGGAGTGCCTGGCCACTGTTGGGTTCTAAGGGCCATCAAGGCTTATACAAAGATGTTTCAACCTACAGGAATTCAGCTCCACCTCATCACGGGTCGTAAGCATATGTTCTATCAGGACAAGCCAGAGCTTGTTGCGGCCATCTGCAACGACCTGGATGGCCAGATATTCGCAAGATCGAGCTTGATCCTGGATAGCGCAGACGATGTGACCGCCTTTCCGGGCCAGGCGCTCATCGGCATCACGATCATGACCGATCCGCTTCCAGAGTTCTTCTTCGAAAGGGAAAGGAGTGCCAAGACGATCATCACGCAGATTAGCCAGGAGACCTTCCAATACCGAAGGCTGCAGATCATTTCAAAGGTCGAGGGCCGCATGGGGGTCATCCTTTCCGAGCTGGAGTTTGCCAGCGGCGAACGGCTCTTTCTCGAAGGCACAGCCATCGCTGCCAGCGGAATGAGCGAGAGAAGCGCATTGAGCCACCTGTTTGCGGGGCCATCCCTGTGGTGCCGACGCCTGGAGGGAGGTTTCAGTATCTGGAACACGGCCCACATCGTGTCTTGGTCGCACTATCCCAAGCTTGAGGCCCCCGCAAACGCATGGCCGGCAGAGTCGCTTCCCGAGCATGTGCTGAGCGACGCAAGAGTCGTCAGCATGCTGTGATCATAGAGCGCTCAGTGCCTGCGTGCGACGCCGAAAGCGCCGAGACAGGTGCTTCTGGGCTGCCTCCTGAGCTTTCTACGGCTCGGGCTCGTGCGAACCACGGTTTCAGGAGAAGAAAACAATGAAGCTATTCAACGGAATTCTAGTGTCGGCTGCTCTATTCGGCCTGGTGGGGGCGCCCATGCTCGTCCAGGCCCAGACGGACGCACAGATCAAGCACCGCCAGAAGACGAAGAACGACTGGCGCGATCTCGGGTACCTGTCAGGGGCCGCCGGACTGTTTGGCTTGCTAAAGGGTGACAAAACCCTGGTGTTCGTGGGCACTGCGGGAGCGCTGTATTCGGCATCGCGATATGAGCACGACCGCAAGAGCCAAAGCAAGATGAAGCGAGCACGCGCAACCCTGTTCAGCAGGAAGAGCTTCACCCGAAACGGCGTCCGGTACGTACGCCACACGACCACCAAGAACGGGAAGAAGTACTACTACTTCGCAAAGGCATAGGCCAAGATCTCGACTGAACCCAACCGACTCCCCTGGCCGTAGCACGGCCAGGGGAGTCTTGACCTACGACTTCGCCTGGCGCTCCATGTCCAGCAGCCGCGTGTAGTAGTCTGGGATCTCGTTCAGGTGCGCCCAGGCGATCTTGCCTGTCAATAGAGGGTCGTCACCCGTCACGTTTGTCCGGGGGTCGGCGTTGCCGTGCTCTAACTCCACACCCAGACCCATTTTGAACTGTTCGAGATCTGTCGCAGACCAGTCCACGCCTATCTTGTCGCCGATTGCCTTAGCCTGCACATCGGTAAAAGTTTGCTTTGCCATAATTCGACTCCTATCGCCCTTAGCGGGCGCAATTCCGGCCAAAGTGCACGCGCCACGGACGTCTGTGGACGGCGCGGCCATTCGGCACGTCTCACTCCTCCACGTAGTTCATGATGCCGATCGTGCCCATGATCTCATGGGCCTCGTCCAGAAGCGGCATGGCCCGCAATACCATCTTGCTGAACTCGCCTTTCAGCCTGAGGGTGGTTTCCAAGCCTTTCAAGGCTTCTAAATGCGCGGCGACGGGCGGAAAGGCGGGGTCCGTCGATTTGAATTTCTCGTAAACCGTCTTGCCTGTCTGCCAAACCACACCACAGTGGCTGGTCGGCATCTCGCCGTTCGCGATGATGGAAAGCGTCAGGCTCTTGTCGGTCGCCCAGCAGGCGGACTTGATCTGCTCCATCGCGAGCTCGAGCAGCGAGTGCGAGGCCCGCAGCTCCAGGAGCGTGTGCTCCCTTTCCGCTACGTGGTCGGTGAGATTGTCCCGGTCGACGTTTGCGGCGCGCAACGCCACGTCTGCACGGTCCTTGATGACTTTGGCCACCGAATCCGTGCGGCCAACCCCGCCCACCTTCATGCGGATGCGAAGCCAATACGTGTTCACTGTGCCCACGCTCAGATCGAGCTTGTGGGCGATTCCCTCGTTGGTGAGCCCTTGGATCGCGAGTTCGACGATCTGGGATTCACGCGGCGATAGTTCATGCGTGCTCATATTGTCGGCCTCCTCCGATATCCTGATGGGCCCCTGCCGAAGGGCCCGAGCCGAGAGAGGGCTTGTCTACATGTTGCTGTAATCGCAGACGAGTTTACAATCTTCAAATCCAAGGAAGCAATCGTAGGTACGTCGTCTTGACGGCACACCCGGCTGTACCCTGATGTCTGCGCTCAGAAGTTTCGACATGAAATGTTGCGCGCTCTACCATGTCCTCAGAAATGAGTGCATAATGTTGGTGGGATGAGCAACTTATCAGATCGAGAGGGCCAGGTGCTCTCCATGGCTGCG
Organism: Armatimonadota bacterium; assembly: GCA_016223145.1. NCBI lineage: Bacteria > Bacillati > Armatimonadota > Armatimonadota bacterium. The sequence continues at coordinate 288,713 of JACRPN010000014.1, read as the reverse complement.
AAGGGCTATACCGATGACAGGATCGCCGCCGAACTTGATATCTCGGTCGCGACGGTTCGAGGCTATTGGCTTCGTGTTCGCGGCAAGCTGGGAGGCAAGACCCGCACCGAACTCGTTGCGAGGTGGCTTTTGGAGAGGTCGAGCGTGGAAGGCGACCGAGTTGCGCAGGCGCATCGAGACCAGACCCATCACCAACTCCAGGAGTTCAAGAGGCTTCTTGCCGACGAGCGGTCCTCCGTCGACCGGCTTCTGAAGGGCGGCACGGACGGCCAGCGCAAACGCGTGGGCGATATTCGGCGTAGTTCGGACCAGTCGATGCGTGAGGCCGACGGCGCTATGCCCGGCCATGCGGGGCAAGGGGAGCTTGAATAGCCCCGAAACGGGCGTGTTCTCTTTCAACCCCATTGGGATTGTGGGAATACACAGGGATAGTCTTATCCCTCAACCCTCGGAGGGTTAAGGGTCTCCTGCTTCAAGCCAAGTCCAACTCACAACGCGGGATCACTTCTCCCGCCCTTGAATGCCATCGAAGTTCGTGCGATACTCATTCGAGACCAGACTCAGCGGATAGGGCGGCTCCTCTCTCACGAACAAGGCCCCCCAAAACCAGTGCGGCGCCGATAATCACCAAGTTCTTCACGATGTACTGGCCCTCAAGCGTCAGATTCCAAAGCGCACCGTTGAAGCACCGAGCGGGCTGCAAGATCAGAGGAAGAAAGGTCCCAGGCAGCTGCAATGTCAGCAGCAGTAGACCCGCGCGATTCAGGACCGGGACCGCGAGGCATACGCCGATAGCCGCTTCCCACCAACCCAGAATCGGCACGAAAATATCCGGATCGAACCAATACACGGTCTTGACAACCAAGTCCGTGGCCGGACTGATGCCAAGCACTTTCAGCAAGCCGAACCAGACAAACACAACGCCGAGCCCAATGCGAAGGAACGGAACCCCGGTCCGCCAAAGCAGATGAGACAGCCACTTATCGAACCGGTCGAGGTCTGTTGGCACGATATCTAGTATTCCTCAACCCTGCGGGGGTTGACGGATATCTCCTGCCCCGGCCTACTCTCCGACGTAATTCATGATGCCGATGCAGCCCATGATCATCTGGGTCTCATCGCGCAGGGGGAGCGCCCGCAGCACCATCTTGTGGAACTCGCCTTCTAGCCTGATCATGGATTCGATACCCTTCAAGGCGTCCAAGTGAGCGGCGATGGCCGGAGATTTGGGGTCGTCGGTCTTGAAGATCTGGTAGACCGTCTTGCCCACCTCCCACACGACGCCAAGGTGGCTTTTTGGCATGGCGCCGTTGGCGATGATGCAGAGCGTCAACTCCTTGTCGGTGGCCCACACGGCCGAGAGGATTTGCTCCATGGCAAGGTGCAGAAGCGCGACCGATGCTCGCAACTCCAAGAGCGAGCGCTCGCTTCTCGCAACGTGGTCGCTAAGGTTGGCCATATCCACGTTTGCCGCACGGAGCGCCCTTTCCGCGCGCTCTTTGATGAGGTGTGCCACCGAGACCGTAGGCCCGACCCCACCTACTTTCATGCGAATTCGCAGCCAGTAGGCGTTCACCGATCCGATGCTGAGGCCGAGATTCTCAGCGATCGCTTCGTTGGTAAGGCCCTGGATCGCCAGTTCGACGATCTCGGCTTCGCGCGGGGAGAGGTTTTTGTCGGTCATGGTTGTGGGTAGCCGCTAGAGGCTCGATGAGCGACGGCCGCGGATCAACTCCAGCACCACCGCCACAACAGCAATGATGAGCAGGATGTGCAATAGGCCACCCATTGTCGTAGAGGTAAGCACTCCCAGAAGCCAGAGAACGCCGAGGATCAAAACGATTGTCCAAACCATAGTGCGGCCAGAGTACGTGGTTTGAAAATCACTTCACAAGTCCGCTGTTTCTTGTATGGGGATCCATGACATGGAATCTATGACTGGCACTGGGGGATCAATCCAATGTACCTTGCTTTCGATGGCTGCCGTCTCTCTAGGAAAGGAAGCACATGCTGGTGTTCTCGGAGAACGTGGCGCCGCAACATTCAGTGGAAGCGAGCCGTCGCACTGACAACAACTGAATATAACTGAATCAACTGCGGCCAATCCTCCCCTCGGCCGCGCCGGCCCCTCTACCTTTGGGGGGGCCGTTTTTTTATGGTCGTGATGTGGGTATCCGCATGAGCGTGCTGCAGCACCCAAGAGCAATGACGTCGCTGAGCCGAGAAACCTTGCAGAAGCCGTAAGTAAGGAGTCCGAAACAAAGGCACAACGAAGCCCATGTCACACCCCCGATGGTGCTCCCAAGGCCTAATTGAACAGCAAGCGGAAATGTGTATAGCCTTTGAAGGACGCTAAACGGGCGACTTGTGACAGTTCTGGCTACCCATGTAAGTTGCTGTCGATGGATACTTTCACTTTGAAACCTGAAAAGTTGGCTGCTGTTTTGGCTGCAGCTCTTTGCGTTGGCGTAGCTCAGGCTGATGTCTTGATTGACAACTTCAGCACTGGACCCTACTTTAAGTCCCTGACCGCGGGAACCGACCTAAACGTTCAAACCGGGACGATGGTTGGGCTATCCCGAACCACGCTCATGACTGTCGAGGCAAATCCGTTTGGCCAGAGATACGAGCTCAGCATCGGAAGCGGATTCGCTGTCTCGAACAGCGGGACCAATGTTGATGGAAGGCTGTCCGTGAGCTACGGATACCAGTCGGACGGCTTTGGGGGATTGGTGACGGATAATCTGAATCTCGATCTTTCAAACCAGGATCGTCTTCGGATCAGGTTCCTCAGCAACGACCGAAACCTCTGGACTACGGTGACTCTCGTCACCAACGGACCAGCAAACACTTCTGCCGTGTCGCACTTGGTCGCTGGCGACCAGTACGTTCCGTTTACGCAAGACTTCATGCTTGCCGACTTGGTCGGAACCACAGACCTATCGGATGTGGACCAGATCGAAGTCTCGTTTGATTCGCTGCCGAGTGGCGACTTTGCGATGGAGAGCATTACTGCTGTACCCGAGCCTGCCGGCCTCTTGGCCATCGGAGTCGGTATGGCGGGCGTGATTGCTCGACGTCGACGTAGGTCTTAACCCTCCAAAAGACACCAAGAGGCTGCGGCGCCGCACTCCAGCCGTAGTCGCCCTCCTCGCCTCCGGGGGAGGGCTTTTCTTTGTCAATAGAATGACTGACGTTGTTAGGGCAGACTTGCAGTGGCTGCGGCAAAGCAGTAGGCTGATATCTGATGATTACCGCTAGATTCCTGAACAATCAAGGGCCGCTGACGCAGAAACTGACCATGGCGTTAGCCTTTGCAGCCCTCTCGCTCGCAAGCGTGGCGAGCGCACAAGATATCCGAGCCACCGTCGATGGCAATCTTGTCAACTTTCCCGACGTTAAGCCTGTGATGATGAACGGACGCGTGATGGTCCCCGTGCGAGGCGTGTTCGAACACATGAACGCGACCGTCGACTGGGACAACGATGCCCGTAGCGTCAATGCCCAACACGGTTCCACCTCCATTCGGTTGCCGATCGACTCCTACAAGGCCACGGTCAACGGCCGACAGGTCGATTTGGATTCGCCTGCGACCATCTATCGGGGCCGCACGATGGTTCCGCTGCGCTTCCTCAGTGAAGCGTTGGGTGGAAGCGTGGACTGGATCGCCCAATCCCGCACCGTGGAGATCCTCACGGCCGGATCGAACAATAACAACAACGACAACGGTTACAGCGTGATGCGCATGGATGCGGGCACGGTGATCCCGTTCGGACTGAACCAGCAGCTTAGCTCGAACGGTTCCTCCGTTGGAGACAGGTTCACCGCCAGCTTGGATACGGATGGCGCTTCGAACTACCAAGGCATGGCCAGAGGGTCGACTCTCGAAGGCCACGTCGAGGTAGCACGCGCTAAGACCGGTGACATGCCGGGTGTGCTCGGGCTCGCCTTTGACAGGATCCGTATGGCCGACGGCCGCACTTACCCGATCTACGGATCTCTGATCGGCCTCGACTCTAAGAGCGTCGAAAACGAGAACGGACGTCTGACCGCGAAGCCGGGAGCCAGAGACGACAACTTGAAGTATGTGGGCTATGGAGCCGGCGGTGGCGCTTTGCTTGCCGTGCTGACCAAGGGCAACGTAATCAACAATTCCCTGATCGGCGCCGCCCTTGGATTCCTCTACGGTGAGATCCAGAAGAACCCTTCCAAGTCACAGAACGTGACCTCGGCCGCAGGCACGAAGTTCGGCGTGAGACTCACGCGGGACCTCTCGTTCCGAGTCATGGCCACAATCCCCGAAAAGCACTGAGCCAAACCAGCTCGTGACCTGTGTCTCTCGGGCCCGCATGGGCCCGAGAGAACCCTCGGGCAGTACGCCCCGAACCAGCCTCCGTCGGCACACGCGCCGCCCAGGCTAGATCCTCGGCCAGAGGGCTTCTAGGAACTCGAAGCCCAGGATCCATTGAATTGAGGAGCAAGAAAATGAACACCCGCATGAAAGCACTCCTGACGCTTGGGATTGGAGCGAGCCTGCTCGCCGGCCCCAGCACAGCCCAGATCGGACCTTTTGCCAACAACGCTGGCAGCCGCATCCGCTCCGCAACCCAAGTGAATCTGGATGAGCCGAACCTGCACGGCGCAATGCGCAAGCTATGGGAAGACCACGTCACCTGGACCCGACTGTTCATCGTTAGTACCGCGAATGACCTATCCAACAGCCCAGCCACAAAGGCGAGGCTGCTGAAGAACCAGGTCGATCTTGGCAATGCCATCAAGCCGATCTACGGCGAAACCGCCGGCAACAGGCTATCCGCCCTGCTCAAGGAGCACATCCTGACCGCTGCCGAGGTGATCACAGCCGCGAAGCTGCGCGATTCGGACACCGTCTCGTATCAGAAAGACCGGTGGTTCGAGAACGGAAACCAGATCGCCGACCTCCTCAGCGAATCAAACCCCAGCAACTGGGGACGAATCGAAATGCGTTCTATGATGCGAGAGCACATCGAAACGACATTCGAAGAAGCTCAGGCAGAGCTCAGTGGCGATTACGTGACCAGCGTCCGGAAGTACGATCAGGTCCGTATCCAGATTCTCAAGATGGCGGACATGATGAGCCTGGGAATCACCAACCAATTCCCAAACAGGTTCTCCTCGAATCCCTATGCCGGGCAAACGGTTTTGGCGGGAAACACCCTTCTGCGCATGGACGCCGGAACGGTGATCCCGTTTAGGCTCAATCAGCAGCTCAGCTCAAACGGATCCTCGGTGGGCGATCGCTTCACCGCGAACGTCGATACCGGTGACTCGATGGGCTACCAGGGCATGACGAGCGGCGCGGTGCTCGAAGGCCATGTCGATGTGGCCCGGGCGAAGTCGGGCAAAACGCCAGGCGTGCTCGGACTCGCCTTCGACCGACTCCGAATGCCTGACGGCAGAACCTATGCGATCTATGGCTCGCTCATCGGCCTGGACTCGAAGAGCGTCACCAACGATAACGGCCGCCTCGTTGCCAAGTCGGCAGCCAAGAACGACAACCTGAAGTACGTGGGTTACGGCGCCGGCGGTGGCGCCCTGCTTGCCGTGCTGACCAAGGGCAACGTGATCACCAACTCCCTGATCTGCGGGGCCCTCGGCTATCTCTACGGCGAAATCCAAAAGAGCCCGGCCAAATCTCGCAACGTGACTTCTGAGATCGGCACGAGGTTCGGTGTGAGGCTCACGCGGGAACTCTCGTACCGAGGTATCGCCGTCGAAAACCGCTGACGGAAACCCCTGTCTCCCGGCACCCTGCATGGGGCGCCGGGAGACAACAGCGGCCCGCAGCCAACTTGAGAGCGATTACGACCTAACACTTGAAGGAAGGTGTCACTCGATGAAACAGACTCATCTCGACACGGCGGCGTTTGCAGCGCAATTCTCGGCCCTCTGGTCGGAGCACTGTTCAGACCTGTCGGTAAAAGACTCCCTGGCACATTCAGCCGGCATGGCGCGGCTGTTCAATTTGGGTTTCGAGTCCATGGTGGCGACTTACTGGATTCGATTGGATGAAAAGCAGCAGGATCAAGTCAACCGTCTGGTTGGCCTTTGCCAGTGTATTGAGCGCAACGCTCTGAATCGGTAGCCTGCGTCAACCCAATTCCTCGCTGTCCAAGGGGCCAGCAGAGGACTTTCTCAACACGACGTCCCTGAACGTGGGATACGTCAGAGCCTTCTTCAGCCGCCTCGGCCACAGAACCCCCTCTGACCTTTAGGAAAACACCGATGGTTCGATTTACACTTAGAAACTCAACATGTCTGACGGCATGTCTGGCATTGGCCCTGGCTGCGGCCCCGATCATGGCTCAACGGGTCGCGGTGGCAAAATCCGCCAGCCGATTGGCCGGAGGCAAAGGCGTGGCCGTGGCCTATCCCTGGGTCTTCTCGCATGGAACGAAGACGGCCAAGGCTTCAGTGCAGGCCACAGCAGACGGCATTCTGCAGAAGGCTAACTACACAACGGTCTCTGCCTCCAAGGCTGCCGAGGCGTGGAAATCCAAGAAACTGGCGACACCGAGATTTGGGCGACAGCCTACAGCCGCCTCGTTAAGGACCTTCGGCAGGTCGCTGAAGGCCAGCAAAGTGATCTATGGCTCGGTGTCATGGCATACGCGGAGCATTTGGGTTAACCTCGGGCCAAAGACCATCTCGACCGCGACCGTAAACGTCTACGTCTTTGACGTAGCTTCCGGAAAGGTCGTCTTCAAGAAGACCGGGGTCAAAGGCCGAAGCGACGAGAAATCGAACGGCTACAAGATCGCAGGGGCCGTTCTGTTGACACCGCTGGTGACGGCCGTGAGTGGGGGCCCTGCCACGCCGCAAGAGCAGCGTGCGATGCAGATCGCGCTTGGAAACGCCTACCACAACTGGGCCCTTCCATCGGCCTCAACGAACTAACCCCTGGATGAGGCGGCGGGTAAATACGCCGCTTCTCCGTTTTTGCTCTTCCATCGGCGAGATCGAAATGCCCAGGACGAGATTGGAGCCCGAATTGTGGACCCATGCCAAAGTACAGAACACTTACTGAACAGCGCGCGAAGGAACTTCACGAGGAACTGTTAAGAGCGAGCAACACCAACCTCGCCGACATCATCGAAAGAAACATCGACCTCATTGAGCTGCGGCGGCGAAAGGAGTTCTCAGGCCGAACGCGTCAAGAGAGGTTTGCCGACGTCATAACGGCCTGGACGGGCAGTATGGCGTTCTTCTATTTCCACCTCGTTTGGTTCTTCCTTTGGATCTCGATCAACCTTCGATGGATTCCCGCGTTCGAGCCATTCGATCAGTACCCCTTCGGGCTGCTCACTATGGTCGTGTCGCTCGAGGCGATCTTCCTCTCTACGTTCGTGCTGGTTTCACAGAACAAGGAGGCGATGCTGAACGCCCAGCACGAGGGCCTGGACCTTCAAATCAACCTCCTTGCCGAGTACGAAATCACACGGATGCTTCGACTGGTAGACAAGATCGCCGCGAAGATGGGTGTTGAGGATCCTTACGATGCGGAGATCGACCAGCTTTGTATGCCGGTCGCCCCCGAAGTCGTGCTCAAAGCCATTGAGCTCAAGCGCCAAGCGCCCAAGTGAGCTACGCTACAGCACTCCCGGCGGTTTCGGCTTCGTGTGAACCGGGATGATGGGGACATCTTTGGTTGGCAATTGCACTTTGCGAGAGACGGCCTTTCTGCGCTGAATTGGCCAAAGAACCTTGTTGAAGTACCAATAGGCCCATGCGAAGATTCCAATGGTTGCCGCGGCGATGGCTGCGGTGATAAAGAGACTGTTGAGGTCCATAGAGTTTCCTGACTGCTTGGTTCTGGCCCGTTGCACCCAAGTCTCTGGCCAAACCACATCCTTTCTTCCCGTTCTCCTACAACCGTTAGACCTGTTATGCCTGGGGATGTTCGTGGGGTGTTGGAGACGTCGCGCTTGGACCCGCTCAGAAACGGTTGGCAGATACTTGGCGAGGAATTCGGGGAAGAGTTCCGGTGTCCTCGTCTTCGTTAGGGCCCTGTTCCATCGCGGTGCTAGCGACGCCCCAGAGATGAAACAGGTTTGGAGCCTCGGTGCCCTTTCGTTTTTGACTCGCGTCTACGAGGAGGGCGCAGTGAAGGGTTTGATGACGTTTGGTGAGAGGGTATGTTCGCCCCTCTACTGATTGGGCTTTCTGGATCTTCCAGTGAAAGCGACGTGCAGTCGCAATCCGGTCACCGAAGCTTTGCCAATCTACTAGAAACGGCGAAGGGCCGCCGGCGTCACTTGAGCTTCTGCCGCGATCTGAAACACTTCGACGTCCAGCTGCTCGGCCCGAAGCCTTGGAAGGAAACTCTCCGCGCGGTCGTTCTACCAAGAAGACCCCAGCGCTTCGATCCCCTCCCACCTGGGTGATCATCCCCGTTTTGCGAGGGTATGGCGGGCGCTTAGGCTGGTTCAACCGCGTCAAGTTCAGCCAGGACCCGGCTCATCCGGTCATCGACCCGAACGTCGAGGCGCTCATCCACAAGGTAGATCAATTGCTACAGACCGACCCCGCATTCCGCCTGGCTTGGTTTCAACATTGGTTTCTATTGCTCGCAAACGCAACACAACCCGCTCACTATGAGCAGGTTTTCAAGAAGAAACGTTGGTGGACCGTGAAGGACTCGAACCTTCGACCCGCTGATTAAGAGTCAGCTGCTCTACCAACTGAGCTAACGGTCCACGATTTGGCGCGGTCTGCGCCGTTCTCAAGGGCAGGCCGCCTTTGGAGTCCTGGAAGATACCCCATTCCTCCAGTGTTTGGCATCCAAAGGGCCGCTCACTTAGAGCGAACGAGAGGCTTTGACTTGTGGCCATCCGCCTATGGCTTCACCTCGCCCTTGACTTCCTCAAACCGATAGGGATAGAGCCAAGGCGAGTAGTAAGACCTGTTGGGCAGCGGCTCCATGCTCTGGCCGAAGATAGTCCGAGCGACCGTGCGCGTGAGGTTCACCGGAGTCATGTCGGGGAGAAGCTCTGACTTCAGCGGATCAGGACCGCGCGCTGCAAGGAGGATAGGAAGCACTTCGCCCAGGTCTGTCTTCTCAATCAGGTTCTGGTCGAGGCCAAGCTTTGGGCCATGGTCGCCTTGCAGGAGAATCACGGCTTCCCTGTCCCCGTTGGCCAAGATGGCGTCGATCGTCTGCAGCAGCATCCGGTTGAGGGCCTTCACTTGGGCAGCATAGCCGGATGCATATTCCTCCTGTGTCCCGCCGGAGATCATGAAATCGGACCCGTCGTAATACGCAAAGGCCCTCTTTGGGGCGGTGAATGTTCCGTCCTCCTTGAATACGAACGGCGGGTGCGGTGCGAGCACATGGGCCATGACAAACCGGGGAGGGCCGGTCTGCTCGCCAAGCCTCTTCAGATTCACAAAGCTGTCCTTCAGCAGGTCGTAGCGCACCTGGAACATGCTGTTCCGAAACTGGCCTGGAGTCTGAATTGGGGTCTTTTCGAGTAGCGCGCTCAAATAAAGGCTCTGCCCAGAGTCCCCGCTATAGGTTACATCTGCAGAAGAGAACCTCAGGGCTGGAAAACCCGTCGCAACCCCCACGTACTGATAGCCGAACTGCTTTACCAGCCTTGAAAAGCGCGAATCGTCGATCATCCCGTCGAGGATGCCTCGCATGTCCTCACCCGATCCGGAAGGCTTTGGCAGGTCCTGAAGGTAGTCGAAGTTCGTCGACGAGGCGATCGAGAGCTCCGTCTGGACATAGTTGGTCTGCGCCCGGTCGGCTACGAAGAACCCCCTCGCCCGCAGCGCCGATAGGAACGGCTCGTTGTCGAGGCCATAAAGCTCTTTGAGCACGTCCGACCGGCCGTAGCCATCGAGGACAATGTAGTAGATGTCCGGTAGCTCCTCTCCCGCAACAGCCGTGGCTTTTCTCGCCAGTTGAGCTTGTGCGGCTTGGAGTTGCTGGGCGATCGACAGCTGTGAGCTGATTGCAGAATAGCCCGCAAGGCCCACCATAGCGCATCCGGTCACGTTCATGAACAGCGTGATCATTGGGACCGCCCTTCTCGGCCTGGATACCAGGAACGCGGCCATGAGCGCTGCCACGCACCACACCGCTTGGCCCATCCACGGCCGCTCCGCGTCGTACCACACCAGATCGAGGTTGCGGGCGAGACGATAGAACCCGTCGTAAAGGAAGAAGAAATAAGCCAGAACCGAGGCCACGATCGCCGCGCGGCGAATGTCTCGAAGGAGCCCCCAGCATAGCCCCCAGAGACAGGCCACAGCGCCAACCGTCCAAGCGACGGGGAGCAACGTGTCCTGAAACGGCACCAGCGAGACGTTGGCCGCGTAGAGCGAGAGGACCGGGTGGAGCGCAAAGAGGAAGGGGTGGAACGGCACGGGGCCGCGCTTTGTGGCCCCTTCGAGCGTCTCTTCAGGCATGAGGTGCCGTAGGGGGCCTTATTCGATTGGCGGCTCGAATTCACCGGCGCGGCTCTTTCCAGGAGCCATGCCCTTCTTGCCTTTGAAGTAGTTGCCCACAAATGAACGCAAGACAAACACAGCTCCGAGCAATCCGGAAATCAGGGCCTGCAACGCCAGAGACCCGGTTCCCGCATCAATATAAGCGGCTGCGGAACCGGAGACCGATAGGAATGTGGCACAGGCCAAGAGCAACGAGGAAAATCTTGAGAGGTTCATGTTGGGCTACCTTAAGGCGGCTGAAATTCGCGTTCTTATGGGCAGGGACGGACCCTGCCAGGGACCCGTTCAGTTCCGAAAACCCGGTTCTTCTGCATCGTGCCCTTTCCAGTATCGAAGTAAGGTACTGGAGCGGCCTTAGTACTGCTTTCGAAGCGCTCGTTTGAACTCATGAGCAACGACATTTCACTCCGCAGACCCCAGAAGCTCCTCCTCCTTGCCGGGGCCGCTTCAGCCATCCTCTGGCTGACCCCAGGCCTGGCGTTTTTGGCGCTTCCGCTCGTCTATTTGAACACGGTCATCCACGAGTACTGCCATGCCCTTGTGGCTCTTGCCACAGGAGGCGACGTGTTGGAAGTGCGTCTTGAAGCGTCGGGCAACGGGATCACGCTTAGTCAGGGCGGCTCGGAGCTCCTGATCTCGTCGGCGGGTTACGTCGGGGCTGCAGTGGTCGCCGGCCTCCTACTCGCGGCTTCTCGAAAGCCCAAGCTCTGCAAATCGGCTCTCCTCACGCTATCGGTTGGCGTCGGTCTGGGGCTGCTGTTGTGGGTTCGTGGAAGCGCCGTCGGGGTGATGACGGCGATCGGCTGGACCATCCTTCTGGCTTTGGGCGCCCTGCGCATGGGCAACGACGCGCTCCGCCTATCGGTTCAGTTCTTGGCAATTCAGCAGGCCATGACCTCGGTGCTTGCGCTGTATGTGCTGTTTCGGATCAACGTGCAGCCTGGCATCGAGAACGATGCGGCAAACGCCGAAATGCTGACCGGAGTCCCTGCTATCCTCTGGGCTCTGGGCTGGATCGCTCTCAGTGGCCTGGCTCTGTGGGTGGGGCTTCGGGCGGCTTGGGGTTCCAATCGGGCCGGCGAATCACCCCCTGAGGCTCGCTGATGTCGATATGTCCCAGGTCCTGAAGCCGCTCGCCTGAAACGAAGAGCTCGATCTGAAACACGTCCTCAAACTGGCCCAGGGTTGCGCGGAGACCCTTGACAAAAAGCGCCTCTTCGAGTGAGCCCAAGCCGGCACGAAAGGCCTCATTGAGGTCGACGTGGGCGGTGCCATCACGAACGTCCACGGCCAACGCCTTGGCTTCAGGATCGAGGTTGACGATAAGCCTGAAGTAGGCATTGATGGCCGCGACTTTGGGGTCTTCCCCGGGCTGGACCGTGATCGCCACTGCTTCCCAGCCGGTATCGGGATCTTGGGTCAGCGGACTGGCGACCACGATTTGCGGTGCGGGAGCTTCCGTTGACGGCTGTTTCGGCCGAACCTTTTCGCTTGGCCTCACTCGCTTCAAAGCTTCAGGAACCCGGTCCGCCGGTGTTAGTTTCACGTAAGCAGCCAAGCCCGCCACCACTGCGGCGGCTACAAGCATCAGTACGAGCACTCCCGGCGTGCGAGCCGTCTTTCGCTTCAGCTTCTTAGTCTTGGCCATGGCCCAGATACACCTTGAGTCCTCTCACGATGGCGCCTGCGGCAGCATCCTGAAACTCCTTCGTCACCAGTTTCGCCCGGTCCTTCGCATGGTTGATGAATCCCAGCTCGATCAGCACCGCGGGCACCTTTGCATAGCGTAGCACCGCCAGGCCCGTCTCAAAGAGCCTTAAGTCACTCCAAGTCCCAAGATTCGGGATACCTGAGACCAGAGCGATTTCGGATTGGACGCATTCTGCAAGGAGGATTCCGGCCGGGTCCTTGGCATGATAGAACGTGATCCCACCCGAGCGGCTGTTGGGGCGCGGCGAAGAGTTGATATGGACGCTGACAAACGCCTCGGCGCTGCAGCGGTTGGCAATCTCCGGCCGCTCGCGCAGGGTCTCGAAGTCGTCGGTTTTGCGGGTCATGATGACCATCGCGCCTTCTTGCACCAGCCGGTCCGCGACCTTCTTGGCCACCGAGAGGGTCAAGTCCTTCTCGTTCACCTTCTTGTCCGGGCTGCGCGCGCCTGTGTCGTGGCCGCCGTGTCCTGCGTCAACGACGATGGTCTTCCCAGCCAGACCGACATCGCCGCCCCGACGAACAACCAACGCCAGGTGGACCTCGCCCGGCGGAACGCCGAACTGAACCCCACACGGACTCAGAAGCTTGAGCTTGAGGATCAGCCCTTCCTCGGTGACCCTCGAATCGACGGTCTGCACGAAACCTGGCGCAGGGTTTCGCGGCTCTCCTGCAAGGGTGGCGTTTGGCAGAACGACCTCAAGTTCCAGGTCGGAAAGCCTGCGAATGGAAGGATTCGCCGCAAAATCACGGTCGCCCTTAATCACGAGGACAGCCCCGTTGGCGGTTTTGGAGGCCAGCTCAATTCGTCCCAGCCGAACGATTGAGGGGCCATTCCAACGGGTCGGCTGAAGATCCCAGGGCTCCGATTCAGCTTGGGCTTCAGGTATCGGCGGAGGCATTTGGGTTTCGGCCTGAGCGCCGCTTCCCTCACCCACGGTTTTTGGCGGTTGGGTTGGGCCGGTCTGGCTTGTTCCTTTTGCGGGGGCCTCAGGGGTGCGTGGCTTGGGGTTTTGCCGAGAGGTCGTCTGGCGCGCTTGGGCCAGGACGTCCGAGAGCTTGAGAGTGAGGGTGGGCCTTGCAGGGATGTCGACGACTGCAATGGTGAACCCTGGCGCTATCGGCAGGGACACCTCCATCGTCGAGGCGCCGGTCGACTTGACCTGCCAAGGCGCGTCGGCAGCCCTGGAAGCCTGGGCATCGAGCTCGCAACCCTCCAGGCTCACAACCAACCTCGGCGGGTCCTGCTCCACCCGGAGCCGCGTGGAATAGGGTAGCCCGGCATAGACGGAAAGCACGCCGTCAATGAACGTGACCCGTTTGACGCTGGCGATGACGTGGAACGCCCCGTCCGAGAACCATAGGCCCCTTCCTCCGAGCTGCTTCGCCACCTCGCCCAAGGGCACAACCTTGTTCTTGGCTTGCAGGCGATAGGTGACCCGGGCGCTGCGGCCAAAGGCGAATACTGTCGCCTGCAGGGAGTCGAACGTGCAGGTGACGCCGGCGCTTTCAAGCGCGCTCGCCGTAACGTAGCACTCGTCGGCGACTCTTGACGCGGCGAGCCTCTTGCCGGCTGCAAATTCGAGCACCGCTTCCGCCGGACGAGGTCCGCCCGCCTGAAACGCTGCTGCCGTGCCGACCGCCATCCATGGAACCAGGCTGAGCAACAAACGCATGATCCTCTGCGTGAAGCTGAAGTTTAGCCCCCGCAAGGTGGAAAACGTGTTGCTTTGAGCTATTTTTTTCACAATCTGACCGTTGAGACCGGTTCGGCGGCCATGCCATCGGAACCTTGGAGAAACTGTTCCATCAGTTCCTGATACTCGGCAACAGTACTGCACCCAGACATTTCGCTTCGAAGCCGCGCCGCCCCATCAAAGCCCTTGAAATAGAGCGGCAGCTGACCCCGCAGCTTGCGGCAAGCGCGGTCTTCGGCGGCCAAAGTGGATGGACTGTGGTCGTTCTCGAGTTCTTCCCATGTTTCCTTCCCCGCTTCAAGAGCAACCGTGTGACGCAGGTGCTCAAGGGCCGTCCGCGACCGTTCTGCAAGACTTGGTTCGGGAACAGGTTCGGAGCCGTCCAAAGCGCTTCGGATGCGTGACAGCGCCCATGGGTTGGAGATCGCGGCCCTCCCCACCATCACGCCGTCGCAACCGGTCTGGTCCATCATGCGCCGAGCGTCCTCGCCGGTCTTGACGTCGCCGTTTCCGACCAGGGGGATTTGGAGCGCCTTGCGAAGCGAGGCGATCAGGCTCCAGTCAGCTTCACCCTCAAAACCCTGCTTGGCAAACCTGGCATGGAGGGTGAGCATCTGTGCGCCTGCATCTTGAAATCGCTTCGCCAGGTCCGGGGCGGCAAAGAGCGACCAGTCCCATCCTGCCCGAACCTTCACGGTCACGGGAACCCGCACCGCGCTCACAACGGATTTCACGATCTTCTCAGCCTGTACCGGGTCCTTGAGGAGCGCCGCTCCGGCGCCGGTCCGACAGACCTTTGGCACCCAGCAGCCCATGTTGATATCCACCAGGTCGGCACCCATTTCCTCGCAGAGACGCGCGGTCTCAGCCATGATCTCGGGTTCGCCGCCGAAAATCTGGATGCCGAGCGGCCGCTCTTCAGGGTGAACCTTCATCTTCAGGAGGGTCTTGGCGGCTCCATGGTGGATCGCCATTGCGCTCACGAACTCGGTGAACATCAATCCAGGACGGGCGATACGCTTGGCAATCACCCGAAACGGCAGGCTCGTCACGTCCTCCATCGGCGCGAGCAGCAGCGGGGGATCGACCGCGATCGGGCCGACCCTGAATCCCGGGTATCTGCTGCGTCGGGCTCCGGCCATGAAGCCGTAAGGTACCTGCGGTTGAGGGTCGGTTCGATGAGTCCTCCGTTTTTCTGTTTCAATGGTCCGATGAACCAGAGCGCAACGCGAGAGTCGCTCAGCAGGCTCAAGTGCCCGACTTCACTCAGCGAAGCACCTGCTCTGAGCCTGCCCGAGGGGCAACGCTTCGGAGTCGGGCACCCTGCTTGGAAGAAGCCGTGAAAGGGCGACGCTCGGACCTTTGAGACGCGCCCTTCGTCACCATCAAGAGAGCCCGCAGGGTGACCCTTCAGGCCTTGCGTCATCACCACAATCGGGTTCCAGGGCTTCACCTTTGGCTTCAACAGGTCAGCCCGTTGGGCCTAACGGAAGGAAGCTCTCCTTGCGCTCATGTCTGCAACGATGAGGTCCTCTCACCCGGGAACCGGCAAATTCACCTGCCGCCAATGTACAAAAGGTGCCTTACAATGAAGCATTGCGCGGGACCGGCGATTGCGCCGGTTCGCCAAATTGGCTGAGGAGCCTTGCGAGGAGTTCGATGAAGCGGTTATTGACGTCCATCGTCGGCGTTGCGGTCCTGCTGTCTGCGGGCTACACGATCTTTCCAAACGTGGCCGACCCCAACTTTAAGTCGGTGGGCCGTATGGGGAACTGGAACGGGACGACCTTTTCCGGCCAGGGGTCCTGCGTGGCGATCTCGCCCTATTGGGTGCTCACCGCGGCGCACGTCGGCGGCAACACCATCGAACAAGACGGCATTCGCTATAGCATCCTCCAAAGAATCGGCCACACCGGATCGGGGGGAGCGAATGCGGACCTGGCTGCGGTGCGCGTCCAGGGGCCCATGAAGTTCGCTTCGCCTCTGGCGTTTCGACCGTTCACCGGTGCAAACGCACTGCAAGGCCTGACCTCCACAATCGCCGGACTCGGCATCACCGGCCAGCGCAACGGCAATGTCGGGTGGTCGATCCAGTGGGGCACCGACGGCACCAGAAGGTCGGCCAAGAACGCGCTCGACGAGTACTTTCCGCAAGTCCAGGTCCAAATCTCCCAGACCAGCCTCAAGACCTCCGATTGCCTGGTCTTCGATCTCGATGATCCCTTGGGCGTGAACACCATCAACGTTCTCGGCGGCACGGCGGTCACCGGCGAGGGCGGGTTAGCCCCGCGCGACTCTGGCGGCGGCTGCTTTGTCCTGGACAATGGCCAGAATCGCCTGGTCGGCATCAACGCCTACGTGGGGGTCCTCGATGGAACCCCTGTGGAAGGAGAGTTTGACTTCGGCGCCGTGGGTCTTTCGGTCGCCCTGAACTCCTACAAGAACTGGATCACGTCAACCGTCCCCGACATCGGGCGGACCATCTGGGAGTCGCGGCGCATCGAGTTTGGTGGCCGCGAGCGCTCCGGCGCAATGATCGACATGGAGGCCTCAGACAACGTTCGGTACGAGCTTCAGTCTCCTCCGCTCGGATCGGGGGACTTCGTGGTGCTTTTCGGGGTGGCGTTCACCGGCACAACGACCGCGGTGCCCGCCACCAACATGGACATCACGATCGAGGGCAAGCTCAACGCCGGGGCCGGCGCCATCCAGGTCGCGCTCAAGAACTGGAACACGAACGCCTATGAGCCGATCCATGCCGGATTCATGCACAACACCGATGAGACCATTACCCTGACGAACGTGCCCGCAGCCAACCGGGTCAGTCCCACCGGGAAGGTCGACCTCAGGTTTCGTGTGATTGCCGCGGATGGCGACTATACGCTCATTCGGCCCGCCTTTGACCTGGTCAAGGTCATCGTCCGGTAGCCGGTTCGGATATATTGGGGTGATTCCCCGCGCTTTGCGCGGCTCGGAGCACCCTATGGCCAGCAAGAAGCTCAACGTCGGTTTGATCGGTTATCAGTTCATGGGCAAAGCCCACAGCAACGCGTATCGCCAAGTCAATCGTTTCTTCGACCTTCCCATCGAGATCGGGATGAAGACGATTTGCGGGCGCAACCAGGAGGGTGTGCGCGCGGCAAAGGACAAGTTCGGCTGGGACCACTATGAGACCGACTGGCGCAAGGTGATCGAGGACCCGGGGATCGACATCATCGACGTCGCGACCCCCGGAGACAGCCACTGCGAGATCGCCTGCGCCGCAGCGGAGGCCGGCAAGATCGTGTTCTGCGAAAAGCCGCTTGGGAACACGCTGGAAGAGGCTCACACGATGCTGGAAACCGCCCAGAGGCACCAGGTCTATCACGCCATCTTCCACAACTATCGCAAGTGCCCAGCGGTCGCCCTCGCCAAGCAGATGATCAGCAAGGGCCAGCTTGGGACGATCTACCACATGCGCGCGACATACCTGCAAGATTGGATCGCCGACCCCAAGTTCCCGCTCGTTTGGCGGCTGCAGAAGGAGCGCGCCGGGAGCGGAACGCACGGCGACATCAACGCCCACATCATTGACTTGGGGCGGCATCTCGTGGGCGAATTCTCAGAGGTCTCGGGATACCTCCACACCTTTGTCAAACAGCGACCCAAACTTGCCGCGATCGACGACCGCTTGGGTGGCAAGGCCTCTGAGGAGATGGGGGACGTCACGGTGGACGACGCCGCGATGTTCCTCGCCAAGTTCAAGAACGGCGCGCTTGGGACCTTTGAGGCCTCAAGGTTCGCCGTCGGAAGGAAGAACTTCAACCGTTTCGAGATCAACGGTTCCAAGGGCTCCGTTGTTTTTAACCTCGAACGAATGAATGAACTGGAGTACTACAACAACGAGGACCCAGCGGGCGAGCAGGGTTTCAGGCTCATCCAGGTCACCGAGGGCGGCCATCCCTATACGGGCAACTACTGGCCCGCCGGGCACATCATCGGCTACGAGCACACGTTTACGAACCTGGTCGCCGATGCGCTCGTGGCCATCGACCGCGGCGACATGCCTTCGCCGAACTTCGTGGACGGCTATGAAAACCAAAGGGTGCTCGACGCCGTGGAGAAATCCAGCGACACGCGGAGTTGGGTGAGCTGGTAGCACCGGCGGTTCCGTGCCGGCGCTTTCTGAACCTCGACGCCGTGGTGAAATCCAGCGACACGCGGAATTCGCGTAGCCGCCGGTTCCGTGCCGGCGCTTTCTGAACCTCGACGCTGTGGAGAAATCCAGCGACACGCGGAAATCGGGTAACCGCCGGTTCCGTGCCGGCGCATTCTGAACCTCGACGCCGTGGAGAGATCCAGCGACACGCGGAATTCGGGTAGCCGCCGGTTCCGTGCCGGCGCTTTCTGGGCATTTCACACAAAGGGCACAAAGAAGCACAAAGATCGCACACGGGTGTCCGCGTAGCCGCCGGTTCCGTGCCGGCGCATTGAAGGAGGTTCTCCCACTCCCATCGCCGCTCGCTTTGACAACACTTCTCCCGAGGGCCGTTGGCTTTCCGGGTCTCTGCCGCCAATTCGGCCCGGATGAAGAACCGACGGAAGGCAAAGGGCCTTCCGAGGCCTCGGCCCCCGCATCCTGGTTCCTCATTCGATCTGCGGCCCAATCGGTGAATTGTCGGAAGGAGATTGAAAGGGGATCCTTAGGCGAAGGGAAAGATCCTGGGGTTTGGCGCGAACAGCGGCCATTTCAAGCCAAGAAAAGCTTTCCCCGGCAGTGTCCCAAGAAGACCGCCTCAATTGGCCCAAGACTGATTTCTTCCCAGATCAGTCCGGAAACCGAGCCACCCGATCGTCGAACCCAGAAATCGGCGATCTGTGCAATGACAAGATGCCGGCAACCTAAACCACCCTCCGTGGCAGAAGCGGGCTGATCCTTGCCACCACCTCATAGTTGATCGTCCCACTCCATTCGGCCAGCTCTTCGGCAGTCACCGTTTCGTCGCGCTGGCTGCCGAGAAGCACCACCTCGTCACCCTGCTTCGCGTAGGGCGTCGAGGACAGATCGACCGCAAACATGTTCATCGCCACTCTGCCCAACACCTTGCACCGCTTCCCCGCCACCAGCACCTCGCCAACCCCGGATAGGCTCCTGCTATAGCCGTCCGAATATCCCTGCGGCACGATGCCGATGGGCATGGGCCGGCCGGCGATGAACGCCAAGCCGTAGCCGACCGGATGCCCCGCCGGAATCGTCTTCACCTGGGCCAGCCGCGAGACCCAGCTCATGACCGGCTTCAAGCCCACGCTCGCATAGGATGCCGCCAGCGGCCCGGACGGGTAGAGCCCGTAGACCCCAATCCCCAGGCGCACCATGTCGTTGATGATGCCCGTGCGCTCCCGAGCCATGAGACCCGACGTCGCTGAGAGGTGCCGCTGGACCCTCGGGAAAGCGCGCCGGACCTGCGTGAAGCAGTGCTCAAAAACGGCCTCCTGCTTCAGTGCGTGGCTCGGGTCGTCCGTGTCCTCGATGTTGGCGTAGTGCCCGTAGACCGATTGGAGCTCAAGCTGTGGTGCGCCCTCCAGCACAGGAAGCAAGTCGGATAGCTCGGATGGCAAGACCCCTAACCTCCCGAGGAGGCAATCGACCTTGAGGTGGACCCGCGCCGGCCTCTTGGCTTTCTTTGCGGCTTGCTGAATCGCTTCGATCTGCTCACGGGAGTAAACGCACAGCTCCCCGTCAAGCGCGATCGCTTCGCCCACGTCTTCCGGCGGCACAAAGCCGAACACCAAGACCCTTGCCTGGGTCAGTTCGCGCAACCGGGCAAGCTCGTCGAGATCGTCCACCTGAAAGGCGTCGGCCATGGGTTCAAGGATCGGGACGACTTGGGGGAGACCGTGCCCATAGGCGTTGGCCTTGACCACCAGCGCCACCTGGACGTCGGGCGGGAGCAGCCGCCCTAGGGCCGCGACGTTGTAGCGAAGGGCGGCGGCCGAGATGCGGATTTCGGCGGCGCTTTTCAAAGCGCTACCAGCTCCAGTTCGATTTCCTGATCCATAAGTCTGTGGGCGAATCGGCGGTAGGAGCCCGTAAGGTCGGTCACGCAATAGCGTCTTTGGCCCCGCTTCGCCAGTTTTCCATCATGCTCGGGATGCCGCGCCAAGTAATCCGCCAGCTTTTCGGGCACGACTTCGTCTTGAGAGATCACTGTGCCGCGAAACAGCTTTCGCACCTGCTCCTTGATAAGGCAGTAGTGTGTGCAGCCGAGGATGAGGCTCTTGCAAGTCTGGAGAGGCTCAAGATAGTCGGCGAGGATCGGCTCGAGGTACTTGAGCCCATCGTTTTCGATGACCGGGACGAGCAGCGGCGCGGGATTTTGGACCACTTCGAATCTCGGGCACTGCCGGTTCAGCTCACGCAGGTAGGCGCCCGACTCGATCGTACTGGCGGTTGCGATGACCCCCACTTTTCGCTCGGCGGCTTCAGCCGCAGCCTCCACTGCCGGAATGATCACGCCGAGCACGCGCCGGTCCGGGTAGTTCTGCGGAAGGTACTCCTGCTGGCTCTTTCGCAGCGACTCAGCTGAGGCCGTGTTGCAGGCCAGGATGATGATCTGGCACTCGTTCCCAAAGAGGAAGTTGAGCGCTTGGGCCGTGAACTCGTGGATCGTCTGCTGGGACCGGTTGCCGTAGGGCACGCGTTTGGTGTCGCCCAGGTAGAGGTAGTCGTATTCGGGGAGGCGCTCCATGATGGCGCGCGCGATCCCCAGTCCCCCGAGGCCCGAATCGAACACCCCGATGCGCATGGGGGAGATTATGCGGGAAGTTTGAGGGTGAAGGGGTGCCTTCCCTCAGTCTGACCCGTCAGCCAAGTCAGACTAGTCAGCCGGCGTTTTTCGGGATTGGCTAGCTCAGGGCGAGCCCAAAAGCCTCCACGAACCTCTCGGCCTCCCACATAGGGGTCGCAATCATCGACGGCTCTGCAAACACCAAAGCAGGATCCACAAGAGGCTCGCCCGCCGGGATGCTGGCCTGCAAAAGCACGGCGCTCTTCGTCATTCGAAAGGCACATCCACAACACTTGAGACCGCTTCTAAGGTCCACGATGTCGTTCCGGGAAACTCCTGCGAAGCAGTCGGAGGATTGCGGATTGAGGAGGCCCGAGGTCCGAGGTCCGAGGTCTGAGCGATTGGGAGCCTCCCCTTCCCCTTGTCGCGCCGCGATAGGGGGAAGGGGCCGGGGGATGGAGGTTCCGGAAACCGCCTTAACCACTCCAGCAACGTTCTCTGCAAGATCGCACGGAAGCCCACAGGCGTTCAGCGCTTCGATGATCGGACGCGTGACCCAACGGTAAGCCGCTCGCACTGAGCGGTTGTGCGCTACGCCGTCCCCAGAGTCATCCAAGGTCCAAATAGCCACTAGTGGTGCAGCCAATCCCACCGTCACGTCGTGGCCGTGAAGCACGGCCTTTCCTCCGGTCGGGCGCATGACCCATGGGACGGGGTTGGTCGGGAGCAAGTCCGCCGCAGGGTCCTGGTTCATGCCCATGGTGAGCCATGGCCCGTCCCAACCATAGACTCGCCAGCCGATCTTGCCGTCCTTTTCGGCGGCGTCAAGCAGCGCCCGGTCCAGGGCCATGTTCGTGGGTCCGTCGAACCGGTTAAGGACGGTCAAGCTACTCCTCCAGCTCCTTCAGCCTGACAACGCGCTTGACCCCTTTCGTCGACGGCCATTCCTCGACCTTCGTCATCGTCTTCCCCTTCTCGATCCGGAACAGCAGGTGCCTGGTAACGCCTTTGTTCTCGTGCATGTCCCTGTAGAAGTCGCAGTCGTCGAAGAGCCAGAGGTTCGGGCTTCCCTTCCAAGCCACGGGACCGTTGGCGTTCAGCCCTGGCGAACGGCCGATGAAGGTGATCGTCGTTCTGTTCAGTCCATAGAAGCAAGTGTCCCAGTGCTTGCCGAGACCGCCCGCACCGCGAATGGCGATCACGCGCTCGTAAGGAGAACGAACCGATATGGGTTGGGCGGCAAGATACGGGCCCCACGGCTCCCACTCTGGTCTGTCGCCCTCGTTTCGGAGGCGCTTGACGACTTTGCCGTCACAGAACAACAGGTTGAGCTTGTCGAGCTCCGCGCTTGTGTTGTTCTGTGTGAATTCGCTCTTGAGCCAATAGGTGCGGAACGTCCACTTGTGCCCTTTGGTGGTCCACTTGGACTTGTGGTAGACGTCGTAGCGCGACAACGGCGGCAGGGCCGCCGTCTGTGTGCGCAAGGCAACCGAGCATACGACGGCTACCATCATCATCATTTCACCCCCAATATCCCCTTCAGCGCCTGCATCTTCGGGCTGTCGAGCCTGGTGATGTCCTCCGTCGCGCCCCACATGCCGTACCGTGAGACGCCACTTGAAAGCGTGAAGTACATGAACAGGTCGCCGCCCAGCGCGTACCAGTTGTCCGCCAGGTCGCGCGTGACCAGTTCCTTCATTCTCGGGTCGCGCATGGCTCGGATGCGGTTGGCGATGTTCGCTGTGCTGCCGCCGCCGGAATCCGGACCGCCTTCGTAGCACATAGCCTTAAGGCCGTATCTGCGAGCGGTCTCGATGAGCGGCTTGCGGAATCGTTGGGCGCTTTCGTCGCTGTGGCGGCGCATTGTCTCAATGAGTTGGTCCACCGAGGCGTTCGGGCCCGTGCCTTCGGTGTTGAAGTACGGCGCGCCGGCAATGCCGTAGAGGAACTTGCTCGGCGCGCCGTAGGTGGCCTTGATCCACTCGAGCTGTTCGACGTACTGCGACGGGATCACGATCTGCCAGCAAAGCACCGGCCGAACGCGCGCGTTGAGCGATCCCAGACCGAACACCGACGCAAATATCTGGCCGATCTCGATGGTGCGTTTGGCGTACCTACGGCGACGCCAAAGGTCTTTGTCCTTCGCGCCGTCGTTGTTCAGGTTGCTGGTGCCCTTGGCGACCTCGGCCTCTGCAGCCATGCGGTTGTAGGTCGCCTGCAGAAATCCCCAGTTCCAGACCTCGTTGTTCAGTTCCAGATAGATCTTGATGCCCGGCTTCAGGTCGCGCTTGAGCATCGTCGCAAGCTGCTTCACGTAATCGTCCGAGGCTGCGATCGGCACGTTGATCCAGGCGTCCTTGCCGGTCAGGTTTGCAAGCTGAACGACGTACTCCCAAGCCACGCCGTGCCGGGTCGGCATGTCGGATTGGCTGGCGTCCTCGGGGAGCTTTCGGTTCGCCCATTCGGTGGTGTTCTTGGCGTCGCCGTAGAAGGGGTTCGTGGAGTTGCTGTCCAGCCAGTCCATGAACCGCAGCACCGGGAAGAGGCCCGCGGCCTTTACGAACGGGCGATGGAAGACCTCTTTGGTATCCGCCGGGTAGCCGGGGCGGATGACTCGCACGTTCCTCACACCTCCCTGTGTACGGGTGAATTTTAGGATCATGAGCCCGTGGCCCTTGGGCAGCACCAGCTCGGCGGTGGTCAGGTTCTTGGCGGCGTCATAGCGATTGTTCTGGATCTGGAACGAGCGAGGGTCTTCCCCACTGGACAGGTCGGCCCGCCCCTCGAAGCTCAAATGGTAGGTGCCACTGACGTCGATCAGGTAGGCGTCGGGATCGTCCATCGGCGGCGCCCAAGCGAAGGCGGGACGAAGGTCGAAGACGACGGTTCGGGCGTCCTCCAGCGGCCAACCGTGCGCGTCCACCTTGACCGAGCCGCCGTTAGGCCCTTCGAAGTGGCGCGAGGTCTTCATGGCGTCGACGAACTCGAGCCCCCGCCCGCCGACGCCTTCGAGGCCGACGCCGAGGGCGTAGGATTTCGGATTGTCGGAGCGAAGCGCAGATCCCGGCTTGTCGGGACGGATTGCGGATTGCGGATTGGGGGCGGCAGCGGGGCTGTTGCCGGAAAGGAGGCTTATAGCGGCTAAGAGGGCGATCATGGTGTGAGTTTGGCACGCGCCTTCTCAGTCGGGGGCGCTTCGACCTTCCACCCACGCCACCGCCATCCTGTGGTCGGAGTGACCGGTCTTCTCGACTCCAGCATTCACGATATTCCGCTCCGGGCGGACCCAGATCTGGTCGAACCGGACGAACGGGTAATCGTTCGTTCCGGTCCCGCCCCAACCTCGGCCTTCATAGGCGTAAGAGTCGGTGCAAAGGGCTTGAAGCGAGTCTTGGAAGCACTCCGATGGCGGGCCGTTGAAGTCGCCGCCGATGATCGGATTGGCATCGGGAGACAGGGCCAAATCTCTCAGCACGCCGATGATCTCGTCGAGTTCCTTCTTCCTCCGAGCGCGGTCATCGGCATAGGCGCGCCAACAGCCCGGATTCCAGTAGTCCAGCCGAAACGTCGGCGGCTGAAGCCGTAGGCTGAGCACGATCCACTGTTGCCCCTTGCTCGTCGTCCATTGCGCCCAAGCGAAGTTGGGCCGATTCGTGAACCCGACGGTCCAAAGTTGGCCTTTGGCGACGATGGAGCAGTCGGGTCCGGCAATCACGCTTCCCTCGCTTCCCCAACGTTCGTTGACGAGCTTCTCAAGCTCGGCTCTTCCCGGCGACTCCTGGAGTAAGGCCAGGTCCGCGCCCGAATCGAGCGCTTCCCTGGCGGCGTCGATGCTGCCGCCCGCGCAGTTCACGGAGACGACCTCGAACGGGCGAGCGGCCAGGGGGGGACCGCTCACGATGGCGCGCCACCAGCTCCGGATGACGCCGCGCGGCATGTCGTCGAAGCAGAGGGCGAACACCAGGCTGAGCACCAGCATGGCGCCGAACCACTTCAGCCGTCGAAACGCCAGGGACGGCAGGGCCAGCATCACAATGAGCGATGCCCAAATCCACGCCGGCCAGTACCAAATCGCCGTCGCCCAATCGGGCTTGAACCCGTACATTAATACGAACGCAAGCCAAAGCACCGGAATCGGCCAGCCCTTTCGCCGTTTCCTGGGACCGCCTTCAGCTTTCGACAGCGCTGTGGCTTTGGGTTCCGCTTCGTCGTCCATGAGGGGATGAGCGCCTTGATTCACAATCTACCCCTGTCCACTGTTCGTGACAATCGAGTCGCACGGGCCGTCCCGCGGAAGGAGTTACGTGGGCTACCTCAGGCGCGCGGACAAGTCCGCTGATCGAAAGCGGTGACAGGTCACCGCAGTCCAAAGCGCTCCGCGCACTCCATAACCGCCCATACCCTCGACCTTCGCCCTTCAACCCTCCCCCCAAGTACAATCTCCCTCGTGCTTCTCAACGTCTCCGGCGTCCGGAAGGCCTTTGGCACGGACGTGGTACTCGACGGCGTCAGCTTTCGGCTGGAACGCCGAGAGAAGGTGGCGCTGGTCGGGCGCAACGGCACCGGGAAGACGACGCTGCTTAAGATCCTCACCGGCCAGGAGGAGCCCGACGGCGGCTCCGTCTACATCGCGCGGGGTGCAAAGCTCGGCTATCTGAGGCAGGAAGACCCGGTCGATGCGGGACGAACGGTTCTGGAGGAGGCCGAAGAGGCAAGGAAGCACGCGCTGGAACTGAAGGCGCGGCTGGAGGAGTTGGAAGCCAGGCTGGAGCACTCACCCACCGACGAAGACCTGGAGGAGTACGCGACCCTGCACGAGCACTTCATCGAGGCTGAGGGTTACAAGGCCGAGCAAGACCTCCGGACGGTGCTCATGAAAATGGGCTTCCATGAGGACGAGTTGGACAAGCCCACCGGCAAACTATCGGGCGGAGAGACCACGCGCCTGGCGCTGGCAAGGCTGATCCTGGAAGAGCCCGACCTGCTCATCCTGGACGAGCCTACCAACCACCTGGACCTTCAAGCGACCGAGTGGCTGGAAGGCTGGCTGCGCTCGTATCCGGGCGCTGTGCTGCTGGTCTCGCACGACCGGACCTTCTTGGAGAACGTGGGCGATCGCGTGCTCGAAATGGCAGACGGCACGATCAAAAGCTACCCCGGACCGTTCCCGAAGTACCTGAAGCTCAGGGCCGAGGAGGAGATTCGGCAGGCCGAAGTCGCGAAGCGCCAGCAAGAGCAGGTCGACAAGCTGGACGAGTTCGTGCGCCGGTTCATGAACAGTCAGCGCACCGCCCAGGCACGCGGCAAGCTGAAGATCATGAACCGGCTGATCGCCTCCAAGACCGAGGCGCCAAAAGCGGCCAAGGGCATGGCGGCGAGCGTGAAGGCGGCCAAGCGTAGCGGGGACATCGTGGTTGCGTGCGAGAAGCTGACGATCGGGTTTCCGGACGTATCCGCCGACGTAGCCCAGGCGTCCCGCCTGGGCAACCCAGCCTCACAGCCCGAATCTCCGCCATCGAGCACCCTGCCCGCTACCGGATTGGGCAACGTGGCAACCCAGGCGGGACGCCTGGGCTACACCGGCTGCAGCTATGTCCCCCTTATCAAGGGCCTCGACTGGACCGTGCGCATTGGAGAACGGTGGGGCGTGATCGGTGAGAACGGATCGGGCAAGTCCACGCTCATCAAGACCATCCTCGGCCTTCGTGAGGCTCAGGAAGGGTCGGCGAGGTTGGGTGCAAACGTGCAAGCTGGCTATTTTGCCCAGGACGACTCCGAGCTGAACCCGGAGCAATCGCCGCTGGAGTACATGGTCTACGAGGTCGGGCTGCTTCCAGCCGAAGCACGCGACCTACTCGGGCGCTACTTGATTACTGGCGAGGATGTGTTCCGCCCGATCAAGACCTTCAGCGGTGGCGAGAAGAACAAGCTCTCGTTGGCTCATCTGACCGCTCAGAACCCGAATCTGCTGGTGCTGGACGAGCCAACCAACCACCTCGACATGGCCTCGCGCGAGGCGCTGGCACAGGTGCTCGCCGGATACAACGGCACACTCATCCTGATCTCCCACGACCGATGGCTGCTCTCAAAGGTGACGAACCACACGCTCGACATTCGGCGCGAGGACGTAAAGCAGTTTGGCGGGAGCTATGAGGAGTATCGGAGATGGACTGAGGTGCGGGGTCCGGGGTCTGGACGGGAAAGCAGGTCCGAGGCTCGAGGTCCGAGGTCTGTCGAGAAACGCCTCCAAACAGGACCTTCGCGTGCCCAGAGCCCAAACCCTAGACCGCAAACCCCAGACCCTTCCTCTCCACCGTCAGAAGCCGTCAATCGTCATTCGTCGATCGCCAATCCCGCGGTCTCCTTCCGCCCTCGGGAGCTCAGCAAGGAGATTCAGCGGCTTGAGAAGGTGGTCGTTGGTTGTGAAGAGCGCATCACGCGCCTTGAGCTGGAGGTCAAGGCCGTGGAAGCCAAGCTCGCCGCGCCGATGGCCGATACGAACCTCTTTGAGCTGACCCTTACACACCAGGATTTGCAGGCCCAGCTTGCCGGGGCGATGGAATCCTGGGAGGAAGCCTCCACGTCGCTTGAGAGCCTTCGACGGATGCAGGGGTAGGGAGAGCCGAGGCTTTAGTGCCCTTTCCCTGCCCTTGGGGTTCATCCAGGAACCGGTACGGATTTCCTGACTTCGATGTCCGGTTTCCTGGGCCCGAGCGTTCACTAAAATGAAGCCATGAGACGATCGATCCTCGCTTCAATCTTGCCCGTCGCGATCGGCGCACTTGCGGTGGGCTTTGGCTCCTCACTTCAGACTCCCGCACCGTCGCCCAAAATTCCTGGCCTTACAGCGCCGGATAAGTTCCCGAACGGTTGCGTGGACTGCCACATAAAGCTGCCCAATGAGGACGTGCGGCTGAATGTGGCGCTGAAGACGGTTAAGCACCATCCGTCGGTTGCAGGCCTAAAGACCATTCCCACCGACTGCGGGCGCTGTCATCGGGACGGCAGCCCGGCGGGCGTGCTCAAGACGGTCCTCCACAAGGCGCACTTTCAGAAGAAGGCCGAAAGCAAGTTCGTCACGATGTTCCAGGGCAACTGTCTGGCCTGCCATGCGTTGGATGCCGCCACGGGAAAGGTGACCGTGAAGTCGGGTCCAAAGAACTGGTGAGACAGGATCTCTTGGGCTGATCGGTCTGGCCGCCCCGCGGACCGGCTCCAGCCTTCACGCGAGCCTGCCGAGTATCCTACTGAGTCATGGTTCCCCACTTCAATGACGAAGAGGCCAGGTACCTCGAAGGCGTGCGCCAGTTCGCCAGAAACGAGGTCTTCCCCAACACTAGAGCCTGGGAGAAGGACACCTTCCCCGCCGATATCTGGACCCGCACGGCGGCCCTGGGGATCACAAGCTGCATCCTTGACAAGCGGCTTGGGGGACGCGGCTATTCGGCACAGACTTACGCCGAAACGGTACGCATCCTCGCCGCGGCCGACCCGGCGCTGGCCATGAACGTGGCGGCGATCAACGCACTCTGCGTGGCCCATTTTGAGCACTTCGCCAACGATGAGCAGCGAGCCAAGTATCTCCCCGGGGTGCTTTCAGGAGAGAGTCCGCTGGCCTGGGGCCTAACGGAGCCAGGCGCGGGCAGCGACGCCCGCCGGGTGGAGACCGTGGCTACGCCCATCGAGGGTCGGCCGGGCTATTTCCACCTGAACGGCCACAAGATGTTCATCACGAACGGTGGATTCGCCAAGCTGTTCATCATCATCGCCAGGCTGGACGAGAAGAACCTCTCGGCGTTTCTGATGGAAAAGGACCAGCCTGGCTTCAAGGACCTCGGGCGGATTCGGACGACTTCGGTCAGCGCCAGCTACACGCTCCAGTTCGCGATGAAAGACTGCGTGGCTTGGCACACGCCAGGGAGCTTCGAGGACGTGATCGGCCTGCTCTATCTGGGCAGGGTGGGCATCGGAGCGATGGCCGTCGGGATCGCGGAGAAGGCGTTGGAGGTCGGGATCGAGTACTCCAAGCAACGCGAGCAGTTTGGGCGTTCGCTGAGCCAGATGCAGTCGGTCCAGAACATGGTCGCCGAAAGCGCTATGGAGGTCGAGGCCGCTTCGCTGCTCGTTCAGAAGGCCGCATGGATGCACGATCACGGGCTACCCATCGTGAAGGAGGCCAGCTTTGCGAAGCTTTTCGCGAGCGAGGTGGCCCGCAACGTGACCAACCGCATGCTGCAGATTCACGGAGGCCGAGGTCTCACCTTTGAGCATCTGATCGAGAAGCTCTGGCGCGACGCCAAACTGACCGAGATCGGCGAAGGCGCCTCAGAGATTCAGAAACTGGTGATCGCCAAGGCCCTCTTGAAGTAGAGCCATCACCCACACACCAGACGTTTCCGAGTATCCTCGGCCCCAATATGGACTGGATTTCCGACCCAAATGTCTGGATCGGCTTTTTGACGCTGACGGTGCTCGAAATCGTCCTCGGCGTAGACAACATCATCTTCATCTCGATCCTGGCCGGGAAACTCCCTGAAGGCGATCGGGTCAAAGCCCGTCGGCTCGGACTGGCTCTTGCCCTCATCACGCGCCTCCTCTTGCTGGCCTCTATCGCCTGGATCGCGAAGCTGACCGCGCCTCTCTTCGGCATCGCGAACCAGGAGTTCTCGGGCAGGGACCTGATTCTGCTCGGTGGAGGCCTGTTCCTCATCGCCAAGAGCGTCTCCGAGATCCATGGGAAGCTGGAAGGGGTTGAGGGCCACGATCCGAGCGTTAAGAAGCTGACCTTTCGGTCTGTGATCACTCAGATCCTGATTCTCGATGTCGTGTTCTCGCTGGACTCAGTGATTACGGCCGTGGGCTTGGCCGATCACTTGGCGGTGATGATGGCCGCGGTCATTGTCGCAGTCATCTTCATGCTTTGGTTTTCAGGACCGCTCAGCGCCTTTGTCGAGCGCCACCCGACAATTCAGATGCTCGCCTTATCGTTCTTGGTGCTGATCGGGGCAAACCTGGTGGCCGAAGGGCTCGGGCAGCACATCCCCAAAGGCTACACCTACTTCGCGATGGCGTTCTCGGTGGGGGTAGAGATGCTGAACATCAGAACGAGAACAAAGGCCAAGCCGGTGCATTTGCACAAGCCTGACCTTTGATTTCTGCTCTGGGGGAGTTGGCCTAAGCCGTCGCGGTTTCGACAACCTTCTTGAAGGCCTCGAAGTCGTGAATCGCGAGCTCGGACAGCGCCTTGCGGTCGAGTTGCATACCCTTGACCGTCATGCCGTGGATGAGGTCGCTGTACTTCACGCCGCACATCCGGCAGCCGGCGGAGAGTCGGGCGATCCAGAGCCGGCGAAAGTCGCGCTTTTTGGCTCTTCGGTCACGAAAGGCATATTGCCCCGACTTCATGACCTGCTCATGGGCGCGCTTGAAGACGTTCTTCTTACGTCCCCAATAGCCCGTGGCCGCCTTGATTACTTTTTTGTGCCTCTTATGGCGCATGAGGCCGCGCTTGATTCTTGCCATGGTTTCCTCGTTTTGAACCGGTTTCCGCCCTTACCAGGGGGTAGCGGTAGAGTTTTGGGTCCTAAGTGGAGGACAGGTCGGACTCGTCCGACTTGTCCGAGTTTTCGGACGATTGAGCTACGCCAGTCCCAACATGCGCTTCACGCGCTTGTTCTCACCCTTGAACAGGGTGGGCTCCTCCTCAAGCCGTCGCTTCCGCGACGCTTTCTTGTGCAGGAACTGGTGGTTGTTGTAGGCCTTCCGGCGGGTTATCTTGCCCGAGCCCGTGATCTTGAACCGCTTGGCG
Organism: Armatimonadota bacterium; assembly: GCA_016223145.1. Lineage (NCBI taxonomy): Bacteria > Bacillati > Armatimonadota > Armatimonadota bacterium. The sequence continues at coordinate 258,237 of JACRPN010000014.1, read as the reverse complement.
GCCGTCTTGTTGGTTTTCAGCTTTGCTGCCATGTGATTTACCCGATCGAGGCTTGGGAACCAGAACCATGATCATCAGCTTTCCGTCGAGCGTCGGTTGTCGCTCGATCACTGCGAGATCCGCCACCACATCTGCCATCGCCTGCAGCTTCCGCTGCCCGATTTCGGGGTGGGTCACCTCGCGAGCCTTGAACTGGCACGTGACCTTGACCTTGTGCCCTTCCTCGAGAAAACGACGCGTGTTCTTCAAGAGATGCGCAACATCGTTTTCCGCGATTCGCGGACTGATCTTTATACCCTTAACTTCCTGCTGTTTGCGCTTGTGTTCCTTCTCTTTTCGGTCTTGGTCGTACTTGAATTTGCCGTAATCGATGATCCGGCAGACCGGCGGATTGGCAGTGGCGGTGACCAAAACCAGGTCGAGACCCTCTTGCTCGGCCATGCCGAGCGCCTCCCGGGAACCCACGATGCCAACTTGTTTGCCGTCGGACGCGATGAGGCGAACTTCGCGGAACCGCAGGACTCGTTGATTGATCATCGGCGCGGGGCCAGGCCCTCGCTCGCGCCTGAAATGTGGCCTCCCTATCGCTGCTCACCCCGGTTGTATTCGTTCTTTTTCTGCATACGCTCTACAGTATATCTAGTCGGCGCGGTTATCCCAAACTCAAGGGTCGCCACGCTCCGACGATTCTGACGAAGCCTGCGCCCCTGAGGTTTCATCCGACTCGCACCAAATTCCGGGCAATCGCCCGTCGCCGATGCTCAAGCCCGCCAAGGTTTGCCTAGGGTACACATGATCCAATGTCTACCAGCCACTGGCTCAGCGCGGAGAAGGTGTGCGTTCTCGGCGCGGGCACCATGGGAAGCGGGATCGCCGCCCACCTTGCCAACCTCGGATTCGACGTTTCCCTTTTCGACCTGACCCCTCAAACCGTCTCAAGCCAGTTTGACGCCGCCAGATCGGCACGCCCCCCCCACTTCTTCGTGCCTGAGACGGCGAGCAAAGTCAAGCTCCTTTCGATGGAGAACGACTTCCAGCTGATCGCCGAAGCCGATTGGGTTTGTGAAGCCATCGTCGAGAAGATGGACATCAAGAAGGCGCTTTTTGAGAAGCTCGATCCGATCGTCAAGCCCGGTGCGATGCTGACCACCAACACCAGCGGCCTTCAAATCGGGCTCCTTGCCGAAGGACGCTCGGAGAGCTTTCGAAAGCGGTTCATGGGCACGCACTTCTTCAATCCGCCTCGCTACTTGAAGCTCTTGGAACTCATTCCGACTCCCGATACCGACCCCGAAGCCGTCAAGGTGATGAGCCAGTTCCTCGAGGATCGGGTTGCCCGGCGGGTGGTGGTCGCCAAGGACACGCCAGGGTTCATTTCCAACCGCTACGGTATGTGGAACATGATCCACACCGTCCACGTGGCCGAGAAGCTGCAACTATCGATCGAGAAGGTGGACGCGATCACCGGGCCGTTCCTCGGGCGGCCCCGCAGCGCCAGCTTCCGGCTGAACGACCTGGTCGGGCTTGACATCATGCGCGACATCGCGCAGAACCTCCTCGACCGATGCCCGAACGATCCCGGCCGCGAGCAACTCCGGTTGCCCGCGAGCACGCAGTTTCTCCTGGATAAAGGTTGGATCGGATCGAAATCGGGCCAGGGCTATTATCGCAAGGAGGGCAAAGAGCTGCTCGCCTTTGACCTGCAGACTCACGCCTACCGCCAGTTGCTCGACGCTTCCCTTCCCTCCCTAAGAGAGTTGGAGAGGCTGCCCATTGGGGAGCGTGTCTCAAAAGCCCTCAAGCTTGGCGACGAGGTCGGAGACTTCCTCCGCGAGTACCTGGTGCCGGCTCTGCAATACGCCGACAAGCTGAAAGAAGAGATAAGCCACTCCTGTCTCGACTTTGACCGGGTCATGCAATGGGGCTTTGGGTGGGAGATCGGCCCATTCCAGATGATGGACGCGATCGGGCATGAGGCCATCGGCGTAGACCCCAAACCCTACTTTGACGCCGGCAAGCAGCGGGAGTTTGGCGGCGCCTACATTTCGCTGCCGAGCGAGCCTCAATACCGGACCGTCAAGGACTTCCCGATCACCTCGAAAAACGAGACCTTCAACGTCCGCGACCTTGGCGACGGCGTGCAGTGCGTGGCGACCACCACGAAGCAAGGTGTGGTCACGCCGCAACTCGTTGGCGAACTCCTCGCGCTGCTGGAAACCGACTCGCTCAGGCGCTTCGTGCTGACTAGCGAATCGAGGAACTTCTCGGTCGGGTTTGACCTCACGTTCTTCGATAAGCGCATCGAGGATCAGGACTGGGAAGGCATCGACACGGCGCTTGCCAGTTTGCAGAAGCTCTCCGTGCGGCTTGGCGAAGTCCCCAGCGTGGCCGCGGTGTCTGGATTTGGCTTGGGCGGCGGGTTCGAGCTCGCTTTGGGGTGCTGCGCGATCGTCGCCGACGCTGAGGCCAAGGTGGGCTTCCCAGAGGCCAAGGTGGGATTGATCCCGGGCGGGGCGGGGACTTGCCGGATGCGGGTGAGCGCGCAGACAGGTGGCGCAAAGGCGCTTGCCGATATGGCCGGCGCGCTGGCGCTCGGAACGGTCGCCGAAAACGCGGACCAAGCTCGGAAGCTGGGCTATCTGAGTCCCACTGACCATACCTGCTACCTCGGCGACCGATTGCTCGCCGAGGCCAAACATGCCGCGCTTCAGATCGAGGCGGGCGGCGCGAGCGCCTGGCGGGAAGGTCTGGCGCCCCTTTCGGGCATAGTCGACTCCAAGCTGGACGAGCTTAAATCCAAGGGCCTCCTTACCGACCACGACGGCCTGATCGGCGACAAGGTCCGGCAGGTGTTCTCCAAGCCTGGGTCCTTTGAGGACGCATTGGCGATGGAGCGCAAGGTGTTTGTCGAGCTCTGCAAGTCGGGGCTGACCCACGCCCGCATCAAGCACATGCTGGAGACAAGCAAGCCGCTGAGGAATTAGGGAGGCGAAGGGAGAAGGGCCGAGGACAGAGGGCGGGGTTCACCCCGCCCATAGCGCAGGGCATTCATGCACAAGCAGCTTGGAGCGGCGCCTCCCGGGTCCTAATGGCCCAAATCCGACCCACATTTCCCCCTCCCATCATTCCTTCTGAAAATGGCAAGGTTCAGGGCCGAACACTGGGTTAAGATCAGGCTATGGTGCTCGCATCCCTTCTCTTTTTGCTCACAGCGCCAACGGTCAGCGTCCAGGCCGACTCCATTCGCGTCGATGCCCTGCTCTCCAACCTCTCGCAGCAGTCAGGCGCTAAATTGATCTGTGACGGAGCGATCGCCCAGGAACCGATCATCGTCCAGTTCACGAACCAACCGCTGGAAACCGTCCTCCAGAAGATCGCCGACGTCGCCGGAGGCCAGTGGACCACCAACCCCAAGGGAGAGCGCGTCCTCAGTCAACCCCCGAGCCTCAAGAGGACTCAGGAAGCCGAAGATGCCGCCAAGGTCACCGCCTTCTTCGTAGAACTCTTCACCGCCCTAAAGGCGGAATCGGACAAGTTCTCGGGCCTCGACGCCAAGCGCGCCGCATTGGCCGTAGATCGGTACCGCTGGGTGGACATGTCCGACGAAGACACCACCAAGGAGTTGGCTCGGGTCACCATCGACAACCCCGCCTATCGATTCGCGATCGGACTCCTTGAGAAGGCAGGGCCCGCTTCCATCGCCAAGCTGGAGGTGGGCGAGCGCATCGTGTTTGCCGACTCCCAGACCCCCATGCAGCGCCCATATCCGAAGGGGAGCGGAGGGCTGGTGGCCGAGCTGAAGCAGAGCATCGGCCTTATGGAAGCCGCCAAGAGAGCTCTTGGAAACCCCAAAAAGCAGTCCGTCAACTACGGTGGCCTTCCCTTGACGGGCCCAGGTTCGCTGGCAGCCGGCTATGGCAAGACCATCGTCGGTATCAAGCGCTTTGGCGTCCTTCAGCTTTCCTACGACGTCACGACGGTTGATGCCAAGGGCAGGAGCGTTCTTCAGGGGAGCGGCTTCTTCCCTGCCTACGGCCTTCGGTTCTCCGCCAAGACGAGCGGCGAGGGCAAACCCCTTGCCCTGAGCCACGCCGTCAAGACGTACGTCGAGCTTCGGGGCAACTTGGGCTATGCCTGGGCCAGTGGCACGACGATCAAGCTAGCAGATGGATCCTTGGTACCGGTGTCCGCCGGCATGTCCCATGCGGAGGCCTCTGGCAAGGGCCCCAGTCAAGACGTCCTCACCGTCCTCGCAGACCCGGTGAAGGATGACCCTGTCGGGGTCATCGCCGGCTCCCTGCTCCGGCAAGTGGCCTCTAACAAGGGCAAGCCCCTGATCGCCACGCTCTCGGACGCTGCCGTCCCGTGGATTCTGGAAGCCCTACGCCGAAAGACGATCAACACCGACAGCGACCTGATCGAGTACTTGCAGCAGAGCATGCTGCCTGTGGGCTCCCGGATGCCCAGCGCGCAGGTCTCCGACGGCGAGTGGCTTGTTGTCAAACCGTTCCTCCCGGCGATCGCCCGCAAGGACCGCTTCAGCCGGGCCGCCCTGAGGACCCTAGTGCAGGCTATCCGTCGCACAGGGGCTCTCTCGCTGGAGGATGCAGCCGCCTACATCGCCACCTGTACCCGCCAACCGACCTTCGGCTCGCTCGACACGATGATCATCGAGAACGCTGATCCAGCCAGCGACAAGTCGGCGGCGAGCTTGATGTACAACCCTGCGCTTCCCTTCCTCGTCAAGCTCAACCCTAGCCTCTGGAGCGCTCTGGAAAGCGGCCCGGTGAAGGTATCGGCCCTTCCACCAGAGCTTCGAGCGCGCGTCCAACGATGGACCTTCGGCGAGTTCGACATCAACCGCCTTCGCGAGCAGGCGTCTATCGGCAAGCCGATGCGCTCGGAACGGCCCGGCGGGCTCCCGGGCTTTCCTCCCCTCGAAACCGAGCCCACCGAGCTCTTCCCAACGGGTCTGCCCGCCGGGGCAACCGTGAGCCTAGAAGTGAAGCGCACCCCCGCGGTGGTTGCGCGAACCGAAAGCGGCTATCGCCTCATCATGAGTGCCTATTCGATGGCGTTCCTGGAGCAGTTCCCCGAGGGCATTGGCGGCGGCGAACCCCGCCCAAGGCGCGTGATCGTCGGCTACACACCCGCCAGCCAGCGAAGCCTCGTACTGAAGCTTCATTTGATTGAAGACATTGATGCCGCCCTGCATTCGACCGAGACATCGCTCGTCCGGAACGCCCACGAAACAACCCAAGAAAACCTGCCGCAGAATATCAGGCGAGCCTACGACGAGGCCAAGAAAGCTCTCGGTGATTCTCCGTGGGGCAAGGCCAAACCACCGCCGCCCAAGTAGCCGTGCAGGACCATCGAACACCCGGCTCGAAGCTATCCTGCATCCATGTCACTCACGCGGTATCGAATCCGGTCTTCAGCGGGCCTTGGAGTGTGGGCCAGTCTTCTCATCGCCTCGCAGGGCGCCGTTGCCCTGGCACAACTTAGCCCCTATGCCCCTTCAGCCAAGGAACTCGCCGCAAATTACCAGCGCGCCAACGACATTGGCCGTGGCGTTACGGTCTACAAGCAAGCCCTGACCCCCAACTGGCTTCACGAAGGCGAGAAGATGTGGTACGTCAACCGCCTCGCCGGTGGCCGGTTCGACTACGTTCTCGTCGATTGCGCCGGAGGCAAGAAGTCGCCGCTCTTCGACCTCAAGCGGCTGTCAGGCGTGTTGCCGGCGCCGGTAGGCAAAAAGCTCGATCCAGACACTCTCGAACTCCAGAGCCTGGCCGTGGCCGACGACCTAAGCACGGCCAGCTTCAGGTTCTCCGGCAAGGGATACAAGCTGACTTTTGCCGATTACACGCTCGCCGAAGCGGAGGTGCCCGAGGCTGCGCAGGGAGGACCAGGAAGAGGTCAGGGACGGGGCCAGGGTGGTGGACAACCTCAGGGCCAAGGCAGGGGCAGACGTTCGCCAGACGGCAAACTGCAGTACGAGATCGCAGCCGGAAAGCTCAAGGTCACCAAGATCGACGGAGGCGGCGTTGTCTTCGAGTCGAAGACCGATCAGATCGCTTACGCCAACTGGGCGTCGGACTCCACACACTTGGCGGCGTTCAGGCTGCTTCCTGGCGACCATCGGGAGGTTGCACTGATCCAATCCTCACCTTCCGGCGGGGGCAGAGCGGTCCTCAAGACCCGCCAGTACGATCTTCCCGGCGACAAGCTCGACACTTTTGAGACGTTCGTGTTTGACGTGTCCACGGGCAAGGAGCTAAAGAGCGACCTCGAGCCGTTCTTCGTCTATGGCCTGCCTTGGGCTTCTCCCCCCAGCATCGATTGGTGGCATGGCGGAAAGTCCTTCCTGGTGGACTTCTATGAGCGGGGCTACGGGGCCTATCGCATCGAGGAGATCACCCTGGCCACCGGCAAGCACAAGACGCTGCTCGACGAACGCGAAAAGACCTTTGTGGACAGCACCGCGCTGATCTCGCGTGTCAGACCCGATCAGAACGAGTTTCTGGTCCGTTCAGAGCGCGACGGTTGGGGGCGCCTTTATCGGCTCGACGGCACGAGCGGAGCCGTCAAAGGCGTGTTGACCCCTTCAGGCTGGGTCACACGCAGTTTGGACTGGATTGATGATGCGAGCGGGAGGTTCTGCTTCTCGGCGAACTGCACGCGGCAGGCCACCGCGCCCGGTTCGGTTCCCTCACCGACCTCTCCCTCAACGGGCGAGGTGGGTGAGGATCCCTATTTCATCCACTGGTTCACAGCAGGGCTGGATGGCTCCGGCTTGGTGCGCCTGACCGAAGGGGACGGCAACCACAGCATCAGGTGGTCGCCAAACCGCAAGTACATCGTTGACACCTATTCCCGGGTGGATCTGGCGCCCGTTCACGAGCTGCGCAGCGGGGCTTCGGGCCAACTCATTCTCAAGCTGGAAAGCGCCGACGCAAGCGAAATGGCCAAAGCCAAGCTGCCTTTGCCCGAAGTGTTCGTCGCCAAGGGACGGGACGGCAAGACGGACATCTGGGGCGTGGTCTATCGCCCAAGCAAGTTCAACCGCAGCCGCCGATACCCGGTCATCGAGAACCTCTATGCAGGCCCGCAGGACAGCTTTGCGCCAAAGTCGTTCAGCATGGTCAACGGCATGCAGCGCATGGCAGAGCTCGGCTTCATCGTGGTCCAGATGGACGGCATGGGAACGCGCAACCGGGGCAAGGCGTTCCGCGACGTCTGCTACAAGAACCTCGCCGACGCGGGATTCGCCGACCGGATCCTCTGGATGAAGGCGCTCGCGAAGAAGTACCCGCAGGCCGACATCAGCCGCGTGGGCGTCTACGGCACGAGCGCTGGGGGGCAAAGCGCCACCGGGGCCATGCTCTTTCATCCCGAGTTCTACAAGGTGGCCGTTTCAAGCTGCGGATGCCACGACAACCGCATGGACAAGCAATGGTGGAATGAGCAGTGGATGGGCGTGATGGGCCCGCATTACGAAGAGCAGTCGAACATCACGAACGCCGCGAAGCTCCAGGGCAGGCTGATGCTGATGGTGGGTGAACTCGACACGAACGTGCCGCCCGAGAGCACGTACCGCCTGGTCGACGCGCTCATCAAGGCCAACAAGGACTTTGAGTTCGTGGTGCTGCCCGGGCTGGACCACACCTCCGGCGGCGCCTACGGCGAACGCAAGCGAAGGGACTTTTTTGTAAGGTGGCTATTGGGCGTCCCGACGCCTGAGTGGAAGTGAAATACGGACCCCTTAAATGCCGCCAGGCTTGATGCCTCCGCCTCTTCAGAGGTGGAGGCTTGGCTTGCTTACGTTGGTCCGTTTTGAAGGTAATCAGAGCCTACTTCTGAGCCGACTTCAGAAACGCCACATACTCATCCACATCTCGTGTCGAACCCTGGAATACCTTGATGATCTTCTCGTTTGGGCCCATCAGAACGTAGACCGGGAGCGTGACCGTCCCCGAGAGCTTCTGCATGAGCTTCTGGTTGGCAAGGTCCTCCGGCGTGCCGCGATCGGTATAGAGCTCCACCGGCACATAGGAGGTGATCAGGTCGCGCACCTCTTTGCGCGTGAACATGTTCTTCTCCATCCATCGGCAATTCGTGCAGTTCACGCCGGTGAAGTCGATGAACATCGGTTTGCCCTGCTTCTTGGCTTCGGCAAGGCCTGAACTGTAGTCGTACTTCCAGCCTATGTCCGACATGCTTGACGACTTGTGGCCGGGATAGGGGTTGGGCGGGAGGAACGCGGCAAGGTCGCCGAGGTTGCCACCACGCAAGCCTGAGAGCATCCAGACAGCGGCCGCCAGCATCGCTACCCCAAAGCCGCGCCGAATCCAGCCGATCGGCTCTCCGCCTGGTTCATGGCCAAGTCGAATCACGCCCAGAAGCTGTAGACCGGCGACCAGCGCGATCCCGAACCAGATCGTAAGGAAGACGGGCTCGGTAAGCCACCCAAGGCCGAAGACGAGCTCAATGTTGCTGAGGAACTTGAGCGCCGCCGCCAGTTCCAAGAAGCCCATGAATATCTTGACCTGCCCGAGCCACGCGCCGGAGCGGGGCAGCTTCGTAATCAGCGAAGGGAAAAGGGCCAAGAAGAAGAACGGCAGCGCAAAGGCGATGCTGAACGCGATCATGCCCACGATCGGATACAGCCGCTCGCCCGTGGCCGCGCCGGCGAGAATGGTGCCGACGATCGGTACGGTACACGTGAAGCTGGTCAGAGAAAACGTGAGGCCCATCAGCACCGGGCCCACAAAGCCGACTGCCTTTCCTTTTGACCCGAGCGCGTTGAGCACGCCGCTCGGCACGGCGATCTCGAACATCCCGAACAGGCTCAGGCCAAGGGCGACGAACACGATGAAGATTGCCGCGTTCACCCAGACGTTGTTGGCAAGCCCCTGAATGCCGGTGGGACCGACCGCGATGGTGATGATCAAGCCGAGGGCGGTAAAGGTGCTGATGATCCCCAAGCAGTAGGCCAGCGCACCCCCGAAGTTGGTCTTTCGCTCGCTGTCCGCGGTCTTCTTAGAAAAGAAGCTGACCGTGATGGGGATCATAGGGAAGACGCAAGGGGTCAGCAGCGCCAGAAGGCCCATAAGGAAGGAGAAAGCCATGAAAGGCAGGAGCCCTGAGTTCTTGGCCTCGGCCGCGCGCTTGGCGAATTCGTCGGTAACCTGTTCGCCTTCATTTGTGTTGCTCTCTTCCGTGCCCGTCGAGGCTATAGAAGTCAGAGCATACGAGCCCTCGGGCCTTGGCTCGCCGGGTGAGACCGTGAATTCGAGGGTCTGGGGATCATCCCCAGCCATATCGCAGCCCCTCTCGTTGCAGGCTTGGGATCGAACCGTGACGGTGACCTTCTGCGGTCCGGTAACTCCAGTCTTGAGTCGGAATGGAACCGCAAAGAGAACCTTGCCCTCGTACTTGCCGAGCTCCTTTTCAAAGCCCTCGTCGAAGTACTTCTTGCTGGGCGGGTAGATGGGGTCGCCGGCCGCCTCGATGTTGCCGCCAGGCTGCAGAGCGAGTTTGGTGGGGATGGCGTCTTTGACGTCGGTGGCATAGATGTGATAGCCGGGTGCTACCTCGGCGGTGACCAATACCTGGCCCTTCTCGCCGGCGCGAAGGTCCGATGGCTCGATCTTCGCGGACCACTTGACGTGGAGCGACGGGCCCGCGATGGCGCTCGCAAGCAAGGCCAGTAGCCATATCCCGATCCAAAGAGCTTTTCTTATCATCCTAAGTAGCTGTCCTGCGGTGATCCCAGCCGCAATGGCCAAGCCCGCGCACCGTCCCACTGTCCCTGTGTCCCTTTCTGCCTTCGGTCGCAGGCACGGAACCTGCGGCTACCGTCCCTCCGTTCCTTCCACCCTGCACCCTGCACCCTGCACCTAATGCCTCAACGCCTCAACGCCTATAGCCTAAAATGTCGCTTCCCTCTCAAAGATTCCCGAGCATCCAATTTCTGTTGTTCGCAACCATGTCTGGGTGCCAGTCGTGGCCGATTTCGTACTTGATCAGCGTCTTCGGCCCCGCCAAAGCGTCAAAGGCTGATTCTACACCTCTCGGCTTGGCGGCTGGGTCCTTGAGACCGAGCCCCACGAGTGTCGGCGCTTTGCAGCGGGTCGCCTGGTTCAACGTATCGAAATACGAAACCGTGTGCCGAATTCGCTCCAATCCAAGGGGGATCGTCTCGCCATAGTCTACGAGCTCCTTGAGGGGGTAGCGGTACACATGGTGTGCAAGAACGTGGTTCATCCCACATAGGAACGGCATGTCGGCACAGACCGTCCTCACGATGGGACAGTGGGCGCCCAGCCAGATCGCCATGCCGCCGCCTTGGCTCATCCCGGCCGCCGCGCATCGATCCTCGTCCACCTCGATTTGAGCCTGGAGCACCCTTGCCGCAAGGTAGGCGTTTTGGAACATGGTCTTGAAAATCCAAGTCTCAGGCTCTTCCGAACCCAATGCGAAATAGCCCCTGGACTGGTGGTAATCCTCCTGGTGGAACGCGGGCCGCCCGTGGAAGTTGAAGCTGAGGCTCACCATTCCTTCGCGTGTGCCGTATTCGTCCGGCACCCTGGATTCGAGCCCGTAGGGTGGGAGCCAGACAAACCCGGGGAGTCTGCGCCCGCCATGGGGAAACGCCAGCCAACCATAGAGCGTGTGGCCCTGGATTCCGCGGAACTCGATGCGCTCCACCCGGTGGGTCGGCGATTCCCAGTCCGGCCTTAGGGACCGGTGGAAATCGAGGGGTTCCGCCTTGGCCTCGGCGACGACGCCCGCCCAAAAAGCGTCGAAGTCTTCCGGAACATAGGGATGATAGGACATGAGACCCTGAAGTCAGGTTCAAGCATCCGCCTTTGGGCGCATTTTCAGTCGGAGCGGGACTATGCGCCGACGGAGCGCTGCGCGGCCTCGACGTGCAGGCCCGTGGTCATCAGCCACGCTGTAGCCCGCTGCACTTCCTCAAGCGGACCCTCCAGTTCGACGATGGCCCAGCCGGATTCCTGGTCGACATTCGCCTTCACGATGTTGACCTTGACGCTGAACTCCTTGGCGAGCCGCCATAGCCAAGGCTGGCCCACGGAATCGTTGCTGGCGACAAGGGTGAGTTCGACTTTCGAGACCATTATTGAGATTCTACCGGAGCGTGCCCACCCAACTCTGACCCTTCATCTCCTCTCGCTGACGGAACCGGGCTCATCTGCCTTCAAGAGTTAGCCTTGTCGAGTCTCTCGGCCGGCCCCAGATGGGCTACCGAACAACCCGGAGTTTTCCGCGTTGAAGCTCCTTAACCGTCCTGGCGTGCAGGATGCGCCTCTGTGCGGGTGGGGAAAGTACGATGGTCCAGAGCCTCTTACGTGCCGTGTTCGCTGTTAGCTCGCTGCCCTTTGCAGGTTGGGCACTTCCCATGCAAGCTGGCCAGGCGCCACCGCTCTCCGAATTCAAGACCGTGGCGACCGCAATCAGGGCTTCCGAGATCAAAGTGGCGCCCAAGTCATCTGGACTCAGCGGGTACCTTGGCGTTGCCGTGAAGGCTGACAGGACCGGCCTCACCATCGTCGAGGTCGAGCCGGATTCCCCTGCGTTCAAGGCGGGTCTGAAATCGGGAGACCTGCTGGAGACGGTCGGGGTGGCAAGGCCTCGTTCGTCCGACGACCTGCGGAATTCCCTCGCCGGCCTTTCTCCTGGCGAAAGCGTCAAGATCCGCTACACGAGGAACCGTAAGGCCAGAGACGTCATGGCTACTCTGGGCGCCGTGACCCGCCCACGTTCTCTGAATGAAGAGAAGGCCTTTTTGGGCCTGCAGCTTGGCGACACCACTGAGGCCGGCACCGCGATCCGGCGCGTCTCGCCCGACTCCCCTGCCGCCAAGGCCGGGCTTCTGGCCAGCGACCTGGTGCTTAAAGTCGACGGGTCGGTGCTCGCGGATGCCGCCCGGCTGGACTCCATCCTCAGTGAGAAGTCACCCGGCGATGCGGTCACCCTGGTGGTCAAGCGCGAAGACAAGGAGACCGAAGTCAAAGCGACTCTGGCTGTCGATCCCGCCGCGGCAAACCGAAATCAAGATCCAAACCAGGTCTTTGTGCCTCGGAACACCTGGAAGAAGGACGTCTTCAGGTTGGCGATCATCCCGATCGAATATCCCGATGTGAAGCACAACGAAGCAATCAAACTTACCGACTGGCAAGAAGAGCTCTTCAGCACGGACACCTATAAGGACAAGCAGAGCGCCACCGGAGAACCTGTCCACGGAAGCATGAACGACTTCTTTCGTGAGCTCTCCAATGGCGCTTTTCGCGTCGAAGGCAAGGTCTTCGAGTGGGTCCTTGCCGACAAGAACCGGATGGACTACGCGCCGGGCAACGGTACCGGCATCCCTCAGACCCAACGCCTAACCCTGCTCACCGAGGCTCTCGGCAAAATCGTCAAACGTGATGGCGACAAGGCGCTGGAAAACTACGACGGAGTGTTCTTCATCTATGCCGGGCGCAGGGCCAACACCTCCCGTGGGAGCCTCTATTGGCCGCACCGGTCCAGCGTGCAGTTTCAGGGAAAGCGTCTCCCCTATTTCATCGTCCAGGAGGGTGGCACGCGGATGACGGACATCAGCGTCATGTGTCACGAGTTCGGGCACATGCTCGGCCTTCCCGACCTCTATGCCAGGCCGGAAAACCCGGGATCGGAGGGGCTCGGCGTGTGGTGTTTGATGTCCAATCAGACCGGCGGCGGGCGCCCACAACACATGGGCGCTTGGTGCAAGGAACAGCTCGGCTGGCTCAAACCTACGGTCATCGACCCGCGCGTTCCTCAAAAGCTGATCCTAAGCCCGGTGAAGGGCTCGTCAACCGAATGCTTCAAGGTGCTGGTCCGGCCGGACGGGAGTGAATACCTTCTCCTGGAAAACCGCCGCAAGGCAGGCTTCGACGGGGCGCTGCCCGCCGAAGGGTTGCTGATTTGGCACATCGTGGGGTCCAGGCCGATTCTGGAGGAGTCGCACGGCGTGGACGGTCCTTCGGGGCCCCGTTCGTTCGTTTCGATGGTTCCCTACCCCAGCGAGGCCAACACCGCCTACACGCCGTTCACGAAGCCCTCGAGCAAGTCGCAGCTTGGCGGGGGTCTGCCGGTCTACATCACCAATATCCGCCAACTCCCGGATGGAAGGGTGACCTTCTACATCGGATACGAGTTCGATTAGGTTCAGCGCCTAGCTTGGACTTCGATGATCCGATCTACGGGGAATGGCTTCGTGGTTTCGCCCCTGCCGTCTGGCCAGGTCACCATCAAGCTAACAGGTCCTTTGTTCGCGCCAAGCCCGAAGTGCAGCGTCAAGTCATTCTGGTTGCCTTCCCCTGTGCCCGCCTCAACTTGGCGCGTGAGCAGCATTCCCTTGGTGGCGATCCGAACCTGAGCTCCGATGGCGTTCCTGTTGATCTCTTTGTTTGCAACCATGCGAACCCCAATCCAGTGGTTCTTTGAGCCCGAATTGGCGAACAGCTTGCCACACGTCACCAGATCAAGGTCACCATCCCTGTCGAAGTCGGCCCAGGCCGCCTGATAGGTTGCGCCCAGCTTGGGTAGCAGCGTCGCGGCTGTCCGGTCCAGGAACTGGAAGCCTCCTCCGTTCTTGAACAGCACAGGGTTATTGGGCCTGTTGAAGGAGGCCGTTTCATAGACGGTCGTGAAATAGAGGTCGAGCAGACCGTCGTTATCGAAGTCCCCCGCTGCCGGACTGGCATAGCTCTCCTGATAGAAGACCCCGCAAGTTCCCTTGTCTTCAAACCGATAGCCGCCTTTACTTCCGGCATTCCTTAGGAAACGGGACTTGGGCTGGTCGCCGCGACTGTCCACGTGGGCGAAGTTCCCAGCGAAGAGGTCGATGACCCCATCGGAGTCGAAATCGCCCCATGCCGCTCCAATGCTGTGGCCTCCATCAAATCCGGGCGAAGTTGCAGCCGCATTGAACTCACCGGCCCGATCCACGAACTTCCCGGTACCGCTGCCTACCCATAGGTTGTTGGGCTGCAGGCGGTAGTTCGCGCAATAAACGTCAAGGTCTCCGTCCCCATCGAAGTCACAGGCCGAGACACCTCTCGTTCGGAACTTCGCTTCGCTCCAGGTGAGTTCGAAAGCCTTTCCCTTTCGGTTCATCAGGATGTACGAGGGGTACGTGACTCCCTTGTTCCAATCTTCGTAGCCCCCTACGAAGAGGTCGACAAACCCATCGCCGTCGAAATCGCCCCAACAGGCTGCCCGCGAGACGGTAGCCGGGAGTTTGGGCATGGGGAACGCGGCAAAGCCTTTCCCTTTCAGGTTGACAAAAAGGGTCTGCGTTCCATAGCAGAAGACATCGGTGTAGCCGTCGTTGTCGAAATCCGCCGCAACCCCGCTCGAACTCAGCTTTGCGAACAAAGCGAACTTCTTGCCCTTCTCGTTGCGCCACAGGTCACCACCCGCCAGAAGGTCGGGCCAACCGTCGTTGTCCAGGTCGAACCAGCAGGCGCGGTCGTTGGAGCATGATAAGCCCAGTTCAGCCGTGACGTCCTTGAAAGACGGCAGCGCCTCCCGGCCACTCCATGGGATCGAGGAGGCCAGCCAAAGGAGTGGCAGGATGAGATTCATGACGAGGGTTTACCTCTTCAGGAGGTCATCAAGGGCTGCAAGAATCAGGGCAACATTGCGCCGTTGCGCGCCGTGGCCCATCAGGCCAAAGCGCCAGGCCTTGCCTTTGAACTTGCCCAACCCCGCGCCTATTTCGATGCCATAGTCGCTCATGAACGCCTTTCGAACCTTCAAATCGTCCGCGCCCTCCGGGACCCGCACCGCGTTGACGCAGGTCATGTGATAGCCCTCCGGGCTCGCATACTTGAGTCCCATGGCGTCCAGCCCTGCCTTCAAGAGCAGATGCATGTCGGTGTGGCGCTGGACCCTACTGTCAACTCCCTCTTCAAGAACGATGTTCAGCGCCTCATCCAGCGCGTAGAGCATGTTCACCGGCGCGGTGTGGTGGTAGAACCGGTCCTCACCCCAGTAATGCTTGACCTCCGTCAGGTCGAGATACCAGCTCTGGACCTTCGTCTTCCGCGCTTCAAGTTTTTCGATCGCTCGTGGAGACACGGTCATCGGCGCCAAACCGGGAGGCGCGGAAAGGCACTTCTGCGAGCCTGAGTAGACCGCGTCCAGCCCCCAAGCATCTGTATCCACTTCCATGCCGCCGAGCGTCGCCACGCAGTCCACCAGGAGGAGCGCTCCGAGCTCATGGACCTTGTGCCCGAGGTCCTTGATCGGGTTATGAATTCCGGTAGAGGTTTCACCATGGACAATCCCGACCACCTTCGCGTTGACCCGTTTGGCCTCAGCGAGAACTTGGTCCTGCAAGATCGGCTCGCCCCATTCGACATCCAGTCGATGAAGGTCGCACTGGCATCGCGAGGCGATCTCCGCCATGCGCTCGCCGAAATAGCCGTTCGTGCAGATCAGCACGCTGTCCCCAGGCTCGATGAGGTTGACAAGGGCGCACTCCATGCCGGCGGAACCCGTTCCGCTGACGGCCAAAGTCATCTCGTTTTTGGTCTTGAAGGCGGTTCGGAGCTTGGTGCGAACGCCGTCCATCACCTCGAGGCAGATCGGGTCGAGATGCCCGACCGTGGGTTTCGCAATCGCTTGCAGGACGCGAGGGGGAACGGGGCTCGGACCAGGACCGAGCGGGAGCCTTTGCGGGGTGTCGCTCATGCCGAAAAGCATACATTCTTGAGCGTCCGTCTAGCCTGACCCGTCGAGGCAAAAGAGCAGGACTGTCCAGCATGAAAAGAGAGCCCCTGGGAGAGGTGAGCCCAGGGGCTGAAGCAGACACCGAACGCGTTTAGGCTCGACTTCGCTTCAAGAGCACCGCAGCCCCAAGACCCAGCACGGCCAGCGACCCAGGCTCGGGCACGGGAACGCAGATCGTCCCAAAGTGCAAGTTGTCGATACAGACGCCGTCCGAGCCGCCATTCAAGAAGAAGATGAGCTGCTCGTGGTCCGGCTGCGGGCGGATGACCGCTTCACAAGTGGATCGGAACCACCCTCCCCCAAGCGTTTCCACCGTCTCCGAAAAGCTCACCTGCCCGCCATTGGCAAAGAGGCCTGCGGAGACATCGCTCTGCGGTGGGTTCTCTTTGAAGTCCACCTGGAACCAAACGTGCTTCTCCCAGTTCGGCCGCGCCGCGTTGGCGAAGGTGAACGTAATGACTCCGGTGTGGCTGGCTTCCACGCACATCGCGAAGCTCCCGCTCCCAAAGTCAAACCCTTGAACGACATCCCCCTGAATCTGCACGTCCGCCGGACCGCCGGGCAAAAACGGGTTGTGCAAGTAGTCGGGGGTAAACGGGTCCCCAAACGTGTTGAATCCGTAGCCGTATCGTGAGTTGTCGTTACTGTTGAGCCAATACCAGCTTGGCGGGTTGAATTGAGCGAACGCAGCGCACGAGAGCGCGCCCCAAACTCCCAAGACCACCAGTTCTCGGCCAATCGGCCTACCAAAGAATGCCATTGTCACACTCTCCCCATGGACCCATCCAGGCCATGCAGTGGCGCGCCGGACACCCCATGTTCAGGTGTAGCCAAGCGACGCGTAGACGGTCCCACTATTCGCCAAAAGGTGGAAGTTGTGACCAAGAACCGTATAAAGTACTGGCACTAAACCGGCACTCTTGTCAGGCAGAAGCCCCAAACGGCCATCTGAATCGCTCCAGGAGCCGTAGTGGCAGGCCCTGCGGGCCCGCCTCTTGCAGCGAAGGGCGCAAGCCCCTGGGGAGAAAGCTCCCGAACCCGCCGAGCCCTGATTGGGCGACACTCATGCTTGTGAGATGCGCTCCGGCTACTTGCCTCTTTCGCGCCGCTTGAAGAACTGCACCAACAAGGCCGGGACCTGGGCCGGATAGTTGTGGCCGCCAGGATGGATGTAGGTCACCAGCTCCAGGCCCCCAGAACCCCTATAGGTGGTGACATAGCCGTCGCTTTCTCCCTTGTCTGAGCCGCCGATTCCGTCGAGCATCTTGATCCCCTCGATGGTCAGCTTCTGTCCAGCGAACGGCACAATCTGGTCCTTCTCGCCGGCAACGTGGAAAGCAGATGCCGGCTTGAAGGTCCGTCCAAGCCCGATCGCGGGGCTCCCGCTGGGACCGTAGGCGGCAAACACGTCGCCGCGCTCGGCCCACAGCAGATAGGTGAACCTGCCGCCATTGGAGTGGCCCATCGTGAAGATGCGCTTGGCGTCGATCTTGTAGGCCCTCTTGAGGTGCGATAGCAAGGCATCGAAGTACTTCAGATCACGCCCGCCCTCATCGTTCGGGCCCTGCTGCCACCCTGGCTTCTTGCCTTCGGGGTCGGTCTTTCCCTTCGTAGGGAGCCCTTGCGGGTAGACGACTACGGCTTCCGGCCACTCTTTGTGGATCCGAAAGCTCATCGAGGCTTGACGCGAGCCGCCGCCATGCCCATGCCAGCAAAACACGAGCGGACTTGAAGTTCCTTTGGCGTTAGCGGGTGCGAAAACGAGCGCCGTGCGCTCAACGCCGTCCACCTTCAAGCTGATCGGCAAGCCATTTGCCATGAAGGGGCTTCGCTGCCGAAAGCCGGGTAGCTGCTGGCGTTGGAAGACCCCGCCCCTTTGAAAGCCTGACGCGGTTACGAAACCCAGGCAGACTGTACCAAGAACCATGAGGGAGACGAGTGCTTTCATGCTATGCCTGGACGCCATGAATTGGGTAGGGTTCGGAACGCGGGACCATGGGCCCGCCCGCATTCGGACCAAGAGCGCAGCTATTCGATAACAAAAGCAGAGTCCCTTGGGCGGCAGACGCGGTCCATCCACAAGGGCCGCCTCAGCCCTCCAGGACCTGGCGCAGGCTTGGTCCGGCCCATCCATTCCTGGTAGACCTCCAGGCTTCTGTTGGTGTCTACCACGATGTCTCCGTAGGCATCTTCCGGATCGGCTTTTCGCACCGTCACCGCCTGATGCCAGCAATGCTGCCCCGAAACAGGGTCGGGCTGTACGCAGAAGGCCAAGTTCTGGTGCACGCCGCCGTCTGTCCACCAAATGCGCTGGGTGTCGGGGTCTGCGCTCTCGTACGGCGCAATGTCCGAAACACGGCGGAACCGAATCACGCCTGGACTCACTTCTTCTTGCACCACCGTCGGAGCGGCTTGAGGATCGGCGCCCCGGAGTACCGGCTGGTGCGAGTCGGCATGGGCAACGGCTTGTTCGAGCCGCCACCTTCCCAAGTGGTGGGAGCAGGCGACAACGCCGGGTCGGATCCCTTCGGTAACCCAAGCCTTGTTCACAAAGTGCCCGATTCGAGTCGAGACGCGCACTAAGTCACCAGTCTTCACCCCCAAAGAAGCGGCGTCCTTTGAGTTGATCCAAACTGGGTTTGAATTGGAAAGCTCGTAGAGCCACTTGGCGTTCGCCGAACGCGTGTGAACGAGCGTGGGCAGACGGAAGGTCGGCACGAGGACGAAGCCGCCGTTCGACGCCAAGTTGTCGCGGTGAACCTGGCTCTTCACGTAGCCAGGCATCGCCTGGTCCGGCCAACCCCAAGCTGCCATGGTGGGGGAGAACAGTTCGAGCTTCTTGGAGGGGGTTTTGAAGCCGATCGGGGGTGGCTCAGGGGTGCTGTCTGACTCGTCCGACATGTCGGACCTGTCGGACGGGCCCGACGAGCACGTCGCAGGCGCAGAGCTTTTCAGATAAGACCCATAGGCCTCTTTGGCCACCTCAAACGCCCCGTAACGGCTCATGTACTCATAGGGCGTGAGCCCCTTGGCTGCAGCGGCCTCCGGTAACCCAGGCACGGAGTTCTCAAAGATCCAGGAGTAGTATTCCCTGAGGGAGATCTTCTCATCGGGCCGATAGGGCGACTCAAAGTGCTTTCGAATCCCCAACGAACCGTCCGGGTCAATCCTCCACGAGAGCTCGATCCAAAACTCCGCTTCCTCCCAGACCTCACCCGGGTTGCTTTCGTGGCTGAAATTCACTTGCTCGCCGTTCCGCTCGCGAAGCACCCTTTGCACCGGCTGACGGAACCCGATCCACTTCCCGGCGTGGGTCTCTTGGCTCATCAAGTCGTGGCGTTCCGCGCCATGGCCCATGGGGAGCACATAGTCGGCCAGTTGGGCGGTCTCACTCCAGGTGGGCGTCAATGCGGCGTGCAGTTCCACCAGGCTCCCATCGCGCAACACCTTGTCCCATACCATGCCGTCCGGATTGGTCCAGACCGGGTTGTAAACCCGAGTGAAGTAGGCCGCAAGCTTGCCCCTGCCCTCCAGGAGCATGTGCGGCAAGAGGTAGGAGAGCTCGTGGTAGGCGAGGGGAAACTCCTTGGGATACAGAAGCTCGTTCCAGACGTCCGACGGGTCGGGCTTCGAGAATGGCGCCGGGACGAACTTGTTGTCCGAGTGGAGGTTCGTGCCCCCTTTGGTGCCGATCGAGCCCACCAGCACACTCAGGAATTGAAGGCTCCGCGCCACCTGCCAGCCGCCCAGATTCCCTGCCGCGGTGTTGCGCCATACGTGGGACGCGAAGGCGCTGCCCGCTTTGGCGATCTCGCGAGCGATCTCGCGGATGGTTTCGGCGGGGACGCTCGTCTCGGCTTCGGCTGCTTCCGGAGTGTAGGAGGCATAGTGCGCGCGAAGAGCCTTTAGGAAGCCATCAAATCCCTGGCAAGAAATATCGGACAGGTCCGACTTGCCCGACCCGTCGGACGTGCTCAGAAGAAACCCCAGCGTCTCCTCCCAGTTCACCCACTTCTCGATAAACTCACGGTTGTAGAGCCCTTCTTCCAGGATCACGTGAGCCATGGCCAGCAACAGCATCGCCTCGGTCCCTGGCCAAGGCGAAAGCCACCAATCGGCCTTGCTTGCGGTGTTCGAGAGCCGGATGTCGATCACGCAGACCTTCGCCCCGGCCGTCTTCCCTTCCATGATCCTCTGGGCATGCGGGTTGAAGTAATGCCCGGTCTCCAGGTGCGCCGACAGCATCAAGATGAACTTCGCGTTGGCGTGATCGGGGCTCGGGCGGTCGGAGCCCGTCCAAAGCGCATACCCCACGCGCGCCGAGGCCGAACAGACATTGGTGTGGCTGTTGTGGCCGTCGACGCCCCAGCTCTGAAGAACCCGGTTCACATAGCCGTCCTCGCCTGGCCGCCCCACGTGGTACATCACCTCGGTCTTGCGCCCTTCAAGGATCGCCGCCCTGATCTTCGCCGCAAAAACGTCCAGCACCTCATCCCAACTCACTCTTGCCCAGCTTCCGGAGCCCCGCGAGCCAACCCGCTTCAGTGGGTAGAGAATCCGGTTCGGATCGTTGATCTGGTTGAGCGTCGCCGGCCCTTTAGCGCAGTTCTTCCCCCGTGAACCCGGATGGTGAGGGTTCCCTTCGAGCTTCTGGATCTGGCCCGTCTCCTTGTCGACATAGGCCATCAGACCACAGGCCGCCTCGCAGTTGAAGCAAATCGTCGGGATCAGCGCGTAGTGGCGCTCGACGCGCTTGGGCCAGGCCGCGGGATCGAGCTCGGCCCAATCGTCCCAGCGGTCCTCCGGCGGGAACGAGGCGAGCGGGGTGGTGGTCATGGGCTGATCAGGCATGGCTTCAAGACCGCTAGACTACCCCCGGTCAAAGGAAGTGCATGGCAGACGTCGAATCCGTCTCTGTGCTTCTATCCTGGATTCTGCTCATGGCCGCCCAAAAGCCTATCACTCCCGCCGACACCTACACCGCCAAAGAGGACCTCTTCGCCGCTCGGCTGGGCGACAAAGACCCCTCCTTCGAGGCGATCTGGAAATGGGGCCGGCCCTTCTCGGGCAAGGCTGTGCTGGGTTTGCCATTCGCCAAGTTGGAGGTTGCGGTGACCCCCGAAGGCGCCGTTCTCGTGCCCCTGGAGGGTGCGAAAAAGCTGTGGCTGCGAGTGGAGCAAGACGGAAAACCGTTGTTTGCCTCAAAGGGCCGAGAGATGCACCGTTTCTGGCCGGTTGTGAGCCACTGGAGTTCTGTGGAGAAAGTTGGATTTCATCAAACGGTGTGGGTGGCATCGCAAGGTGGGCCGAACGGAACGCTGATCCTCCATCTGGAGGCCAGAGGCGAAGGAGAGGCGCGTCCTCAGGTTCGCATTGCGATCCTCGACGCGCTTCCGAACCTGTGGCAAGACGCCTCCCAGAAGCCAAAGCGATCGGCCGATGTGCTTCGGCTTCAGCAGGGAGAAGTCGTCCTGCCCGGACAGTTATCACTGGCAGTTCTGGATGACGCCGCGACCTTGACGCCTTCCGACGGCCTGGACTGGGCCAAGGACCTGCTTCAACTGCCCAAGGTCATGATGAAAGGCAACGCCTTCCCCGAGTGGACGCTCGTCTTGCCGCTTGATCCAGGCAAGAGGGCCGATCGGAAGAACCGTTACCAGCAGGCGGAATGCGAGAACGAGTGGTCTGCACGATGGAAGGATGTTCCCGAATACTCGGTACCCGACCCCCAAATGGACACCCTTGTCTGGAAACTGCTCGCCCAGCTTCTCATCACGGCGGAGGGCGACCGGATGGTCTACGGAGCGTTCCCCAGCGTCTATGACAACAGCTTCTTCGGACCCGAGGAGGGCTGGGCCACGCTCGCACTGGCTGAATGGGGACTCAAGGATGACGCAGAACGGATCTTCCGCGGGACGTTCCTGACCAAGGAGTTCATCGACAAAAGCGACCGCCATCACCAGTATCGCAACGGCAACTTGGGCAAGTACGCGTGGTGGATGTACCAGACCACCGGCGACAAGAAGTTCCTGAAAGAATGTCTGCCCCATCTTCAATCGGCGGCCCTTTGGACCATGGACCAGACCAGCAAGACCCAGAACGGCCTATTGGCGGAATACAACTATGGCGGCGATCTGGGCCAGCCTGCGCACGCACTCTGGCCCAACGCATGCTGCTGGAGGGGGCTCAGGGATACGCAGCTCGCGCTCGACGCCCTCGGCATCCAGAACACCGGGCTCCACCGGACCGAGGCGGCTGCCTATCGCAAGCGGATCCGATCGGCTTTCGGCAAGGCGAAGGGCAGGACCAGGGGCTTCTATCCGTTGAGCCTGGAGGAGACCCGAACCACCCTCCCCAGCCCGGAATACTATCAGCTCTTCGCTCCGATGATCTTGGAGAACGGCATCTTCGAGCCCGACAGCCCCGAGTTCAAGGACATCGAGAGCTTCATGCTCTCCACCGGCAGGATCCAATGTGGCGTGCCGCGATTCAGCCCCGAAAAGGTGGCCGGAATTGATGCGGAATACGGCTACGGCCGATTGGCTACGCTCCTTCGCAAGGGAGACCGCCGGGGGTTCCTGCTGGGGGTCTATGGGCAGATAGGGCTATCGATGGACCCGGTCTACGGCACCTCCCCGGAGGTAACTCCGCTCCTGCTCGACGATGCCGCGATGAAGAAGCAGCATGCCGACCAGGAGGAACGATGGGGCCTTTCGACCGAACCCTGCAGCGCGGGCGTCGGGGTGACGCTGCTGTACCTGCGGCGGATGTTGGCGTTCGAGGAGACCGACCACGACGACCTTCCTACAGGAGTGCTTCAACTTCTGCCGGCGGTACCGGATCGATGGTGGACGTCGAAGAAGCCATGGGGGGTCAAGCGTCTTCCGACGGCGTTTGGGAAGCTAGACCTCTGGGTCACACCGGAGAAAGGCAAATCGCGGGTCACCGCTTCGCTTTCGGGTCCTTCTGCGGAGAAGCTCAAGGGGTTCGCGCTGAGGGTTCCGCCGACAATTTCAGGTCAAAGGGAATGGGGCTGGATGAAGGCCGCTCCAAAGCGAGGCAAGGCCACGTTTGAAGTGGTGCTCTGACGGGCTTAGTTCGCTTGCCTTGCGATGAACCCGCGGGTTCAGACGGAGGACGGGATTGTCACTCAAAGGGCGCTCCATAGGCTCCCGCGAACGCGGCGCTCCAGCACTACGACAGGGGCGGCAATTGACCCGCGCGGACATATGCTTGCTCATAGAGAAACAGACCGATCAGTACCGGAACAAACGCCACTGCCGGCGCGAGAAATCCGACCATGACCCCCACCACCAGCAGCATCGCCGAGGCAGCCATTGCTGTGCCGGCCCCGATTCGCGCCGTTGCCAGATACCGTGAGGCCTGGCGCGCATTGTTCGTATCCGTCCGGTGCAAATCGTGGTGAACGAACCCAAAGTGCATCGCCAGCGGAGCCATTAGAAGCACAATCGGCCAAAGGTCTGAGGACGCAAAAGGCATCAACACAACCACCCCGCAGAACCAGGCTTGGATCAACAGGTGCGGCAGCAGCATGCGGCTCTCCCAGAGGTCTCTCCCTTTGCACTGAGCGAAAAGAAACGCCGTGTAGCCCGCGGTTGCCGCGCCCAGGAGGGCGTTCAGCCACCTCAAGCTCTCTGTCAGACCCGTCGGAGCTGTCTGACCGAACAGGCCCGCCGCCAAGATCAGCGCAGAAACACCCCCAAACGCCGTGAGCACGATCCCACCCTTGACCAGCCAGCTCTTCCAGTTTGGCCTCGTGAACAGCTTGTAGAAGTGCTTCGGCTTCTTAAGGTCCTCGATGAGCAGCGCGACGGTCACCAGCACGAACGCCAGCGACGTCGCTTCAGGAAACCACCACGGCATGCCTTGATCCAGACCGAATAGCGACAAGAACGGCGCAACCATCGCCACACCGCCGGCGATACCTTTGGTCACCAGATATAGCGCGACGGGCCAGCCCCATTCGATCTTGTGCTCGGCGTTGAGGGCCTCGAGGGAGCCGGTTGAAGGTCCGAGGTCCGAGGTCCGAGGTCTGGGGCTCTGGGAAGATGGACCTGAAAGTAGGGAGCTTGAACCCTCATCCCTTAATCCCATCATCCCTTCAACAGATACCGATCCCCCTCGGACCTCGGACCTCGGACCTTGTGCCTCGTCCACGACCTCCGGCTTCCAGCCGGGCCGGTCGCTCCAGAGAAACATCTCCTCTGGCGTGGCTTCCCCCGGTTCGAGCGTGGCCGAGTCCGCACCGATGTACCAGACGTTGGGCCCGGTTTTCTGCTCGACGCGCCTTGCGCGAAGCATCGACTCGCGGCGGATGAGCGAGACCCTGGATTCGGGATCGTGGAAGTCGCCAGGGATGATCGCTCCCACCGGGCAGACATTGACACAGGCGGGCGCAAGGCCAACTTCGACCCGATGCGCGCAGAAGTGGCACTTCTCCACCGCGCCGAGGTCTTCGTTCAAATAGAGCGCGTCATACGGGCAAGCCTGCATGCAGGCGCGGCATCCGATGCAGGCGTCGCGATCCACATCAACGATGCCGTCGCCGCGCTTGGAGAGCGCGCCCACCGGGCAGATGTCCACACAGGGCGGCTTGCTGCACTGGTTGCAGCGCTGGACCAGAAAGTGCCGTTTGACCTGAGGGTACGTGCCCTTCTCGACGTACTTGACCCAGGTGCGGAAGCTGCCGAGGGGCACCCCGTTCTCCTGCTTGCAGGCGGTGGTGCAGGCATGGCAGCCGATGCACTTGTCCTGGTCGATGACGAATCCGTACTGCACGGTAAGGACGGAGTATACGTCGCGGGGCGCTTCCCACGAGGTGCCAGTTCCGGAAGTGTCAAAAGAAGCCGATGGGCTAATCTCGACTCATGGGCATCGTCTACGTCGCGGGGAGCATGAATATGGACGTGGTGGCGTTCGCGCCGCGTCTGCCCTTGCCAGGTGAAACGATCACGGGCCATCGCGTTGGCTTCTTCCCGGGAGGAAAGGGCCTGAATCCCGCCGTCGCGGCGGCGAGGCTGGGAGCCGATGTGCGGATGATCGGCAAGCTGGGAAAGGACGCCTTCGGCGAGCAGCTCTCCGCCTTTGCCGCCTCTGAGGGGGTCGATTTGCGCCATGTTTCACGTTCAGAGGCAGCGGGTACCGGCACGGCCATCATCGGTGTGGCGGAGTCCGGCGAGAACTCGATCGTAGTGATTCCTGGCGCGAACGGTTTGCTGACGCCTGAAGAGGCCGCGTGCCCCGACTTCGGTTCGGGCGACGTATTGGCCACTGTCCTCGAGATTCCGTTGCCGACGATTCGCGCCTTCCTACAGCGAGGCCGGGAGGCTGGAGCGAAGACGATCCTCTCGCCGGCGCCGGCCGTGCCGCTCGACTTCCTGGATCTGCCCGATGTCCTGGTGCTCAATGAGACGGAAGCGGCGTACTACCTCGGCGCAGGCTCTGCTTTATCACCCATTCAGGCCGCCGCGCGACTGAGGAAGAGACCCGAGCAGGCCGTGATCGTCACTTTGGGCGCCGCCGGAGCAGCATGCTCAGGTCCGCAAGGCGATTTCAAGGTACCCGGCGAAAAGGTAACGGCCGTGGATAGCACTGGCGCTGGCGACTGCTTCGTTGGCGCCCTTGCCTCAAGGCTCGTTCTAGGTGAACCGTTGCGAGCGGCGGCTCATTTCGCAAACCATACAGCCGCCATCTCGGTCACTCGGCACGGAGCCGCACCTTCTATGCCGAAGCTCCTGGAGCTTTCGTTGCCGGATACTGCGTAGGCAAGAGGCCAAGAACGAAGAGGGCTAGGCGATCACAAATGCATCCTATCCTGTGGCCCAAACTTCTTGGCCGCAACTGTCCCAACAAGGCCGTCCTTCCTTTCACGGACAGCGATTGCCGGACTTGTGACAAGACCGGCAATTCCTGGAGAATGAACATGTATCCAGGCCGTTTGAAGGCTCCATCGTGGTTTGAGCGCTAGGCAATAGAGACCGACTATCGCTCCGGATGGGCAATCGGACCCCTTTGGAGGTAACTCATGTCCTACGCAGAAGATCGAGCAGATTCCCGCTCGCTGACTGCCGTTGTTCTCGTTCTGATCGGCATCGCCGTAGCAGCCACCATTCTCTATTTCGCCGTGTGGGCGCCACAGCAGTCACCACCCGCGCGAGACAACGTTATTGTCGCCCCGGGGCCTGCCGGCCCAGCCGGCGCACCCGGTGCAACCGGTGCTCAGGGCGCAACAGGATCACAGGGAAGCCAGGGAGCTTCCGGTGCTGCGGGTTCAGCCGGAGCAGCCGGCGCAGCCGGTTCTTCCGGCGGCGGAACCACTGGAGGCGGGACAACGGGCGGCAACTAGTTTGCCTCGCCAGCTGATCCCACTCTCCTGACGACTCTTGGCGGATGCCAAGGAGAATCGAAAATGTACAGCCTTAAGAGCCTTCTTATTGGCGCAGCACTCGCTTGCGCTGTGCTGGGAGCTACGGCCCCCAAAACACAATCGAATTCGAGCCGCGACCTCATCGACACCGTGATGTCGGTTCACCAGTTCGATACCTTTCTTATGCTGGTTCGGGACGCCGATCTGACGTTTACACTCAAGGACGGCGGACCGTTCACGGTATTTGCGCCCACTGACGACGCGTTCAGGGCGATGCCAGAAGGTCTGCTGGAGCAGATTCACGGCAACAAGTCGCGGCTCAGGCAGTTCTTGCTGCACCACATCGTTCGAGGCAGTTGGTCGGCGGAGCAAGCCGTTCGCGCCCGCAGTCTGCCGGCAGTGGACGGTGGCCACCTCTACACCCGCAACGTGAATGGGCATGGATTGGTCGGCAACGCGAGCTTTACAATCACGAACATCCACACCAGTAACGGCATCTTGCATGGTGTTAGCGAAGTGCTGATGTCGAGATAGTTTCCAGTCCCTGGGTCATCGCACTGGCCGCGGTGACCCTCGACCCGATGTGCCGTGGTGGCGTGCTTTTAGAAGACTGCCCGTGATTGAGGCTTGTGGGGATCGCTCCTTTCAGGCCTCGGACTGGCCCTGCCGGATTGCCAACCGTCAGCTTCTGTTCGCCCTTGGCGCGACCCGACTCCAATGATTGATTTGTTTCCGAGGAGGATCCCAATGTATACCAAACGCTACGCATCGCTGGCCGTGTTGGCCTGCGCCACCGCGGCCCATGCCAGCTTCACATTCACCGATTTCTCATCCACAGCCGGCCTGAACCTTGTGGGCTCTGCTGTGCAGTTCAGCAACATGATTCGACTGACGCCGACAGAAAACAACAAGGCGGGTAACGCCTGGGTAACCACACCCCAAGACGTTGAAGGTGGATTCACGGCCGACTTTGTGTTCCGGTCGTTCGACGGTACGTTCAGCAACGGCGCGGATGGAATTGCCTTTGCATTCCAGAATATCGATTCCAACCAGATGGGTATGGACGGCGGCAACATGTCGGTCGTGGGAATCCCCAATACCGTCGCTGTCGTCTTCAGGAGTTTCTGGAATGAAGTGGCTCTCTGGGCGACGGACGCCAATGGCGTGAAGACCACTATATCCAACCACAACTTCAGCGGGATATCCCGCGATCAGCCTTGGGCAGCGCACATCCGATACGATGGCGTTACGCACGACTGGAATGTAACTCTCGACGGCGCCACTGTGCTACAGACAAACTACGACGCAAGCTCCACCGTCGCCTTTACATCAGGTAAGGCGTTCGTAGGATTTGGGTCTTCAACCGGTGGCCAGAACGACAACAACGACCTGCTATCAGCACAATTCGGTCCCGTACCGGAGCCCGCAAGCATCCTTGCACTCGGGGCAACCGTAGGCTTGGTTGTTTTGCGCCGAAAGCGCACTGCCAGAAAAGCCTGATCCCATCAGGCCCTACCTTATGGCTCTCGGGCGGGCGACACGCTCGCCCGAGAGAAGCCCCACATGACGAGTCTGCGACCGGACCAGACCGAGGGCCGGGTATGGATGAGGCTTGGTCCGGCGTCATAGAGAATGTGCAGGAAGGAGAACAAAGAATGACGACATACAAAGTGGGCTACTTCGTCGGCAGCCTCGCCTCGAACTCGATCAATCGAAGACTTGCGGGAGCGCTGATCAACCTGGCTCCACAGGGCCTGGAATTCGAGGAGATTCAAATCAGAGATCTCCCCCTCTACAGCAGCGATTTCGATAGCGCATTTCCGCCCGAAGCCAGGGCTCTCAAAGATGCCGTCGGCAAGGCCCACGCAATACTCTTTGTCACGCCGGAATACAACCGCTCTATCCCGGGCGCACTGAAGAATGCGATCGATTGGGCCAGCCGGCCGTGGGGAACGAACTCCTTCGCCAAGAAGCCCTCAGCCGTGATTGGGGCTTCTCCAGGCTCCATCGGCACCGCCGTTGCACAGCAGAGCCTTCGCAGCGTTCTGAGCTTCCTCAATTCACCGCAAATGAACTCGCCCGAGGCCTACATCACCTTTACGCCAGACCTCATCACTGCCGAAGGCGAAGTTTCGAACCCATCGACCGAGGCGTTCCTAAGGAATTTCATGCAGGAGTTTCATGACTTCATTGTCCGAGTGACCACCGTGCTGCCCTACGAGATGGTGGAGTGCCCGGCTGAGACGATGACCTTGGTGTGAAACCAGCAGAAAGCCGGCGGACTTGGAGCAAGAGACCGCGCGCGTTAACTCCTTCGGTCCTCGAAGATGGAGAATCGGCCACCGCACTGTGCCCTCATGCGCTTCCTGCTCCCAACAAAAAAAAGCCCCGCTGTGTGAAGCGGGGCCACCGAGAAGGAGGAGTTGCCACCCCGTCTATCGCGGGGATGTGCGGTTGCGTCAGTGCGTAAGTCGTTTCGTAGGTTCGTAGGTTGGTAGGTTGGTAGGTTCGTAGGTGCGTAGATGCGTTTGTTTCTCGTTCACGCGCAGGCACGGAACCTGCGGCTACCAGTCCATTTATCTCGCGCAGGCACGGAACCTGCGGCTACGAGTCCTTCATCCCTTCATCTCATCAATCCTCTTTCCTATCCCTGCAGCAATTGCAGGACTCCCTTCGGCATTTGGTTTGCCTGGGCCAGGACGGCCATGCCGCTCTGATTCAGGATCTGGAGCCTGGTCATGGCTGTGATCTCCTCGGCCATGTCGGCGTCGCGGACTTGGCTCTCTGAGGAGGTCATGTTCTCTTGGGCCACGCTGAGCGAGCGGATGTTCGACTCCAGGAAGTTCTTTTGGAACGAGCCCAGGCTGCCTCGAAGCTGCGAAAGCTGCTCGATCGCGTCGTCGATGATGCGCATTGCGTTCTGGGCGCCCGATTGGGTCGTGACGTCGAGATCTGCCAAGGACATCCCGGTTACTGCGCTCGTTCCGAGCCGGTTCGCAAAGACCACAGGCATAGAGAACTGTGCCGCTTGGTTGGAGTTGCCTCCAATTTGGAACCGCACAGAGCCCGCCGTGACCTGGCCGACGTTGGTTGCCGAAGTCATCGAAGCGTTGCCGCCTTCGGTCACCTGGATGGTGTTTCCGTAGTTATCCATCAGCTTCAGACCGGATTCACCCGGACCTCGGCCGCCCGTGAACGGCACCGTGGTCACTCCTGCGACGGTCGTAACCGCCACGTTGAACACAGCGTCCACGCCCGTGCTGCTCGCGCTGGAGCTGGTGTGCAGGATGCTCGAAGCATCGAAGAATTGAATGCTGTGCTGCGCGCCGTAATCAACCTGCGTGAGCTGGACCGAAACCGGTCCCGAACCCGTGATCGCGGCGGTCACGCCGGTCGTGCTGGCCAAGGCGTTGATCTTGGTGACAAGCTGCTGGAGCGTCTCGGTGCCGTTGCTTGAGAACGTATGGCCGTTGACGCCGGCGAAGGTGCCGCCCACAAAGATGCTTGACACGTCGTCGACCGACGTGATGTTCGCGAGTATGCCCGCAGAGCCGTCGAGCAGCTTCTTCTGCCCGAACTGGGTGTGTTCGGCGATTCGGTTGATGGAATCGATCGTGGAGCGAATCTGGGTCTGGTTGGCCTGCAGAGTCGCCGAATCGACCACTGCGGCATTGGCAGAGTGCACCGCGAGCGCTCGGATGTTGCGCAGAAGAAGCTGAACCTCGTCGAGCGCTCCTTCGGCTGTTTTCGACATGTTCACCGCGTCCTGGCTGTTGCGGATGGCCTGCTCGATGCCCTTGAGCTGGGTGCGCATGTTCTCGCTGATGATGAGGCCGGCGGGATCATCGGATGCCGTATTGATCCTCAGGCCGGTGCTCAGCCTTTCGACTACGCTACCCAGGGTGTCCTGCGTCCCCTGGAGGTTGCGCAAGGCGTTCATCGCCGAAACGTTCGAGTTGATTCTCAGAGCCACTGATCGATCTCCCCTGGCAGGCGCCCGCATCCCTGCGGACAGAAATCCTGCAAATCTACATGGGAGATTCTTGGCAAGACATGGAATAACTTTAGGTTTCCAGCTTGGGAACCCTCATTCCATGGGATAGCGAAGGCCCCACTGGGCGCGCATCGCGTCCAGGGTCTCCATGATCGAGATGGACTCCGTGTGGGGAATGATGTCGGACTGGGTACAGCCTTCGGCAATCAGCCTGGAGGCCTCTTCCACTTCGTACTGGAATCCAGGACCTTCAAAGGGAGACTCGAAAATCTCCGGCTCGTTGTCGCCTTCCTTGAGCACCGCAATCGAGGGCTTCCAGAAGGGCGTTGCGACCGTGATGCGCCCCTTTTCGCCGATGACGACGGCCTCCCAGGGGGTTGTAGCTTCCACTGCCGTGTAGAGGACCGCCATCGTGTGGCCTTTGATCAGGATCGCTGCGGACTGGGCATCTACGCCGTTCTCGGCCGGGACCATGGCGCTGGCGATGCGTTCCGGCTTGCCCATCAGCATCGAGGCGAAGGAAACCGGATAGATGCCCACGTCAAGCAAGGCGCCACCCCCCCGGGCAGGGTCGAAGAGCCTGCTCTGGGGGTTGAAGGACGCCCGGAAACCGAAGTCGGCGGTGATGGTGAGCACGTTTCCGATCCTTCCTTCCCTTACCCACTCGCGCAAGCGCGCCATCACGGGGAAGAACCGGGTCCACATGCCCTCCATGAAGAAGAGGCCCTTCTCGTCGGCTTTGGCGACCATCTTTCGGGCCTGTGCTGCGTTGATCGCGACCGGCTTTTCGCAGAGCACCGGCTTACCCGCTTCGAGCGCCAGGAGGGTGTGCTCACAATGGAAGTCGTGGGGGGTTGCCACATAGATGGCGTCCACGTCGGGGTCGGCAACCAGGGCCTCGTAGCTGCCGTGTGCCGTTCCGCCGCCGAACTTGTCGCAGAAAGCTTGGGCCTTGGCCTTGTCTCGGGAGCCTGCGGCGCCCAAGACGGCGTTCGGTGCGAGTTGGATGCCCGCGGCGAATTGGTTGGCAATGGATCCCGGACCGAGAATGCCCCAGCGGATGGTCTTCATCATGGTCATTTTGCTGCAAGGCGGGCAATCCTGGCATGGGCTCAATGCCCTAATGCCTCAATGCCCTAATGCCCTAATGCGCTAATGCCCTAACGCCATATCCCTCACTCCAACGGCCTAACCGGAATCTTGGTTGTTCCCCAAGCCTCCAAAATGCCCCGGTCCAGCTCCAGACGCTCAAGCTCAACCGCGCCGTGCAGCTTCAGGTCTTTGTCGAGGTCGATCACCGGGTTCAGTGCGTCCAGGATCGCCTTCTTGCTGTATTCGTCCGCCGACCGTCCGTCGAAAAACACCTTTGCGTCTGTGAGCACGATCTTGGACTTGTCCGCGATGGCCAGCTTTGCGATGACCTCAAACTGGGTTTGGACCACCAGGAACTCGCCGAACCCCTCGACGAAGGCATAGCCACGGTCAAGCTTCAGAGACACCCGCCTTACCTCAGCGAGCTTCTTGGGGATATAGGCCTCGAGATCCTGCTCTCGCAAGCGAACCCTGCCGGTGCCGATCCCGCTCTGGCTGAGGCGGATCTGGCGCTTCTTGATTGCGAGGTCGTAATCGAATCGGCAGTCAGGAATAGAGGCTTCCAGGTGCTCGACCCTGAGCCCGCACAACGTGAAATCGTCCAGGATGAGGTTCAGGGTCTGCAGCACGCCGCGCTTGGAGCGTTCCGGCTCGGTGAAGAGCGGAAGACCGTCTGATTCAAAGTGTGAGGCTCGGATCGTTGCGGATTTGAGGTTGCCAAGGGGGCCGTCGATGGGCCCATTGAGCTCTGAGCGCACCACCACCTTCTTGTTTGGGCCAGTTAGCTTCGATGCGATCTCGGCGGCGGCGGCACGCTCAAACCGCCGCACTTCGTTCCGTCCGATTCCGAAGAGCAGACCCAGGCCCGCCAACAGCAGCAAGACGCCACCATCGAAGATCGGCGTGCTTCCCCGGCGATGGCTCATGCCTTAGCCTACCCCTCAAATCCGACCGACACGGGCGTAGAATGAACCGTGCAGAATCGTGCAGAGTTCGAGCAAGAGTACGTGAAGCTTTCCACCGGGTGCGCCTTATGCGATCTTGGCGCGCTGCAGCCCGGACTGATCGAGCTCACTGGCGACGACCACCTCGATTGGCTTCAGGGCCAGGTCAGCAACGACCTGCGGGGGCTCGATGTTGGCGAGAGCATCGACTTTTGCCTGCTGAAGCCGACGGGCCAGATCGTCGCCCCGGGCCGCATTTGGAGACTTGAGGCCCGATCCCTTGTGGAAACGCCGCTGGCCTGCGTTTCGGCGGTGCTGGAGCGCGCCGAGGCGATGGTGGTCATGGAGGATGTAGCGGCAAGGGACTTAACGTCCAGCTATAGGCTGCTCTCGTTTCAGGGGCCGCAGACGTTTGGCACGATTGGAGGCGATTTCGCCTCCGACTGGATCGTCCTTGGTTCCGATCACACCGGATTTGGCGGCTTGGACATTTGGGTTCCCAAGGAAGTGGAGTTCACCGTTCTTGAATGGTTCGATAACAAGGCGAGTGCCCAGGTCGTGGACGCGGCTCGACTCGAAGCAGGCATCCCCAACTATGGTGTGGATATGAGCGACCGGACCCTGCCACCCGAAATGGGACCGGCGTTCGAGAAGTGTAACGTCAGCTACACCAAGGGTTGTTACGTGGGCCAAGAGGTGCTCGCGCGCATCCACAGCCGTGGCCACACGAACAAGACCTGGATGGCGCTTGTCTGCGAGGATGAGGTTCAGACAGGCTGCAGCCTGAAAGATGGCGCAGGCAGGGTCACGAGCGCGGCCTGGTCTCCAAGGTTCGGATGGATCGCGGGCGCGATGCTGAAGAACGACGTCGCGAAGCCGGGCGGCACAGTGGCTGTGGAGGTGCCCGGGGGCCCGGTCCGTGCCGAAGTCCAGCACTTTCCCCTGCACTAAAGCAGGAAGCCCGGCGCTTTCGGCCGGGCTTCGAATTTGGAGCGGGAAACCAGATTCGAACTGGCGACCCTCTCGTTGGCAACGAGATGCTCTACCACTTAGCTATTCCCGCTTGGGTGGGAGGGTTATACCACGAAATCGCGCGCGAGGCAAGGGGGGCAGGATGGAGATGAAGAGGTGAGGGGAATAGGGACCACGGGACGAAGGGAGGTGGGGCCGGAGCCGCTGGCTTTAGCCTGCCCGCGCAAAGGACTGCATACCGCCCTACAGGGGCCGTAGCCGCAGGTTCCGTGCCTGCGATCGGAATAGGGACGAAGGGACAGAAGGACATGGGAACGGAGAGGAATCGGGACCTACAAACCTGCGAACTGACGGATCAATGAACAAACGACCGTAGCTGCAGGTCTGGAGCTTGTGCGGGGGTAGCGAGGGATGGAGGGATGTGCCTCGCAGTTCGGCACGGGGTCTCCCCTGCCATAATCGGCTGTGATACCTCCCGAGTTCCCTTCGGCCTTCGAGTCGCTCTTGCGGGAGGCGGGCGCCTTGGCCCAGCTTTGCCGGGACGAACTCGAGGTTCACAAGAAGCCCGACGGGAGCCTGGTCACCAACGCCGACCAAGAGGTTGAGAGACTTTTCCGGAGCAGAGTCGAGGAAATCACTCCCGGTGCGGCAGTCTGGGGAGAGGAGTTCGGCTACGCCCGCGACGAAGGGCAAGGTCTCTGGGTCGTGGACCCCGTGGACGGCACCAGCAACTTCGCGTTCGGTTCCCCGCTTTGGGGCGTCACTGCCGCCTACCTAATGGATGGAGAACTCCAGGCTGGTGGAATCTTTCTGCCGGAACTCAAGGAGCTCTATCTCGCCACGAAAGGTGGCGGCGCAACCTTTAACGGCGAGCCTATCAAGCCTATCCCACCGGGCGAAATTGAACGCGAGGAGCTGGTTTCCTGCTCGCAGTACGTTATCAAAGCCTATCGAGAGGCCCGTTGGCCGGGAAAGTGGCGCTGCACAGGTTCGTTCGTCGTGGACGGGGCGTTCGTGGCCACCCAGCGGTATCGGGGCCTGATCGGATTCCGCGAGAAGCTCTACGACATCGCTGCGGTGCTGCTGATCTGCTCGGAACTTGGGGCAGAGATTCGGTTTGCCGACGGCGAAGCCATGGATTTCCAGGCACTCTTGGAGGATTGCGAGATCGGCCGGGCGTGGGCCATTCTCCCGCAGGGATGCGGCTACAGGCTGGCCGAGTCCGGCAAATGAACCGCTACTACCGCGCCTTCTTCACATTTCGCAGCAGATACGCACCGAGTGCAAAGTACACCGCCGAGAGGCCAAAGAGCAACCCGTAGCCGCTGGTCGCATAGTGGACCACGACTTCGCCCGTCTTGGGATCCGGCACACGGGCCTTCTCGAAGTTCGACAACAGGAACCCGGCGATCGGCTGGGTGAGCGATTGCGGCAGGACCATCGAGATGTGCCACACCGCCATGTCCTTTGCGGCTGAAGTCTTGCTTGGGAGGACGTCCGTTCCCAGGGCCCAGTCCACCGAAATATAGGCGCCGTATCCGAGCCCGAAGATCACCCCGACGATGAGCACCTGGGTCATGGTGTGGCAGAAGATCAGCGCCACGGCCATAACCGCGATGACCGAGTTGGCGACGTAGACCACCTTCTTCCGGCCCACTTTGTCCGAGATCGCGCCTCCGAAATAGCCGCTCAGCATCGCGGCGAAGAGGACAATCCCGAAGAACATGGCCGCCGTAGTCGCGGGGTTCTTCACGCCGATCACATCTTCCAGGTAGTACTGAGCGAACGGCTGGATGGAGTAAAAGCCCATCATCACGAGGAACCTCGTGAGCCAAACCCAGGCGAAGTCGGGATATTCCCTTGGGCTGATCCAGAGGCTCCTCAGGTAGTTGCCCCAGTGCAGCGGGGGCGGCTTGGCGGGCAGCGGGGTCTCCCTGATCCCCAGCACCGTGCCAAGCATGAACACAGAGAGCACGCCGCCGAGGAAGACGTAGGTCTGCCACTTCATCCCCGCGTCCATGAGCGGGCCGCTGACCGCCGCGCCAAGGAGGGTGCCCGCCTGGCTCATGACACCCATGTAGCCGCTTGCCTTCCCACGCTGGTCCTCGGGCACGAGGTCGGGAATCAGGCCGTTGTAGGGGGCGGTTGCGATGTTGTTGCCGAACTGCACCGCCACGTAGGCCAGCAGAAACAGCCCGTAGCTCTTCAGGTCGCCGGCAAACCACATCATGCCGAGCCCGATTAGGTTCAAAACGCCACCGTACACCATGTAGGGTCTGCGGCGGCCCCAGCGGTGCGCGCACCGATCGCTCAGTGCGCCAAAAAGGAGAGGAACAAAGAGGGCGATGAGAGCCACCGCGCCGAGAATGCCGACCGCCTGCGCCTTCGCCGTTGGCGAGATGGACTCGAGTTCTTTGGCGTTGACGACGAGGAGCAGAGCGCCCCACATCGCGTTGGACCCAAACCAGAACGCCGAAATGGCGATCTGCTGCCAGAAGGTCAGCCGCTGGCCGGCATAGGGGGATTCAACTACCGGAATGCTCTCGTTGTGGTGATCGGTCATGGGCTATTGAGTGTGGAGCATAGCTCCTCAGCTTCGCCTTGCGCTCGGAAATCGTCGAAAGGACTATCGCGATTGCAGCGCCAAAGCCGCCCCGCCGAGAACTCCGGCGTCGTCGCTGAGCTCGGCTTGAACGATCCTTACGTCTCGGAAGAGCGTCGGGATGGCGACATTCTCCGCCGAGGCGATGGCGGGCTCTATTAGCCACTTCCCTGCTTTGGCGATCTGGCCGCCGATGGCGAAAACGTCCGGCGCGAAAATGTTGATCATGTTGCCGATGCCAAGTCCAAGGTAGAAGCCGACCTCAGCCCAGACCTCCTGCGCCACGGCGTCGCCCTGATCGGCGGCCTCGGAGAGCATTTTGGGGGAGAGAAGGTCGTAGTTCCCGCCGGTCATGTCCTGCAGGACCGACTTCTTGCCTCGCACCAGCCTATACGCCGCGCGACGCACGATGGAATCCCGCTGGCAATAGGCCTCGATGGAGCCATAGGCGCCGGAGGTGGAGGCGAGCCCGCCCGCGAGGATGGTCGTGTGGCCAAGCTCCGCGCCGCCCATGTTCCCACCAACCAACACCACGGGCGCCGACACGCTCCCAAGCAGCGACTTCGGCCCCAGCACCACCCCACCGCCGATGCCCGTGCCGATGGTGAAAATCACAAGGCAGTTGGCGCTGCCCTTGCCGGAGCCGAAGCGGTATTCGCCGAGCGCCGCCAGGTTCGCGTCGTTTCCAAGCCGGATGGGCAGATCCACCGCCCGCTGGATCGGTTCGCGGATGGCCACGTCGGTCCAGTATTGGAACACGCCGTTTTCGATGGACCCGAAATTGGGCGACCACTTGACCATGCCGGCGTCGTCGTCCACATGTCCGGGGACGGCGATGCCAACAGCTTCCGGCGCGGCTTGGCAGCCTGCGCGAGCCTCCTGAATGACCGCGACAATGGCGTTGGCGACGGCTTCGACCCCGCCTGTGGCGTTCGAGCCTCGTTCTGCGCGAGGCCCGGCTTCGGTCCCGTCTTCAAAGATCGCCTGCG
The DNA here is from genome assembly GCA_016223145.1 of Armatimonadota bacterium. Lineage (NCBI taxonomy): Bacteria > Bacillati > Armatimonadota > Armatimonadota bacterium. Next base: position 221,471 of record JACRPN010000014.1, on the reverse strand, counting down.
CACGAACGTTGGTCCCGCCCAAATCCACGCCAATGGTGCACCGCTTGCTCACAGAGGCTATTTTGGCTGAGAGGGGAGGGATGGGGTTTGGGGGGTTGGGGGTCTGGGGTATGCAATCAAGAACTCCCAGTGCACTTCGCCTATGCAGGCTACGATTTGCCCAATGCCGACCCGCGCGTCGCATGCCCTTTTGGACTGCGGTGACTTGTCACCGCCTTTCTTTGGAGGACTTGTCTTCCGGTTCCGGGTGGCTACACATCCTTCCTCCTTTCGAGCTTCCGCTTGGAGGACGACATGAAGTCAGCGCAACAAATCGCGGAGACCAAAGAGGTGACTACAGCGCATCTCAAGAGTCCGAGTAGCGCCCCTTCAGGGCTTCCATTCACAGGCGCAACGGGTCCCAGGGCTGCGCCCTTCGCTTTCTTCTTTTGGCCCATTGGGCCTTCCAGACGGACTTTTGAGATGCTCTAGTCACTCCAGTCCAAACCCGTCTGCCGATCAAAGGGTCCGCCAAGCCAGTGCAATCCTAAAATCGGCCCAACTCCCAAGTCCCCGTCGTCCTATCTTGGTTTCCAGGCGGGCCCCCATTCGGCTTCAGCGGTGTTCGTCAAGTTCCTTCGGTTGGTACCGTCGAGGTCCATAATGCTGATGTCGGATCCCTCTGACCGAAAGGCTATTTTCGTTCCATCTGGAGACCACGCCGGATCGAGGTCGAATACGTCCCCGATTGAGACGCGATGTACATTCGATCCGTCAGAGTCAATGGTATAGATCGCAAAACCTCCCTCTTGCTCAAGTGATGAGTAGGCGAGCTTCATGCTAGTTGGCGACCAGCTTCCAAGCCAGCATTGGGTGCCGTTGGTCAGTTGATGCTTGTTGGAGCCATCGGCATTCATGATCCAGACATTGGTGTCGCCGCCTTCCGGCCCGGACAAGTACGCAATCCAGAGCCCATTGGGAGACCAATTGGGATAGCGGTCAGATTCTGCGCTGTTGGTCATTCTTGTCTGACCAGTGCCGTCGCTGTTCATCACATAGATCTCGCTGTTCCAATTGTCCCTTTGACTTCGGAACACGATCTTTGACCCATCCGGCGACCAACTAGGGGAATCGTTGTTAATGCCACCCGTGGTCAGTTTGACCTGATTTGTGCCGTCCGCTTCCATGACCCACACTTGTGCGTCCCGGGCAAAGGCGATCCTCTTGCCGTCTGGTGACCACGCGGGCATGACTCCAAGTCCCAGCGACTTCACGTCCGATCCGTCAGGGCGCATTACAACGAGAGATCCTGCCGTCGACAGGCCCCTGGAAAAGGCAATTCTCGACACAAACACCACCTGCACCTTTGCTGTGCCTGAGGCCGATGGGTCCGCCTTGCTCGTCGCCTTGACCGTGAACAAGCCGTACCTGAGCGGCGCTCGGTAGTTCCCCTGCGCTGAGATCGTGCCACCATCCGTTTCCACCACACTCCAGACCACTTCTTGGTTCGGGCTGCCTTCGACCACCGCCGTGAAGTGCTGGGCCGTGTCCTGCTCCAGAGTGACATCGCCTGGGGATACGGTCACGACCAGAGTTCCAGCTTGCACCGTGACCTTCGATGTTCCTGCAACCAAGGGGTCGGCGACGGCACGAGCCTCGAGGGTCACCGCCATCGGCGTGGCCGGCGCGGTGTAGAGGCCCGAAGCATCGATCGAGCCACCACCCGAGGTCAGCACCTTCCAGGTGACCGCCTGGTTGGGGCTGCCGATCACCCAAGCGGCAAATTGCTGCTGTCCGTTCGGCCCGACGGTCACCGGGTTGGGCGTCACGTCCACCTCCAGCGTCTCCATTTGCACGATCACCAATGCGGTGGTTGCCTTCGATGGGTCGGCCACCGATCGCGCCTCGATCGTCACATACATCAGCTCCAGCGGCGCGGTGTAAAGGCCGCTCGCCGAGATATCGCCGCCCCCCGCCGTGAGCACCGTCCAAGTGACCAGTTGGTTCGAAGTGCCATACACTGTCGCCGAGAACTGCTTGGACTCCGCAGGCTGAACCAGCGCCGAAAGCGGGCTGATCTCCACGCTGATCGCCGAGTCCACGGTTACCGCAACCGCTACGGAGGCGCTGGCCACGCCATCTACGCTTGCTGAGACAGACGCCGTCCCCACGGCCCTTCCCCTCGCATAGCCATCCAGAAACTCCAGCTTGTCCGCGCCGGAAGTCACGGACCAGATCGCCGAACCGCCGCTGACGGCGACGATGCCGCCGCTGGAGTCCTTGGCGTTGAACTGAAGCTGCCGGGTCTGATCGATCCCCACCGCCTGGCCCGCCGGAACCGTAACGCTTGCGACGGTCCCTTGCGTCGTGATGGCGCCTGAGAGCGAGCCGTCCGGCTGAACGGAGAGGCTTCCTGAAGCCACGCCCACCACGCTTCCCGTGCCGCTTCCCTGGGCAAAGAAGGTCGCCGTCACCAAGTGAGAGCCCACTTTGGTCTTCATGCCGGTGGGATAGGTCTCGATATGAGCCGATGGGTCGGCCCCCCTGTTGGCGACGTAGAGCAGGTCGGCGCCGGTTTCCGAAGCACCCTGAAAGCGAACCACCACGGACAGGGCCGAGGAGGGACCGTCCAGTGAGCGGCTGCGAGCGCCCCAGTCCACAGAGATCTTCAGCAGACTGAAGGATGAACCGCCTCCGCCGCCGCCACCGCATCCCTGGAGCAGAACCACCAAGACCGTGGCCAAGAGGACAACACGTAACCGCACGCCAACTCCCTCCACGCAATGGACGGAGCTACCCCGTGCCTAGGTTCTACCCAAAGCGCCAGATGGGGGCTTGCCATGCTGCGGTCGGGTTTGGGAGTGCGGTGACTTGTCACCGATTTTCCCTAGTGAGGACTTGTCCTCCGGTTCCGGTGTCCGCTCATCTGTCCGCTCAGGATGGGCTCAGGGCTGCGGAAGGGCAGCGCGACAAGTCGCGCCAAGCAAAGCGCTGGCAAGCAAGCGCCTTCCCAAAGCCGGAGCGCACTCTCAAGCGACAAGTCGCGCCAAGCAAAGCGCTGGCAAGCCAGCGCACTCTCAAGCGACAGGTCGCGCCAAGCAAAGCGCTGGCAAGCCAGCGCACTCCCAAAGCCGGAGCGCACTCTTAAAGCGACAAGTCGCGCCAAGCAAAGCGCTGGCAAGCCAGCGCACTCCCAAAGCCGGAGCGCACTCTCAAAGCAAAGCGCAATCCTGGAAACTGCTTTCGGGAGCTTTTGCCCCTTCATCGCGGATAGACTCGCCCCATGGCCTCCACGTCCGCTCTGCCCCGCCTGAACAGGCTCTTCGCGCCGGATGGCAAGTGCTTCGACGTCGCGATCGACCACGGGTTCTTCAATGAAGGCTCGTTCCTTTCAGGCATCGAGGACCTGCGAAAGGTCGTGCCCAAACTTGTCGAAGCTGCCCCCGACGCCATCCAATTGCCGCCCGGCTCCGCTCCCTTGCTCCAAGCAATTCCTGGCAAGGCCAAGCCGGCATTGGTTCTACGCACGGACGTCGCGAACTGCTATGGCAAAAAGCTGCCGGAGTACCTCTACTCCAAGCTGATCGTGGACGCCGTCGAGCAGGCCGTTCGGCTGGATGCTTCCTGCGTCGTGGTCAACCTCTTGATCCTCCCAAATGAGCCCGAGCTTCACGGTGAGTGCGTTGAGAACATCTGCGAGCTGAAACCCGAATGCGAGCGGGGTGGCATGCCGCTGATGGTCGAGCCTCTGGTGATGCAGGAGAACAAGACCGCCGGGGGCTACATGGTGGACGGCGACCTGGCGAAAATCCTGCCTCTCGTTCGCCAGGCTGTTGAGCTTGGCGCTGACGTGATTAAGGCCGACCCCTGCGACGATGTGGGCGAGTACCACCGTGTCATCGAGGTGGCTTGCGGGGTTCCTGTGCTGGTGCGTGGCGGCGGCAAGGTCCCGGACCGCGAGATTTTGGAGCGCACCCACGCCCTGATGGCTCAAGGTGCGGCAGGGATCGTCTACGGACGGAACGTGATTCAGCACGCGAATCCTGTCGGGATGACCCGAGCGTTGATGGCGGTCGTGCATGAAGGCGCAAGCCCGGAGGATGCTCTAAGTCTGATTGGTTAGGCCGGATTTGGGCCCCATTTGGACTGCGGCGGTTTTTCACCGCTTTTCCCTAGGAGAACCTACCCTCCCGCTACTGCAGAGCTTCCTTCGAACGAGACGATCAACGCGCCGACAAGTCGGCTGATGCAGAGCGGCGACAAGTCGCCGCAGTCCAAAGCGGCCGCAGTTCAAAGCGGAATGGGGCCAAAATGGGGCCAACCATGGGTCAGAGAGAGATAGGCGTCGGGATCATCGGGTGCGGGCTGATGGGCAAGGAGCTTGCCAGCGCATCGGCGCGGTGGATTCATCTGAACGACCTTCCCTTCCGGCCTCGCATCGTGGCCGCCTGTGACACCAACCCCAAGGCGCTGGAGTGGTTTGACGGGGCCCATCGGTCGAATAAGTCCTATAAGTCCTTCAGGACATATTCAGACCTCTTGGAGAGCACAGAAGTCGACGCCGTCTACTGCGCCGTCCCTCACAACCTCCACGCCCAGATCTACACCGACATCCTGAAGGCGGACAAGCACCTCTTTGCCGAAAAGCCATTCGGGATCGACCTGGCCGCTTGCGAGAACATCCTCTCTGAAGCTGCAAAGCACCCAGAGCTGCTCGTTCGCGTCTCTTCCGAGTTCCCTTTCTATCCCGGCGTGCAACGCATCCTCAAGCTCATCGAGAAGGACGCTTTTGGGCAGATCATCGAGGTTCATGCCGGCTTCTGCCACTCCAGCGACCTTGACCCCACCAAGCCCATCAACTGGAAGCGGCGCATCGAAACCAACGGCGAATACGGCGTCATGGGAGACCTAGGAATGCACGTGGTCCACGTGCCGTTCCGCGCAGGCTGGTTCCCAACGAACGTCCGGGCTCTGCTCGCCAACATCGTCGCCGAGCGCCCGGGCCCAGACGGGAAGCTCGAGCCTTGCGAGACCTGGGACAATGCGACACTCGCCTGCGAGACCCAGCAGGGCTTCCCCATGCTCTTGGAGACCAAGCGCATCGCCCCAGGGGAAATGAACACCTGGTTCCTGAAAGTCTACGGCACGAAGCTGAGCGTCGAATACTCCACCAAGCGCCCCAAGACCCTTCGGCTGCTCCCCTACGAGCCCGGATTCGCCCAGGCCTGGCGCGAAGAGGACCTTGGCTACGCCTCGGCCTATCCCGCCATCACCGGCGGCATCTTCGAGTTCGGGTTCCCCGACGCCATCCAGCAGATGTTCGCCGCCTTCCTTGATGAACTGGTCCATGGCCCGAAAATGATCGGCCCGACCCGCTGCGCGACGCCTGAAGAAGCGCTCCGATCCCACGAACTCTTCACCGCGGCGCTCGAATCCCAGAAGCGCTGCTCCGTCGTCAAGCTCTAAAATAGCCCATGCCCGACATCGTCGTCGCCGGCCACATCTGTCTGGACATCATTCCAGACATCCCTGCCTCTGCCGGGGAGCTTAATCCGGGAAAACTGGTAGAGGTTGGCCCGGCGACGCTTTCGACAGGCGGCGCGGTCTCCAATGTCGGGATCGCCTTGCATAAGCTTGGCGCGAAGGTGCGGCTCGTGGGCAAGGTGGGCGACGACGACTTCGGCAACATTGTGGTTCGCATCCTGGAATCGCACGGAAGCACGCTCTCAGAGCGGATGGCAGTCGTACGCGGCGAGCGCACGTCGTACAGCGTCGTCATCAGCCGTCCGGCCAAAGACCGAACGTTCCTGCACTTCCCCGGCGCGAACGACACCTTTTCGGCCTCCGACGTTTCTGACGAAGCTCTCGAAGGCGCGGGACTCTTCCACTTCGGCTACCCGCCCATCATGCGGCGTTTTTATGAAGACAGAGGTACTGAGCTAGAAAGGCTGTTCCGGAGAGCGCGAGCCAAGGGGTTGACCACCAGCCTTGACCTGAGCCTCCCGGACCCAAATTCAGACGCCGGTAGGGCGGATTGGCCCAGCATTTTGTCCCGAGTCCTGCCGCATGTTCAGCTATTCGTCCCCAGCGTGGATGAACTCGCGTTCATGCTTCGCGAGGAGGTCCGTTCGGCATCTCTCAATCAGTTGGAGACGCTCGAACGGCTAAGCGCCTGGTGCTTGGGCCGCGGGGCATCGGTCGTTGTGCTGAAGTGCGGGGCGGATGGGCTCTACCTTCGCTCCGGGCGTATTTCTTCCGAGAACTGCTTTGGCCCCAGTGACCTTTGGGAGAACCGGCAGCTCTTGGCGCCCTGTTGGGACGTTGAGGTGGCCGGAACGACGGGCGCCGGCGACACGACGGTTGCGGGGTTCCTGCACCGGTTGGACGGGGGCCCCGTGGACGCTCTTGCGCTCGGACAGCTCACGGGCGCATGTTGCGTTCAATCGCCGGATGCCGTGTCCGGCGTGATGCCGGAAGCTGAGGCGAAAAGGGAGAGCGGGGCCTGGCGGCTAAAGGAGTTTCCGTTTCCCGATGAACGCGCCAGATGGCGTTGGCACGGGCCCGTCTGGGCGGGACCGGAAGACGCCTAGCGTATTTGTTGGGCAGTTGATAGCTCCTCCACCCGTCCGACAAGTCAGACGAGTCAGACAAGTCGGACCTATGGGGCGCCTCCGCTGACCCCGCACCCCACACCCCGCACCCAGCACCCTGCACCCCACACCCCACACCCCGCACCCAGCACCCCGCACCGCAAACCCACTTCCTGCCAAAATGAGCCTTCCCATGAAGACGGCGTTAATCATCTATTCCGGGGGTCTCGATACGACGGTTTGCATCCCCATGATGCGCGAGGAAGGTTTCGACCGCATCGTCACCGTAACGATTGATGTCGGCCAACCCTCTGAGGACATCGCCCAGGCGGCGGAGCGCGCCCAGATTCTGGGGACCGAGCACCACGTGGTCGACGCCAAGGACACCTTCGCGAAGGACTATTGCTTCACGGCACTCAAGGCCAATGCGGACTACTTCGGCTATCCTCTCTCCACCAGCATCGCCCGGCCGCTAATCGCCAAAGCCGCGGCAGAAAAAGCTCACGAGATAGGCGGCGTCGATGCGTTTGTTCATGGCTGCACGGGTAAGGGCAACGACCAGTTCCGGATCGAGTTCGGGCTCCGTGCGTTCGCTCCTGAGATTCCCATCCTCGCCCCCATTCGCGAGAAGAACCTGACCCGGACCTGGGAGATCGAGTACGCCGAGAAGGTCGGCGCTCCCATCGGACAGAGTAAGGACAAGATTTGGTCGATCGATGAGAACGTCTGGGGACGCTCAATCGAGGGTGGACGGCTGGAGGACCCCGGCTACGCGCCTCCCGAGGAGATTTTTCAGTGGACCCGCTCGCTGGAAGCAGCCAAGCCCGAACCCGAGATCATCGAGATTGCCTTTCAGAACGGCGAGCCCGTTTCTGTCGCAGGCAGGTCTGGCACGCCGCTGCAGCTCATCCAGACCGCCAACACCATCGCCGGGTCGCACGGGGTTGGCCGAGTGGACATCATGGAGGACCGCATGATCGGCCTCAAGGTGCGGGAAAACTACGAGTGCCCCGGAGCGGTGCTCCTCATCGCGGCCCACCGGGCGCTGGAGGCCCTGATCACCACGCACGCCGAACGCGCCTTCAAGGCCCAAGTGGACGCCCAGTGGGCCGATCTGGCCTACAAGGGGCTCTGGTGGGAACCGCTCATGGAGGACCTGAACGCGTTCATCGGATCGGTCCAGAGGCGGGTTTCCGGTTCTGTCCAGGTTCGGCTGTTCAAGGGCGGGATGCAGGTGGTCGGGAGAACCTCGCCCCATGCACTCTACTCCGAAGCCGCGGCGAGCTTCGACGACACGCAGGCACTCGAGCAGAGCCAAATGACGGGCATGGTCCGCACCCACGGCATGGAGAGCCTGCTCTATCTGAAGCAGAAGTAGGGGAAGAGCCGCAAAAGACAACAATGTCGGAGGTCCTGAGTCTCCCTCCCCAACCCCTCCCTTCCCGACCGGTCGGGACTCGGAAGCATTAACGAACCAAAACGAGGGAGGGGCTTCGGAACCTCACAACCGGTCGGCCTCAGCTCACGTCAGGCGCTTCGGCGATGCCGTCTTTGATCTCGAAACCTGGGGTTTCGGGGTGCTTCGCCATCCAGGCCTTCAGGAACGCCGCCGTCTGATCCTGGTCCTTCACTTCGCCCTTCATGATCGCAAGCACCAGATCGTGCAGCGCCAGGTTGTTGAAGTGGAAATCCGCCTGCCCTGCCTTGCCACCGGGGAACCGTATCATGCAGGGAATCCGCGCATCGAGCTCAAGTTCCATCTTCTCGGCGTCGCGGTTGGTATGGTCGGTCGTGACGATGAAAACCGTATTCTTTTCGAGCGGTGACGCCAGCAACGTATCGAGCAAGCGGTCCGCCATGTTGTCGGCCAGCAGCAGCGAGTCTTCATACATCGTCCGCTCGCTGCGGAAGAAGCTGAATGCCGTGTAGCCGCCCTTTCTGCGATCCCAATAGCAAGGCGGATGGGGCGGAAAAAGGTGAGCGAACACGAAAGAGTAATTCGGATCGTCGATCAGGCGCTGTGTCTGCGCAATCCCGAGCTCATTGGCGCGGATGCCGCCCTTGCGGATAAACATCGTCTTGAAGGGATCACCTACCGAGAGTGCCCATTGCTGCGTCAGGTTCTCCAAGTGGTTGTCGCTCTCACCAAGGACGCCGGGCGGCTGCCACCAGGTGACATGCGTCACGTCGCCCAGCAGTCGGCCATAGGGCAAGAAGATCCCGACGAGAGCGGAATTTCGCCCGAGGTCTTGAACCTCCTCAAACAAAGTCCGGTGGGTGCGGAAATCGGATTCCTTTCCCTGCTGGTCCTTGAGGGTCAGCTTGTTCGGGCTGCTCAGGACCGACCACTTGAAGGACTTGCCCGTGAAGAAGGAGGGCATAGAAAACTCGGTCCTGCTGGCGGGCGACCTCGCGTCGGAGAAGAACAGGGACTGGCTCCTTAGCCGGTCGAACGCTGGGAAGTTCAACTCCTTGGGCCTCTCCGCGAAGGATAAGCGGTACTCCCACTCATCCAAAATCACCCAAACCACACGGAGCCCTTCTTGGGGGGGCGCTGGATGGAGCTTTGGGGGCGCCTTATCGGCCATGGCGCCGCCGGACTGAACGCTCATCACCGATTGGACCCCCCAGAGGACGTCGATGAAGAAGATGGGCAGCAGAGCGGCCACGACCGTTCTCAGCACACGCGTCACCTTTCGTGAGTGCTTCCACAGCACGTAAGCCACGATGAGAAAAACTGGCCCAGCGATCAAGAGTCCGGGAGGCTTCACCAGCGACTTGAAGAACTGGAACTCCGTGGTCCTGGAGGCCATCAGCGTTCCCGCAGTGCCCTTGACGGTGAACAGGAACTGGACCAGAAACAAGAACTCGGCGATCTTTCGGGGCCACGGGCTCTTCGACTTGCGGACCCATCGGATGCACCCATAGCCGAGCAGCGCGAACAACAGGATGTTGACGAACAGATACGTGAGGTGAACCGAGAGGGGCAGGCGCGCGTGGAACACCATCCAGCGGTTGTTCAACAGCCAAAGGGTGTTCGGCAGGAACAAGAGGTTCGCCGCTGAAAGCGCCAACGCCAGATCGCGTTTGGGATCGTCCATCGCCACCTACAGCCGTCTTGCGAAATAAAGTTCTCGATGGCCATCGTTCAGGGTGATGGACCGAAGGATCTTGAAGCGCCGCGACAGCACCTTTTCAAAAACCTCTTTGGTCAGCCCCTCGAACAGATGCTCCTTGGTCTTGGCCAGCGCCCGGAACATGGGGTCCTGAGTGCCCACATATTCGATGACCAGGCCGTCCTTCGTGAGGTCCGCCGCCAGGTCGACGATCTCCTCCATCGGGACGCGCTCGGAGACGTGCATATGGTGGATAACCGCCAGCATCAGCACCATGTCGAACGCCTGGGTGGCACGGCTCAAGAACGAAGGCCACTCGGCATTGCGCCACCCGGTCGCAGGCGTGGGCCTGGTGAGGTCGGAAACGAGCGGCAGAACCGACGGAAACTCTTTGATGGCTCGTTGATGCACATAGCCGAGGACTTCGGGATCGTAATCGGCCGCCACGACGTCAGCGCCCTGCCCCGCTGCAAGGAAGCTGAAGTGTCCCGTGTTGCAGCCCACGTCAAGGACTTTCTTGGGCGCGATTTCGGACAGCGCCCCTTTGACGAATTCCTCTTTCTTCTTGAAATTGGCGTCGTCATAGGTGAAGGTCTGCATGTACTGCGTCCACATGCTCGCCCCGATGGCCGGCCGGACGCGCTCGAGCTTCTTACGGAGGCCCTTTAGGGCCGAGCGGAGTACGTAGTTTGCCGCGTCGATATTGGCCATTTCCCGTTTCGGCGCCTCGCTGGAGGACTGGCCCTTCTTGGCGAGAATCGCCGGCAGCGTGACCGAGCCGATCACGCTGGGCTTCCAACGGCCCAGAGGCGTGAGCATCTTGTAGACGAACTCGGGCTCCAGGCCATCGCGGTGTTTGAGCGCGAACTCATCCGGCCCGATGCCGAACTTCTGACGCACCATGAGCGGCAAGATGAAGTTGCGCTCGAACTGGCCGTAAGGGAGCCAAATCGGATTGTGGGGGTCGCGCGGGTCGAAGGATAGCAGGTCGATAAAGACCGGCTTGGCGCCCCGGAAAAGGATGTTGTAGGGCGTCGCGTCTTTGAGGAGGTACTGGCTGTCCAAGGCCATCTCGGCGACGTCGAGGGTCGCCAGTCCCGCCTGATACAGCATCGCCGCAGGCCACTCGTAGGGGTAGCTGGGGAACCACACCTTCTCGTGCTCGAACGCCTGGAACTCCGGATCTGCGCGCCCTTCGAGCGAAGGCTCTTGGCGTATCGCTTCTGCGCCCGATCCCAACTCCTGCGTGGTCACAAGCAGCCCTTGGGCTGCGGCCTTCGATGCAAACTCTGAACCCAGGAACGAACGAAATGAAGCGACCGCGCCCGGCTTTACAAGCCTCAGGACGCGGTCGCCCACGACGAATAGTCTTCCGTCCGGATCCCTAAAAGAACCCCAATTGGACATCCCAGTAAAGTTACCGGAGTGTTAGCCCCGGATTCCTAGGGTGTCACTTGTTCTTGCGAGAAAAAAGCCCAGAGAGCTTCGAGCGAAAGGCAAAGGTCATGCTGGCGACGCCCGCCACGATCACTTGCCAGATAAGGGCTCCGCTACCCGGGTCGATGTAAGCAATGGTGTCATTCAACATGGTCATCTTAATTTCTCCTTAATCCTAATGATGTGTGCAACCTGATGGCCCCTACTTGTCCCGGACCGCGCAACCTCTCAGCGCCCGGCAAATCGACGAGGGGTCCACAATCCGTTAAGGAATTGTTGCCTCGCAATCATGATTCACACTTTCGGTACTTTCTGTGACAACAATTCAGCCAATTGTCGGCGAATTGCGGATTCCTAGCGTATATAGCGGGTACTTGCGTACTAGTTTGCCACCATTCGGGTACTTGAGCCCCAACCGTTTGGTCCGGGTCCACACCTGGGACCGGCTCCCTTGGCCATCACCACCGTTCGCAGGGCGGGCGCTCTGATTGGGTAAACATCGGTCCATGCGCAAGTTGTGGGGAGGAGCGTTTGGCAGCGGTTCGCACCCGCTGGTCGAGAGGTTTGGTCAATCCATTGAGTCCGACCTTCGGTTTTGGCAGGAAGACCTGATCAGCAGCGTGGCCCACGCTCGGATGCTCGGGGCGACAGGAATCCTCACCGATGAGGAATCCAAGCAGCTCGTCGACGGTCTTGAGCGCATTCACGAAATGGGCCCGGGTTGCCTCCCCATCGACGTCGAGGACATCCACACGGCCATCGAGGTCAAGCTCGCCGAGGTGGCGGGACCGGTGGCCAAGAAGCTTCACACCGCGAGGAGCCGCAACGACCAGGTTGCCACCGACGCAAGGCTCTATTTGCACAACGATCTGGTCTCGGTGCTGATGGAGATCAAGGAGCTGCAGGGGGTGTTGCTGGCGCTCGGCAAAAAGCACAAGTCGGCGCTGATGCCGGGCTACACCCACCAGCAGCCTGCTCAGCCCATCACCCTGGGGTTTCACCTTATGGCGCGGTTTTGGGCAATGCAGCGCAACGGCTGGCGTGCGGAGAGGCTCTTTGAAGCCGCGAATTACTGCCCACTCGGCGCGGCGGCGCTGGCGGGCACAGGCTTCCCGATCGACCGGAACCGCACGGCCGCCGAGCTGGGCTTCTTCGCACCGATTCCGAACGCCCTCGACGCCGTATCCGATCGGTCGTTCATGCTGGACGCGCTCCATGTTTGCGCGCAGATCATGATCGACCTGAGCAGCCTGGCACAAGAGCTGGTCCTCTGGTCGACCGCAGAATTCGACTTTGTCAGGCTTGCGGACGCGGTGACAACCGGCTCCAGCATCATGCCCCAGAAGCGCAATCCCGACATGGCCGAGCTGATCCGTGGCCGGGCGGGCCGGGCCATCGGGAACTATGTGTCGCTCGCTTCGACGCTCAAAGCGCTTCCGCTCGCCTATAATCGCGATTTCCAGGACGACAAGCCGATCCTGTTCGAGTCGTTGGATATCGCCAAGGACAGCCTGGAGCTCAGCGCTCTGATGTTGGAGGGCGCGGAGTGGAACCTCTTGCGCATGAAGAAGGCTGCAGGTGCGAAGTTCTCTACCGCCACCGATCTTGCCGACTATCTGGCGTCAAGAGGCATCGCATTTCGCGAGGCGCACGAGATCGTCGGCAAGTTCGTGAGGGCTCAGGAAACGGGGCCCGGCGCCTCGGTGCTCGACGGCGCCCTCGGCAAAGAGGGGAGCGCTGCGGCTCTGAGGCTGCTCGATCCTGCGGCGAGCGTCAAGCGGCGAGAGAGCTTCGGCGGGCCGGGCCCCGGAGCGATGGCCGCCCAACTCAGGCAGGCCACGCGCCTGCACAAGAAAAGGGGATTTGTCTCTCCGTACTAGGAAGCCGGCCCTTGGGAAATCGGTGTCGGCTATTGGCCCAGGCAGATGTGTCGGACCCGCGATGGCAGATGGTATTGAACCCGCTTGTCCCGGGTCCCTCTGTTTCCAGGTCCCTCTGTCCCACTTCTGTGACCTAGTCGTACCGTCGGTTGTGGGCGCTGAAATAGAGCTTTCCGAGGCGAGGCATATGCTCGCTGAGTTTTCCCGCAAGACGAACATGCTCCGACATGGCCGCGCGACACGCGTCGCAACTGGCCAAATGCTCTAGGATCGGTTTTGACTCTTCGGGCTCCAATTCGTTGGTCACGAAGGCATGCAACAGATCCAGAACGTCTTCGCAAGTCATCTCCGGTTCTGGGACCACTTCGAAACCGGGATTCATTGGTGAGGCTCTGTACTTAGTATTGACTCCAACCCCCGAAAATGTGACGTGTTGCAAGGGTTGAAAGGTAATCCTTACAACGATGTGCAGATTCAGACGGGCCCGCAAATCGCTGTCACGGGCCCGGATTGAGTTCCATAGCCCGCTCCGGCCGTGGCCGACGTGCTCCCAATCGGTATGTTCCGTTTTCTAGTAATTTTGCCAGCGCTGAATCCAAGAGTCTTTGATAAACTGCATCTGGTCGAACCCACGTGGAGTAAGCGCCGAGGCGTGGGTGGGTTCGTTGGTGAGGAAAACTAGCGAGGGAGTTGCCGGTGGCAGGATGTGGAAAACTTCCTGTCACGAAAAGGACCACTTCGGACAATTCCCCAATGAGGTTGGTACGTCTGCGGCACGCTTCCGGTGGGTGCCGACGGACGAAAAGAAGGGCGCGCTGCCCCGAGGCCATGAGACCCGAAACAGCGTGATTAGGGCATTGAGGAGTGCGAGAAAATGGGATATGCGAGAAGTCCGGTTCCTGTACGGGAGGAGGTCGAGTTTGTCGGCCTTATCGCCGATTACCAGCAAGGGAATCTGCAAGCAGGCGAGGCGCTGCAGACCTCGGTTCGTTCGATTCTGACCAAGCGCATCAAACGATGCGACGTGACCGCGCAAGAGGCTGAAGAACTCGTTCAAGAGAGCATCCTGCAGGTGTTTGCGCGGCTCAACGAGTATTCGGAGGAAAAGGGCACGTTTGAAGCTTGGTTGAGCGGCTTCGCCATCAACGCTGTTCGCGCCCACAGGCGCAGGACGGCCCGAATGAGAACCCGCAGCGTCACGGTGGACGATTCCTTTGAGCTCTCCTATGAGATCAATGTGAGCGACTCCGACCAGGAACTGCTCAGCGAGGCCATCAACAGCCTCGACGTACTTGATCGCGAGTTGCTGCACATGCGTTTCTCGCTTGGGATGTCCTCTGACGAGATCGCGGCGAGAAGCGACCTCAACGCGCCGCAGGTCCGCAAGCGGATCTCGCGGGCCGTTGAGCGGCTTCGCCGCCATCCGTCGGTCCGACAAGTACTCGTATAACGCCCAGTGCACCCTCAACAAAAAGAAGACCCCTTCTTCACTCAGAAGAAGGGGTCTTTTCAATTCTGGGTGCGGGGAGAGGATTTGAACCTCTGACCTCCGGGTTATGAGCCCGACGAGCTACCAGGCTGCTCCACCCCGCGTCGTGAGTTGATATTATGCCTCTTCGTCGGCCCGATTGTCAACTTGCCGGGCCGCGCGGATCTCCGAGAACTCTCGATAGAGCTTTATCAGCGTCATCGCCGTGACGATATAAGTCGAGAGCTTGCCCAGCCGCTCGGCGGAGCCCGTCACAACTCCCTGCAGGCTCCCCACCATCTGCCGCGTCCCGGAGCCCACGGATTCCACGGTCGTTTTGGCCGAGGCGGCCGTGCTCTCAAGCTTTTCCGCGATCGAGTTCACCCGATCGGTGAGCTGGTCCACCTTGGGCTTGAGCTCATCGACGGCCTTCGCCAGTTTGACCAACAGCACCACGGACGCCAGAAACGCGAGGATGCCCACGAGGAAGAAAACGCCGGAGACCCATAGCCAGATCGCAGGGATGCTCATGATTCCACCGTCCTTACGGTCAATTCAGTCACGCTCGAAGGGGCCAGCGCCACCTCGGTCGACATCAGGCCGTCCACGGACTGGATACTTTTACCCTCAATCTCGAACTTCCGGCCCCACAGTCCCCGCATTTGCAGCCCTGCATAGGCCAAACGGTCTGACGAATTCTCGATGAGCATCGTTGACTTTCGCTTGCGGACGTCCAGCGAGACCTGCTTGATGCCACCGATGCTGCACGTCAGGTCGTATCCAATGTGCTTGAGATAGACGCCCCTTCCCACCCCGTCCCAGGGTTTGATCACGTAGCCGTCCTCCTCGGCGTCGAAGTGGCAGCCGAAGGTGAAAAGCCCAAGGTTGCGGCTGGGGTAGACCCATGCCCCCGCGCTCCGCAGATAGGCATAGAGCCCGATCCCCGAGTCGCCGCTCCACACGTTGGAACCGTGCTGTTTGGAAGCCATGTCGGCGCAGAAGCCCATCGAGGCGGCCCCATCGGCGCGGACCATCGCCCACGGGGCGATCATGCCGCCAAAGGCGAGACGCATTTCGCCGTCCGAGGTGGCGTCGTAGTCGAGCCCCCAAGAGCCGAGGTAGCTCGCTGAGAGGCTGGGGCAAGTCCTGCCGAGGGTGGCGACCCCGCGGTCACCCAACGACGTGAAGGGCCCGGTCGTTGGATCTTGAAAGACCTGTTGATCGCTTCCATAGAGCCACCAGTTCGGGCATAGCCCGCGCTGCGCAAAGGCGACGGCGAGGGTGGACTCGCGGAGGTCCGGATCGCCGAGCACGTCTGCAGCCCAGAGAATCGCCTCGAAGACCGTTGGGTTCCAGGCCCATTCGGCGGAGTTCTTTGAGGCGATTCGCGCGATGGAGCCCGCCGCCCGCAGCGCCAGCTCGTTCAGCTCCTCTGCTTGGTCGCCAAGGCCCGCGCACTGCAGATCGCCAATCAAGGCCCCCAACTGGCCGATCCCTGGCATGTTGAGGTTGCGAACCGACACCTGAACGCCGCGAAACATGGCCCGAGCGGTGGCATAGGATTGGAGCAGACTCTTGCTTGAGGCGTCGGAACTCCCCGAAAACCGACGCTCGATGCGCCACATGGCGTGAAACAGGTTGAAGAGCAGCGTGTAGGGCGCCGGATTCCCATAGTGGACAGCCACCGAGGTTTCATCCACGAAGATCGACCCAACCGAGCAATCCGCAGGATTCTGCAGACGCTGCGCCACAAATGCCTCAAGATAGGTCCTGACGGCCTCGATCTCAGTGGCATCGGGATAGAGGACGTTCTTCTCCGCCAGAAACAGCGCATCGCCCAGGCTGCAGAGCACGGGAAAGCTCGACCCCAACAGGTCCGGGCCTGACATCGGCGCTTGCATCAGCAGGTTCATCGGCCAGATCGCGCTAGGAAAGGGTACGCCCTGTTGGGGAGCCACCTGCTTGGAGGCGATGTAGGCCGCTCGGGCGCGGATGAGGGTTTGGATCGGCTCGGTGAAGATCAGGTTCAGATAGCTGACACGGCCCTGTGCGTCGCTGAAACTGAGCCGGTGCTGGCCTGGGGTCTTGGGCCTAAGGAAGCAGAAACCCCCTCCCTCGTCCGCATCGGTCTCCAGTTCAGCTCTGCCGGTGGACACAAACCGCTTCGGGGACATGCCGCCGATCTCAACCGCAATTCCAACGTCCCGTGGGGCAACCGCAGCCGGAAGAACCTTGGCCGCCGGCCTTCCACAGATGGCCAGCATTTGCAGCGCGGCGTCGTGCCCGTCCGGGCCCGTTGAAACAAAGCGGGTCTGGAACACCTGGGAGTCCCCAGGTTCGAGCACCAGCGAGCTGGTCGAACCCATTCCTTCGCTCCACCCTTCGCGCTCGGCTGCCGCCCGGGCAAAGAGGTAGATCACCGGAATGCCGCCCCACTTCAAGCTGGTCTGAAGCGATGCCGGCACGCTGGACCAAAGCTCCCAAGAGGTGTTGTCGCCTGGAAACACGAGGAGCCCAGGCGGCAATCCGTTCGAGCGTTGGGCGAACAGGTAGCTCGCGTGGCCGCCTATGAAGGGGTGCAAGCGGACACGGTCCCCGTCGTAGGGGTGGCGCTTGTCGTCGGCGCCCTGAACGCCTTCGAAGAGGTTGTTGAAGGCAAGAGGGAACGCCAATTCGCCAACTTCCACGCTGTGGCGGCTCACATTGGCGAGCTTCACCTCCCAGACGATCTGCGGCACGGGATGGGCCACCTCGAAGAACTTGCCGGTGACGTGGAGTTCGGGAAGCAGCTGAAAGTCGTACTCGAAGCTGGCCGTGCGCAGGTCGTCGTCGTCTTCAAGGGTAGAAGCCGTCTTGGTCCTGTCCAGCACCCAGGGGTCATCGAGCCGGGTACGAGCGCCAAGGAGGATGGTTCCGGGGAAATAGTCCTCGGAGAACTCCTCGCCAAAGGCGATGCTTGGGAGCACGAACTGGTATTCCTGGCCCTCTTCGGGCAGGGCGGGGTCTGCCACCCACATTTGGTGGATGCGCCCGCTTCCCCCAAATTCAAGGGTGATGAGGCTCCCATTAAGCTCTGGGCGATCGAGCGGGAAATCGTCCATTGGGTAGCCGAATGTACCTGAGTACGAAAAAAAAGGCGCTCCGGCTGTGAGCCGAAACGCCAACTGGGAACGGAGTTCCCTATAGGGTCATTGAGGAGTGTTTGTTTGAGAGGAGTTTATGAATGGTGCGGTAAGAAGCCTCTTTGCTTGCCTTTCCAGGCATGGCGCTCTGCGGTGATCGAACATTACAATCTGCCGAGCACCTGCACTTGCCGGCTAGTTGGATCGAAATACGCTGGTCTTCGGAACACCCGCCGCCACTTCGACAAAGGCGCTGGCCGGGCAGACGAGGTAGATGTGCTCGCCGATCTCTTCCCAGTTTGCGTCCTGGGCAAACGAGACGCCGGACATAAAGTCCACGATCTTCTGGCGCAGGGAGGGCTCGGTGAGCGTCAGGTTCAGAATCTGCTGCTCGCCGCGCTTTAGGCCGTTCGCTGCGGCATAGGCGTCATCAAAGGACACGAGCTCGCGCCTGACGGTCACATGATAACGATAGGATGAACGAAGCGTGTAGGTCTGGGACTTGCCGCCCGCCTCTTCTACGTCCATATCCTCATCCTCGGCGCGCGAAAACACCGATGCGATTCGAGAGAAAAATCCAGGCTTGTCCTGGAGCTCTAGCTCTTCCATGAGTCCTCCAATGATTCTGTTTTCATCTTGAAAGGGCGTCCTGCCCTTCCTCGCTCGCCGCCCATCCATAGGCAATTCGAGCTTCCCCACCTTTCGAGACGGCCGAAATCGCCCTTTCGATGCGAGGTGATTCCGATTCTGTAGAAATACCGGGTGCATTGTCAAGTGCCGACGGGATTCTCGCCGAAATCCGGAATGATTTTGGGTATGGTCCCGAAACCGAAGGGGGGATCGATGGCGGAAGCAACTCAACCAAACGAAGGGCAGGGTGGACACCTCGTTCGCCAGATCGGGTTCTGGAGCGGCGTGGCCGTCGTCGTGGGGAGCACGATCGGTTCGGGCATCTTCAAGAACCCCGCCGACATCGCCGCCAAGCTGCCGGGCCCGCTGCCAATGCTCATGGTCTGGCTCGTAGGCGGCCTGGTCGTACTCTGTGGGGCGCTGACGCTCGCAGAGGTTGGAGGGGCTTTTCCCTACTCGGGGGGCCACTACGTGTTCATCCGTGAGGCGTTCGGCAGGATGCCGGCGTTCCTATTTGGCTGGGCGCAGCTTCTCCTCATCCGGCCCTCTTCGATCGGGGCCGTAGCCATCGTCTTTGGCCAATACGCCCTTCGCATGTTCGGCGTAAAGCCCGAAGACCCCAATTTCACGGCTTGGTCCGCCTATCTGGCGGCCGGCGCCATCCTGATTGTGGGCACCGCGAACTACCGGGGGGTCAAGTTCGGGACGGGCATCCAGAACCTGACCACTGTGCTCAAGGTAGGCGGCATCATCGTGCTGGTGCTGCTGGCGTTCGCGATCGGGCTGCCGAAGACGGGCGGCCATTTCTCGCCGCTTGCGCCCGGTGGGAGCTTCGACATCTCGATGTTTGGGCTGGCGCTGGTCTCCGCGCTGTGGGCTTACGACGGTTGGAGCGACGGTGCTTATGTCGGCGGCGAACTGGTGGACCCGAAGAAGAACCTCCCGCGGGTGATCGTGATGGGCACGGCGATCATCATTGCCGTGTATCTGCTGGCGAACCTGGCTTACCTCTCGGTGCTTTCGGTCGCCGACATGAGCAAGAGCTCGATCATCGCCGCCGACACGATGAGCGTGCTGGTGGGGAGCTTCGGCGTCACCTTCATCACCGCAACCGTCATGTTCTCGACCTTCGGCACGGTGAACGGCTCGATGCTCACCTCGCCGCGCATCTTCTTCGCCATGGCGGAGGACAAGCTGTTCTTTGAACCCGTGGCGCGGGTCCACCCCAGGTTCCAGACGCCCTATGTATCGGTCGCGATCTGCGGCGGTTTGGGCACCTTCTATGTCGTTGTGGCTTCCCTCTTCACGGGATCGCAGGCCTTCAGCACGCTCACCGATGCGTTCGTGATTGCGATTGTGCCCTTCTATGCGCTCGCGGTCGGGTCTGTTTTCGTGTTTCGGAGACGTGAGCGCAAGCGCCAAGGCTCGGTTACAAACGGAGATGCGGCCCTCCCCGATTCGCTAGCCGATCCGCCTTCGCCAGGACACTTGGAAACCCATCCGCACCCCTACAATCCGCCGGTCCACACGCCGCTGTACCCGGTGGTGCCAGGCGTCTTCATCGCGTCGACAGTGTTCCTTTTGACGAACTCGATGCTCGATTCGAGTTCGCGAACGGCGACGCTGCTGACGTTGGGCCTGGTGCTTGCCGGCGCGCCCGTGTACTACGGGACGATTGGGCGGCGGTAGGGCGACTTTGAATGAAGGGATGATGAGATGAGGAGAGCCCCTCCCTTGGTTTTGACGATGTCGAAACTGAGGGAGGGGTTGGGGTGGGAGACTCCGGAGGATGATGGGATCAAGGGATGAGGTGAAGCGGGACGGAACCTCGACCATTCAACCGCCAACCCATTACGCCATTCGGCCCTTCTGTTCCCCATCCCCTCATCTCTTCATCTCATCATCCCTTCATCCCTTCATTCCATGATCGCCTCACAACCCTCGCCACCCTCACCACTCTCACCCCCCTCACCCACCCTGTCCCTGCGCCGACGTCTCCACAACGACTAAAATAGCCAGCATGCGCTATCAGGCGCCGCGAGGCACCGAAGACGTTCTCCCAAGCCAGGTCGAAAACTGGCTCCGTCTGGAACGCGTCTTCCGGGGAGTCTGCCGACTCTACGGCTACGAGGAGATCCGGACACCGACGTTTGAAGACACCGACCTCTTCGTCCGCAGCTCGGGAGACACCAGCGAGGTCGTCTCGAAGCAGATGTACAGCTTCGTCGACAAGGGCGGACGCAACGTCACCCTGAAACCCGAGGGCACTGCGCCCGCGATCCGCGCGCTCATCGAGCACAACCTCTGCCAGCCCGGCGGAACCTGCCGTCTCAGCTACATCACCCCCGTCTTCCGCTACGAGAGGCCGCAAAAGGGCCGGCTCCGCGAACCGCACCAGGTGGGCCTCGAACTCGTGGGCAGCGCCAGCGCCGAGGCCGACGCAGAGGTGATCGAGACCACGGTCCGGTTCTATGAGGCGCTCGGAATCGAAGGGATTCGGGTCCGCCTGAACAGCATCGGGAGGAACGAGTGCCGTACCGCCTATCGCGAGGCCCTGCTCGCATTCGCTAGGCCCCTGCTCGTCGACATGCCCGACGAATTTCGCGAAAAGGCGGAGCGCAACCCTCTGAGGCTGCTGGACTCCAAGGACCCCAAGCTCGCCGAGGCCTTGAAGCAAGCCCCCAGCATCCTCGACTTCTTGGAGCCCGATTCCAAGGTCCGGCTCGACACGCTCCAGATGCTCCTGAATGAGGCGGGCATCGCCTTCGACCTGGACCCGAACATCGTTCGCGGGCTGGACTATTACACCGAGACGGTCTTTGAGATTCACTCGGACCTGTTGGGGGCGCAGTCCACTCTCTGCGGCGGCGGAAGGTACGACAATCTGATCAAGGAGTTGGGCGGACCCGATCTACCTGCCGTCGGCGTCGGCATCGGGATTGAGCGGGCGCTGATCGTCCTTGAGAACCGTCCCGAGCCTGCGTATTCGCCGTGTGTCTTTGTCGTTGCCCTGGGCGAAGACGCGAGGATCGCGGCTCGCGGCATTCTTCGCACGCTGAGGGGCCAAGGCGTAACCTGCACAACCGACCTGGAGGGCCGCAGCCTCAAGTCCCAGCTCAACCAGGCCAACAAGTCGGGCGCGCGCTGGGCCGTGATCCTGGGTGAGGACGAGCTCAAGAGTGGGGCCGCTGCCTTGCGCTTGATGGCGGATGGGACGCAGCAAAGCGTGGCCATGGGCTCTCTTGGGTCGTTCGATTGGGGAAGCAACCCATGAGTTGGCGCGCGGCCTGGACCCTTGTTGGAAGCGTATTCGGGGCGGCAGGGCTCGCTCAGACCCCCGAGGTTCTCGTGCGTCTGGACCTGAACCTCTCGTTCAGCTCCGGGCCGGGGACAGACACGCTGTTTCGTGCCTACGACCTGAAAGGCAGGGCCAGTACCGTCGGGCTGCACTTTTCGCTCGAACCGGGCTTTCTCGCCGTCGTGAGCCAGAGATTCCAAAAGGTGCCCACCAGCGCAGATCAGAACCAACTCGACGAGAGCTACGTCGAGGACCCCGGTTATTGGCGCGCCGGCAAGCAGTTTGTTCCGTTTGGGGTTGGGCGAATCTTGGTGGAGTCCGTTTCTGCGGGCAGGATCGAGCGCTTCGTCGGCGGCGATCAAGTTCCGGCAACGCTTGCGCTGTGCCAGGACCTGAAGGGGCTCGCCAGGGGGTTCGTGGGCAGGCTAGGCGGCAAGTTCGCGATCAGCTTCGCGTTCGGTGAGAACTTCGGCGTGTCGGCGACCTCGCTCGCCAACGTGCGCAAGCTCGACGAGGCGCCTGGCAAGGGCATGGGCTGGGGACGCGTTTATGGCGCGGATTTCACGTCCAGACGCGACCATTGGACCGCCAGCGTCGAGGTCGCGCGCTTCGATCGGGGGGCCACGTCCGCGGTACGTCCAGAGACCGTGTCGGACGTCGAGTTTCGGCTAAGCCCGATCAAGGACAAGTCCCTGACGTTCGGCTGGGGGAGGCTTTGGGAGAAGGGCGTGAACGTGTTTCGCCTGGAAGCCCATCTGCCCGTGGCGTCGGGGCTTTGGTTGGATCCGATCGTTCGGATGAGGGACGGCAAGTTCATGGACGCGGCGTTTCAGATCGGGGTGAAACTCTAGGAGCCTAAGGATGAGCTTAAGACAGTTGTTCACCCACCCCATCGCGTTCATCGCCGAGGGCGCGGTCCTGCTCGGGATCGTCCTGGGGCGTTTTGAGCTGAGCGTGCTGGGGCTGCTCGGATGGATCGGGTTCGCGGCATTTCAGTCCATGAAAGCAACGCAGGCGCGCCAGCAGGGAGACCCGACTCATAGCCTCAGCAACGACGCGCGATCGCGGATTGGACCGATTCGAAGGCTGGTCGCGGAGATCGAGAGACTGGTCGCGGGCGGAGCCGGCAACACAGCGCTCCAGGTGATCGGCGCCGAGGCGATCAAGGAAGCTCGGTCAATGCTCGCAAAGGCAGCGGCCTTGGCCGCGGCCCGCGACGATCTGGAGCGCGCCGTCGCACAAGTGTCGCCTTCGACAGAGGAGGGTGCGCGGGCCCTCGAGACCGCGAACAAGGGCATCGCCGACATCGACCGTGCCCTTTCGCAAATGGAGGCGGGACTTGCGGACCTTCGTGGGCGCTTTGCGCTCTCCATCGCTCAAACTGTAGGAGCGGCTCAGGACCAGCAGAGCCTGGAAGAGACGCTCGCCAGGCTCAAGGCGCTCGGATCGAGTCTCGACGAAGCCGAATCGTTTTTGAGAGAGGGCCAACGATGAACGAAGCGAAGCGCGCCTACAATATCATTCGCGGCTATGTGGGCCGGGAATGGGACCGGATCAAGGAGTTCGAGCGGTCCTTGGCGGAGAACGAACTGGATGAAGCGATGCGCGAACCTGTGAAGTCGGAGGGTAGTGAGGACGCCGTGGCCCGGGCCACGGCGGATTTGGAGCGCCAGGTGGACCGCACGGGGATCGCGCGCAAGATGATCGGCGTCGCCGAGGATGCGGACTTCAAGACGATCCGGAAGAAATTCGAGGAGCTGAAGGAGCGCAGCGATCCGGCGAAGTTCCCGGCAGGATCGAAAGAACAGACCCAGGCGGAGCAGATCCAAAAGCGGGCGTATTGGGCGTACAACGTGCTGACCGAGCATTTCGACGCGACAGAAAAACGGTTCCGGACGCTTGAAATCGAGTAGTTCTCGCTCAGAAAGACCGGTTCGCTCGTGGAGAGCCAGGCGTAGATTCCAGTCCTCCGTCCCACCGTCCCTTTGTCCCTTTGTCCCTTGGTCCCTGCGTCCCCCTGTCCCTTCGTCCCTTTGTCCCTTTGTCCCTTGGTCCCTGTGTCCCCCTGTCCCTTCGTCCCTTTGTCCCTTGGTCCCTGCGTCCCCCTCGTCCCTCTGTCCCCCTTAAGCGCTCAGGCCGGACAGGATAATCTGTGCTCTACGTCGAAGCACCCTCTACCTATGCTTGCGATGGCTGCCTATTGCGTCCTCGGGATACCGACTATGGCCAACCAGACCCCCACCCCATCACCCAGCGAGATGATCCCCGTTCTTGCGCGTTACCAGGCCGACGTCGGGAGCCTCACCAGGTTCTACAACGTCCCGAACTCACCAACGCGGTCCGAGCGCTTCCGAAAGCTCTATGCCGGATGGCAGAAGACGCTCGATGGCATGGACTTCGGCAAGCTCAGCCGCGACGGCAAAGTGGATTGGGTGCTGTTCCGTCGCTTGCTCGAAAAAAACGTTCGGGACCTCGACACCCAAGCCAAGCAGTTCAAAGAAGCCGAGCCCCTGCTTCCCTTCGCCCAGGACATCATCGAACTCTCCGAGTCCCGCCAGCGCATGGAGAAGCTGGACCCTGCAAAAGCCGCCGCCCGGCTGAACGCCATGCGCAGGGCCCTGGAGGGCGCCCAAAAGGAGATCGAAACCAAGCACCAGAAATCCCCCTACAAGCGCACCACCGCCAATCGGGCCGCCGACCTGGCCCTTTCTTTCAAGCAGACCCTCGCGGGCTGGTACAGGTTTTACAACGGCTATCTGCCCGAGTTCGACTGGTGGGTGGATGAGCCCTACAAGGCGTTCGACACCGCGCTCCAGAGCTATTCCAACTTCCTCAAGGAGAAGATCGTCGGAATCAAGGCAGACGACAAGACCACGATCATCGGCAACCCGATCGGGTCCGACGCGCTCAAGATCGAATTCGAGTCGGAACTTATTCCCTACACCGCAGAAGAGCTGCTTGAGGTTGCTAACAATGAGTTCGCCTGGTGCGATGCGGAAATGCTGAAAGCCTCGCAGGACATGGGCTTTGGCGAGGACTGGAAGAAGGCCCTCGAAAAGGTCAAGCAAGACTACGTCGAGCCTGGGAAGCAGCCTGAGCTGATTCGCGAACTGGCGCTTGAGGCGATCGAATTCGTCGAGAAGCGGGACCTTCTCACGGTGCCCGACCTGGCCAAGGAGACCTGGCGCATGGATATGATGTCCGCCGAAGCTCAACTGCGAAACCCGTTCTTCCTGGGTGGCGAAGTCATCCAAGTCAGTTACCCGACGGACGGAATGTCGCACGAGGCCAAGATGATGAGCATGCGGGGCAACAACCGCCATTTCGCGCGGGCGACGGTTCAGCACGAGCTGATCCCCGGCCATCACATGCAAGGCTTCATGACCGACCGCTACCAGCCCCAGCGCGAGATGTTTTCCACGCCGTTCTGGATCGAGGGCTGGGCGCTGTATTGGGAGATGCTGCTTTGGGACAAGGGATTCCCGAAGACCCCGGAAAACCGCGTTGGGATGCTGTTTTGGCGCATGCACCGCTGCGCCAGAATCATCTTCTCGCTCAGCTTCCACCTGGAAAAGTGGACCCCCGACCAGTGCGTGAAGTTCCTGATAGATCGTGTGGGATTCGAGCCCGACAACGCGAGCGCAGAGGTCCGACGCTCGTTCATGGGAGGCTATGGGCCGCTGTACCAGTGTGCGTACATGCTAGGAGGGCTCCAGTTCCGGGCGCTGCATAGGCAGCTGGTGGATAGCAAGAAGATGACGGACCGGCAGTTCCACGACACAATCCTGCAGTCGGGCGCAATGCCTGTGGCGATGCTGCGCGCGATCCTCACCAACGCCGACGTCAAGCGGGACTTCAATCCAGGCTGGCGCTTCTACGACGAAAAGTGAGCCGGGGCGTTCAGCGCGCTCGGACTTCATAATGGACCCATGACGTGCTCCAAGGCCCTCGCCGACCTTGTGCAGGCCATAGCGGCCGACCGCGACCCGTCGTCCGCGCTCGAATCGCTTGCCAAGAGCACCTTGGAGCTCACGCAGAGCCGCAACGTCATGCTCGCCGTCCTAAACGACGAGCTGGCTCTCATGGAGCTGCTTTATGGAGCTGGCCCCGAGTGGCAGCCGATCTCGGAGCTCGGCGTCAAGGTGGACATCAACGAGCGAGACGGGATTGTGGCCACCGTCGCCGCGACGGGCGAGCCGTACCTCTCCGGAGACGTCCAGAAAGACCAGCGCTATCGCAAGCTGTTCGACTCCACCGAGAGCGAGATCGCCTTCCCCATCCGGGACCGCCACGGGCGAATCGTGGCCGTTCTGAACGCCGAATCGGACAAGAGAGAGGCCTATACCGACCTGCACTTTGAGACCTGCCGAGTCATGGCGGGGCTCGCGGCGATGATTCTGGACCGCGCCGAGCAAGAGCAGATGGAAGAGGCCCTGATGCTGGTGGGCAACGCTCTGGACTCGGCGCTCTCCGAATCGGAATTGGTCTCCCGCGTCATGAAGGTGGCGAAAGAAGTGCTGCGCTTCCAGGCCTGCAGCATCTTTATCTGGGATTCGGCGACCTCGTCCTACGTTCTCAGGGCCTCAGTGGGCAGCCTTGAAGGCATGGTGGGAGAGATCAGCTACCTCCCCGGCGAGGGCTGCACGGGATGGGCTTGCGAGACCGGCCAGCCCGTCCTGCTGAACCACCCGAGCGAGAACCCGCGGTGGCGCGGCAAGTACGTCGAGTTCGCCAGCGACCAGATCGCCAGCTTCCTCGCCGTGCCGGTGGTGGGCCGGTCCAGGACGCTCGGCGTGATCCGGGTGCTCCGCAAAAAGAGCCAAAACGAATATCTGGACAACCGCTTCACAGAGACCGATCTCGCCGTGCTCCACGCGATCTCGGAGCAAGTGGCGACCGGCCTCGAGTCGATCCGGGCTATGAACCGTTTGGTGCACTCCGAGCGCATGGTGGCCTGGGGCGAGCTGAGCGCCAAAAGCTCCCACATGATCGGCAACCGTGTGTTCGCACTTCGAGGCGACGTGAACGAGTTGGGGCATCTGTTGAACCAGAACAGCCCCAACCCTGAAGAGCTCAAAGAGGTTCAAACGAGCCTCGTGACCAACGTGGACCGGCTGACGGAGATTCTTCAGGACTTCAGGGACTTTGTCTCCGCGACCCAGCTCACGAAGACCGCCTCAGACCTGAACCGCCTCGTCGCGGAGACCGCCAACGAGGTGTTCCCCAAGCGCGGCCCAATCCGCCTCAAGATGAACCTCGATGAGGGTCTTCCCATGGCCGAGGCCGACCCGGTCCGCCTGAGGAGGGCCGTTTCCGAACTCATCGAGAACGCACTCAACTGGATCGACGAGGGCGAGCTGCGCATCGAGACGGGTCAAGCGACGGAGGGCGAACTCGTGGCGGGCAAGTTGCCGAGGCACAGGCCTTTTCTCAAAATCGCGGTCGAAGACGACGGACCAGGCGTTGCGCAGGACCAGAAGGAGGCCATCTTCGAGCCCTTCCGCAGCGGGCGCGTGAAAGGAATGGGTTTGGGGCTCTCCATCGTCAAAGGCATCGCCCAGGCGCACGGGGGCACCGCCATCGAATGCGGAGAAGAAGGAGTTGGCGCGCGGTTCGTGATCCTGCTGCCCTCGCAGATTCGTCACAATACCGAGAGATGAACAGCCCGGCACCGCTCCTCGGCTTCTTGCTGCTGCTCCAGGGGTCACCCCAGAGCGGCCCGGCGCTCTTTCAAGACGCGCAGCTTGGACTTTCTTTTGAATACCCGAGAGCGTGGAAACTCACGCAGAAGAAGACCGACGCCAAGTTCGTGATCCCGTCGGCAGATGGCTCCGAGTCGATACTGGAGATCCACCGTGCGGGGTACATCGGCCCGGAGGACAACTGGGAACTGACCCAGCTGCAAATCGCCAATTCCCAGCGCTTGGAGGTGGTCCGGCAGTGGCGCGAAGTGATTCTCGGCGTGCCCTTGCTGCTCACCAAGACCGAAGGCGCCGTTGGCGGCTCCACCAAGACGATCCTGCAGGGGCTGGTTTTCAGCCAGACCGAACAAAAGATGCTCTTCCGGCTGGTGTGCCCTCAGGCCAGCTTTGAAGAGGTTGAGTTCGCGGTGCGCGGCGCCTTTGAGAGCCTGAGGACCCTGGACGGCTCGCTGCCCAAACCGGAGGACCCAAACCGGATTCCCGAACCCCCCGGAAAGGGCAAGCCGAAGCCCGCGATTGCCAAGCCCCCTCCCATCGTGGAAGTGGGCAAGGGCAAAGCTCAAATCGAAGTCAAGGGTTCGGTCAAAGCCACCCTTCGCGCCGCCGGAAAGGACGTGACCTTGAGGCTGCCGGAGGGCTCGAAGGTTGAGGGGGCCGAAGCCAACGCCATCACCGTCTCCTTTCCCGGGCTTCCAGGGACGTTCCGTGTCACCGCCGCCTCGACCCTGGACTCGGTCGCACCGGGCAGGGCCCTGCTGAAAGCCTCCGTCGCCTCGCTCTCCAGCTTCGAAAAGTCGAACGAACGCGAAGAGACAACCCCGAAGAAGAACCTCGCGGGGGCGTATGAAGCCCACACCTGGAGAACCGGACAAGGTAAGGAAGGCGCGATCGCGAGCTTCGAATCGGCCGGCGCTTCGGGCGACCTCTACTTTGTGCTCACCTGGATCGGCCCGCCGGGCGAGGGCGGCGCGAACAAGGCGACTCTGGTCAAGATCGTGGCGGTCATGTGTCTGGAGCCAACCCCTTGACCGCGGTGTTCAGCACGTCCAGCCCGCTGGCCAGTGTGGCCCTTTTCTCTGATACAGGCGCACTCTTGGCGACTCATTCTGAGCTTGCTGGGCGCAACGCGGGGGCCGTGATCCTGAGCGGCCTGATGGAATTGCTCGAAGGCTTGGACAAGTCGGCACCAGACATCGAGCTGTTCGTGGCTGACGTTGGACCGGGCAGCTTTACCGGCGTTCGCGTGGGCGTCATCCTCGCCAAGACGCTCGCCTACGCCCAAGGCAAGACTTGCGGCGGCGTTTCCAGCTTCGATCTGATCTCACCCTGCAAGACCGTAGCCATAGGCGCCAAAAAGGGCTCGTACTTCGTGCGCCATCCCGGACAGCCGGCACTTTCGCATCAAGACGAATGGCCCAAAGGCGCCTTTGGTTATGCCGCCGACCGGAACGAGGCCAACTATCCCCTCGCAGAACACGCAGGGCCATTGCTGGGCCAGGTAATGCCGCTCACCCCGTTTGAGCTGCTCCCGGAATACATCGCCGAGCCGAACATCTCGCTGCCCAAGCGCCCCTACGGCCAGGGCGTGGCCCACCCATGAAAACGGCGGATGTCTTCCCTTTCCCGACCCTCGCGAGCGAGCCGCTCAAGCCCTTTACGACGCTGCGAGCGGGAGGTCCCGCGGAGCGCCTGACGGTCTGCCGGACGATTAACGATTGCGCCGCGGTGGCCCTGCATTGCCAGAAGTCCGGGATAAACGCCGTTTGGCTCGGCATGGGGAGCAACGTTCTTCCGAGCGACACAGGCGTGCCGGGGCTTGTGGCGATTCAGGCTGCAAGGCACATCGAGGTCAAGGCCGATGGAACCGTGCTGGCTTCTGCGGGAGCGGCGCTGCAAGAGGTCTTCCTCAAGACGGCTCAACGTGGCCTGAAAGGCTTGCAGTTCGCCGTGGGCATACCGGGGACCGTCGGCGGGGCGCTCGTAAGCAACGCGGGCGCCTACCGCAGCAACATCAGCGACCATCTGAAGGCGATCGAGATCGTGTTTGAGGGGGAGCGCCGGTGGGTGGAGCCGTCGTTCCTGCAATTTGCCTATCGAGACTCCATCTTGAGACGCCCCAACGCGCCGTCCATCGTGCTTCTCGCCGCAAGGTTCGAGCTGTCCAAGGGCAACCCCAAAGCGATCTATGATGAGGCTCGTGACTACCAGCGCCAGCGAATCTCCAAGCAGCCGCCTCAGGCCAGCGCCGGGAGCTTCTTCAAGAATGTCAACGACAACGAACTTGCCGGCAGGCTCGAAGGGCTGCCCGAACAGCTCCGCAGGGCCGGCGTCGTGCCCAGCGGCTACCTGATCGAGGCCGTGGGGCTGAAGGGATACCGGCTCGGCGGGGCCGTCCTCGGCCCAAAGCACGCGAACTTCATCGTCAACGTCGGCGACGCATCGGCCACCGAGATCCGCCACTTGGCGGAACACGCCAAAGCCAAGGTCCTCGAACGGTTTGGGGTCTTGCTTGAGGAAGAGGTGCTGTATCTGGGCGACTGGTCGCAATTCGGGGCGTCTCAGTGACCCCCTTGGCGAGCCTTGACGGCGCGCTGTTTCACTGGATCAACCATTGGCCCGAGGCGCTGGCGCCGTGGTTTCGGTTTCTCAGCGAGGGCAACAAGGAGCCGGTGGTCCGAGCTCTGCTGGCCTGCGTCGTCGTGCTCTTCATCGTCAAGGGGGGGCGGTGGCGGGCGGCGGCGATTCTTGCCGTGCTGGCTTGGCTGATCTCCAATGAGACCTGCGACCTGCTGAAAGAGGGCCTTCGCATGCCGAGGCCGTGTGCCGATCCCGTTGAGCCAG
This sequence comes from Armatimonadota bacterium, assembly GCA_016223145.1. Lineage (NCBI taxonomy): Bacteria > Bacillati > Armatimonadota > Armatimonadota bacterium. The sequence goes on along the minus strand of JACRPN010000014.1, from coordinate 191,408 downwards.
ACCTCATCCTTCGCGTTAAGCGGCTCACCAGCTTTGGCACCGCTTCTGCCCATTCAGCCAGCATGGCAGCCGTGGCATCGGTCTTTACGGCTCTGCTTGGCCGGTGGGGCTGGCCCTGGATCGCGCTAGCGTTTGGGGTGGGCCTGAGCCGGGCTTATGTGGGCGTCCACTATCCGAGCCAGATACTCCTGGGTTGGGCTGTGGGGGCGGCGTTTGGATTGTTGGCGGTTTGGGTCTATCGAAGGTGGATAGCCCCTCCCTTGGCTTTGCAGAGCGAAACTGAGGGAGGGGCTGGGGTGGGAGACACTGGAGCAACCGTCCACCAGCCGATGACCTAAGAAAGTGCGGGTGATGGAAGATGTCCACGGACTTCTCGCAAAGGTACAAAAGCCCAAAGGCACTCGCTCTACGCGCCCCCCTCACCCGGTTCACTTCGTTCACCGACCTCTCCCCAGGGGGCGAGGTGGCCATCTGGGTCCGCTATCGCCCTTCGCGCCTCGCCCTTCGCCCATCATCCGGCAGGAGCCAGAGCCCTCCCGGTCGAACCCATAGCGCATGCCCTCCCCAAAGGACGTCTCTCGCAAGCAGTTTCTGGTTGGATTGCTTTCGGCTGCTGCAGCGACTGGAATGGCCGGCAAAGTGCCGCCTGAGCTTCTGGCATGGGAGGGAATCCTGCCTATGGCTGACCCACAAGGCGGCAGCCAAATCCCGCTGCCCGACCTCACGCTCGAAGACCTCAAGGGCGCTCAGAAGGTCGGCGATTTCACCTTTACCGATGAGCAGTTGCAGGGCATCCTGAACGCCGTACGATCTCTTGCCCGCGGTGTGCGCGCAGCGCACGGCCTACCTATCACCTACGAGGTTGAGCCGCCCGTGAAGTTCATCCCGGTCGGCATGGCTCCGAACCGGGGCAAAGCCGTTTTTCGACCCACGCCCGTTCGAAACCCCAAGAGGCCGTCGCGAGCGGAGGACCTGGCCTTCCTCTCGGTCCGGGAGCTCGGAGCCTTGCTTCGCGCAAGGCATGTGACCTCCCTGGAGCTCACCCAGCTCTACCTGCAGAGGCTCAAGACCTATGGCGACAAGCTCTTGTGCGTGGTGACGTTGCTCGAGGACAAGGCCCTCGCCGCAGCTAAACAGGCCGATCGGGAATCGTCCCAGGGCAAATGGCGCGGACCTCTCCACGGCATTCCGTGCGGAGTCAAGGACCTCTTCGCGACCAAGGGCGACCCGACGACCTGGGGCTCGGAGCCTCATCGAAAGCAGGTGTTCAGCTATGACGCCGCGCTGGTTGAGCGTTTGCAGGCTGCCGGCGCTGTGATCGTCGCCAAGCTGAGCATGGGCGCATTGGCCCAAGGCGACGTCTGGTTCGCCGGCAGGACGAAGAACCCGTGGAACCCTGCCCAAGGATCCAGTGGCTCTTCTGCGGGCTCAGCATGCGCGACCGCCGCGGGCCTCGTGGCCTTCACAATCGGGACCGAGACCCTCGGCTCGATCGTCTCCCCCAGCCACCAGTGTCGCGTCACGGGCCTGAGGCCCACGTACGGCAGGGTGAGCCGTCGTGGCGCAATGGCCGTGTCGTGGACCATGGACAAGATAGGGCCGATCTGCCGGACCGCGGAGGATTGCGCGCTTGTGTTCGCGGCCATTCACGGCGCGGATCCGGCAGATGGAAGTTCGGTTGACAAGCCGTTCTCCTGGAACCCTACTCTCGACATGAAGCGCCTGAAAGTCGGATTTGTGATCGGTCCAAACGATGACCCCAATGACGCGTCGTTGATCGAGAAAAGCGATCACCTCAAACTCCTATCCAGCCTCGGTGTCCGGCTCCGGCCCGTACGCTTCGACCCCGTCCCTGACGGAGTTAATGTGATCCTTGGAGTCGAGGCCGCGGCCGCCTTCGACGACTTTGCTCGGAGCCCCGATATCGAACTTCTGAAGAACAGCGCCTGGCCCAGCACCTACAAAAGCAACCGGTTCGTGTCCGGGGTCGACTACCTGCGAGCCATGCGGGGCCGTACGCTGCACATGAAGCGCTTTGAAGAGCAACTGGAAGACTTGGACCTCTTCGTTGCTTCGGGGACGGGCGGAACGACGCTGTTCACGACGAACCTCACCGGTCATCCGCAGGTCTTGGTGCCATACGGCTTGGATGACCAGGGCAGACAGAGGAGCATCTCACTGGTCGGCCGCCTGCACGACGAGGGAACGATTCTCGCGGTGGCCAATCGAATCCAACATGCGAAGGGGTTTCACCTCCTTCGTCCGGACCTGAGCAAACTGTAGGGACGAAGGGACGATGGAACACCGGGCCAAAGGGGCGCTCCCACGTGGGGCAGACTCTCAGTCTGCCTTTCCGGGTCTTGGATGGGGGAGGCGGTTCTGCCCCCTCCTCCGGTTCGCAGTAGCGGGCGCGGAAGACCTGCTCCTCATCCCTTCATCTCCTCATCTCGGCTTCGCGCTCGGTGGGCGGCGTTTTCAGGCTTCGGCAATCACCGTCACCGGTCCATCATTGACCAGCGACACTTCCATGTGCGCCCCAAAGACCCCGGTCTCCACCGGACATCCGAGCTTGCGAAGCCCCTCGACAAAGCGGTCGAAAAGCTCCTTGCCGCGATCGTAGGGCGCAGACTCGACAAAGCTCGGCCGCCGCTGGGTCGTGTCGCCGTATACGGTGAAATTGGAAACAGCAAGGACCGCAGGGGACGGTGATAGTTGAGATAATTGTGAGAGTTGCACCGGACCACCCTCACCATTCTCACCATTCTCACCACTCTTGCCACTCGAACCACCGCTACCCCCAAAGTCCTTTAGTGCCAAGTTGATCTTCCCTTCCGCGTCATTGAAGATTCTGCAGCCCCACACCCGGTCCGCCATCTTGCCGGCATTGGCCTCTGTGTCTTCCCGGTGCGCAGCCACGAGCACAACCAGTCCCTGCCCGATCTGGCCCACGACCTCGCCGTCCACAGAGACGGAAGCTGACGAAACACGTTGGAGGATGGCTCTCACACTTACCTCCCCGACGTCCTGCCAAACATACGCAGCACGCTGATGACGTCGGAGTAGTTGCTAAGCCGGTTCATCACCTGCGCCAGGTGATCGATGTCCGTCACATCGATGGCGATCTCGATCTCGGCCGTGTTGTTCTGCAGCGTCTTGATCTTCGCCCAGGAGATGTTCGCCTTCTGCTCGCCGAAGACCGTGCTTACGTCGGCCAGAAGGCCCTGTCGGTTCACCGTCGTGATCTTGAGCTGTACCGAGTGCGTTTCCCCGTCCTTCGGCCAGTCCAGATCGAGGAGCCGTTCGGGCTCGGCCTGGATCATCTTTGCGGCGTTCGGACAGATGGTTCGGTGGATGATGATGCCGCGCCCGCGGGTCACGTAGCCTTTCACATCGTCGCCGGGGATCGGGTCGCAGCACCGCGCCCGCTTGACGAGCATGTTGTCCACTCCGTCGGAGGTGACCGTCAGCCGTCCCTCGCGGGACTTTGACGTGTGGATGGTGTCGGCGGGTTTGGCCTCGGTCTCGGGGCCACGCAAGCGGGCTGCGACGCTGAAGGCAGAGAGCACCCCGGAACCCACCTTGGCAAAGAGGTCGATCGCCTCTGCGCACCCGTCGAAGTGCGGCAGGATCGCGCTGATGCGGTCCTCGGTGAGCATCATTTTGGGGTCGGCGCCCTGGGTTTTCAGCTCGCGGGCGACCGAGTCCTTTCCGCGCTCGGCGTCCACCTCGCGACTGTTGCGCCGGAAGTAAGCCTTGAGCTTGCTGCGGGCATGGGCCGACTTGACGAACTCCATCCAGTCCATGCTCGGGGTCGCGTTGCTGCGAGTGATGAGCTGAACCACATCGCCGTTCTGCAGCTTGGAGTTGAGCGGCACCATCACGCCGTTCACTTTTGCGCCAACGATGGTCAGGCCAAGCTGCGTGTGCACGCGGAACGCGAAATCCACTGGAGTGGACTCTTTGGGCAAGTCGAGCACATCGCCCTTCGGCGTGAACACGAAGACCTGCTCGCTGAAGAGGTCGGTGCTGAGGCTCCTGAGGAAGTCGGAGCTCATTTTCGCGTCGCTGGACCAGTCGAAGAGCTGCTCTCTTAGCCTTGCCAGGCGCGCGGCCTCGGTGAGCTCGATCTTGCCTTCTTTATAGGCCCAGTGCGAGGCCACGCCGTGCTCGGCCACGCGGTGCATGGCCTTGGTGCGGATCTGCACTTCCAAAGGCTCGCCGTTGTAGCCCATGACCTTCGTGTGCAGCGACTGATAGCCGTTCGGCTTGGGCTTGGCGATGTAGTCGTAAAAGAGTCCCGGGATGGGCATCCAGAGCTCGTGGACCACACCGAGGGCGAGGTAGCAGTCGCTGACCTCGTCCACGATTACGCGCAAAGCCAGGAGGTCATGGATGTCGTCGAAGCTCCGGCGTTGCTTGACCATCTTTTGAAAGATGCTGTAGAGGTGCTTCGGGCGGCCGGCGATCTCCACGTGTCGCATGCCCTTGCGCTCCAAGCGCTCGCGAAGCGTTACGATCGCCCGCTGAATCTCCGATTCCCGTTGGCGGTGGCTCTTGGCCACAAGCTCCTTCACCTCCTCAAACTCCCGAGGGTGAAGGGCATGGAACGCAGCGTCCTCAAGCTGCCACTTGACGTCCCAGATTCCCAGGCGCGCAGCGAGGGGAGCGTAGATGTCCAGGGTCTCGTTGGCGATGCGCGTGCGCTTGACGGGCGGCAGGGCGTCCAGGGTCTGCATGTTGTGGAGCCGGTCCGCGAGCTTGATGATGATCACGCGGAAGTCCTTTGCCATCGCAAGGAGCATCTTGCGAAGATTCTCTGCGGCGCGGGTACTTTCGGCACGCGCCCGCTGGACATCGGAGCCCTCCAAGAGGTTCTGGAACTTCAGCTTTGTGACGCCCTCGATCAGCGCGAGCACGTCAGACCCGAACTGTTTGCTGATCGACTCGCGCGAGGTCTCCGTGTCTTCGATCACGTCATGCAGCAGCGCCGCGACGATCGTGTCCTCGTCCATCTCGAGCTCGGCAAGGATGCGCGCTACGGCGAGAGGGTGTGTGATGTAAGGTTCACCGGAGTCGCGGGTCTGGCCGGCATGCGCCTGCTCGGCCATGTAGTAGGCATAGCGGACCTTGGCGACGTCGATCTCAGGATGCTGCTCGCGAATCTGATCAAGCAGGTCCATGAGCTCCTGGGGCTCTTCCCATTCGTGGCTGATTTCGTAGGCTGGGGAGGTCATGGGCGGTGGAAGCGACGGGCGACGGGCGACGGGCGATGAGCGGTGATTCAGTATATCGTAGGTTCAATGCGGCTGAAGAGAAGCGTCGGATTCTGTCACAGCCATCTCTTGGGTGGCTTCAACATCGCTGCGACGCCAGCGCCGCCATCTCCGAAGTACTCCGAAATGACCCTCCACCCTTTCTCTACTACATTGGGAGCGTAATCGCCGAAGGCCCGTACGACCTCATCTTTCGGGAAGTCAAAGTAGCGATAGAACCCGATCAATGTCTCGGCGTCGAACCGTGCCCGGTATCGATTGCGGTTTCCTAGCAGGATGGCAACCCGAATGCAGAGGTCTTCAGGCTCCGATGATGGCGTCATTTTCCGTCTGTTGTGCTCGTGGCCCGGCCCGCCTGAGCGAGCCCTATAGCCTGGGCCACGAGGCTACTTGCTCCTCCCAGCTTTCACGGCATACCACACCGCAACTGCGAGCAGAGTGCCGACGAAGAGCAGAATCGGGATCGTAACAACAAATGTATACATGGCCTTACCCTCCCTCCAGAATCCTGCGGACCTCCTCCGCCTGCTCAGGCGTATCCACCGCCAGCTCCGACCCTGCCCCTTCCGCCATGAAGATCCGCACGCCGTTCTCCAGGAACCTAAGCTGCTCCAGGCTCTCGGTCTGCTCTAGGGGCGAGGGTGGCCACGTGGCGAAGTCCATCAGAGCCTTGCGTGTGTAGCCATAGATGCCCACGTGCTTCTTCACCGGTGCGACCCTTGGAATTCGCTCGAACGGGATCGCATACCGGCTGAAATAGAGCGCGTAACCCGCTCGATCCGTGACCACCTTCACCACCGCCGGGTGCTCCACCTCCTCCGGCTCGCACTCGCTGAAGACCGACGCCATCTGGATCGCTGCGTCATTCAGCATCGGGTCTGCGCAGGCGCGGATGGTCTCGGGCTTGATCAGAGGTTCGTCGCCCTGAACGTTGACATAAACATCGGCGATCCTCGATTCGGCCACCTCGGCGATCCGGTCCGTTCCCGAAGGATGGTCGGCGCGCGTCAAGACCGCCTCGGCGCCGAACCTGGCGCATGCCTCGACAATCTCAGGATCGGGAGTCGCCACAAGAATTCGGTCTGCTACGCCCGAGACCTGCGCGGCTTCGACCACCCACTGGATCATCGGGCGTCCACAGAGGTCCACCAACGGCTTGCCGGGAAAGCGTGTGCTGCCCATCCGGGCCGGGATCACGATCATGCAGCGCATCGCGCCGAGTTTATCCGCAGGCCCCCTGTCCAAGTACAATCTCCCCCGTGACGTTTCAGGACCTCATCTTCACCCTCAACGGCTATTGGGCCAAGCAGGGCTGCGCCATTCTGCAACCTTACGACATCGAGGTCGGGGCAGGCACCATGCACCCCGCAACTTCCCTTCGCGTCCTGGGGCCCGAGTCGTGGAACGTCGCCTACGTCCAGCCCTCACGCAGACCTGCCGACGGTCGGTACACCCGCAACCCGCAGCGCAGCCAGCGCTACTACCAGTATCAAGTGATCCTCAAGCCGTCCCCTGACGACATCGTGGACATTTACATGGGCTCGCTGGATGCGCTTGGCTTCGACACGAAGAAGCACGACGTGCGACTGGTCGAGGACGACTGGGAATCCCAAGCTGCCGGCGCTGCCGGGGTCGGCTGGGAAGTCTGGCTCGACGGCACTGAGATCTCCCAGTTCACTTTCTTCCAGCAGATGGGTGGCATCGAGTGCAATCCCGTATGCGCCGAGATCACTTACGGTCCCGAGCGCCTCTGCCTGATGCTGAACGGCCAAAACTCCTTCTGGGAGGACCTTATGTGGACCGATTCTCTGTCCTATCGAAGCGTGGACTGGGAGCTCGAGATGCAAGACAATGTCTACAACTTCGAGGTCGCCAGCACCGAAATGCTGTTCAAGATGTTCGACATGTTCGAAGCCGAGTCCAGACGCACGATCGAGACCAAGGTTCACTGGGATGCCGAGCAAGGGATCCTGACCACGCGCGAGACGTCTGGCGAAGTCCCAGATGGCGTGCAAACCGGGCCGATGGCGCTGGTCTACCCGGCCTATGACTTGGCGCTAAAGTGCTCCCACACGTTCAATCTGCTCGACGCAAGAGGCGCCATTTCGCCAACCGAACGCGCGGCCTACATCAATCGAATCCGTGGACGTATTCGCGCCTGTTGTCTCAAGTACGTCGAGCAGTTCAAGGCTCCCGCGGCCCAGAAATAGACTCCCCGACGCAGTAAGGCCCTGCTCCGCGCGGAGCAGGGCCGTTCTTGTTTGGGAGTGGACTAGGGCTTCGTGACGATCCAGCTGAAGTCGTCCAGCGAGAACCGCCAGAGCCTGGGGTGGTTGAGCACCTCTTCCCTGATCTCGACTCGGGCCCGCATGAGCTTCGTGCCGGTTTTCCTCACATATTCCTTGGCTTTGGAGCTGTTCACGAGCTTGTCGTACTGGACCACATTGTTGGTGATGGGGCCGGTATAGACCACATCCCATCTTGCGAAGTCGTAGTTGTACAAGCTCACCTTCTGGATGAACCCGCTGTACTGCATCTTTCCATGCCAGGTCAGGCGGAGGCCCGTGATGGCCGTCGAGGGCGACAGCGTCTGCATCTCTACCCCGATTGGATAGATGAAGTCGCCAGATTGGTCGAAGTTGTCCAGGACATAAAACTCAGCGTCAGTGTCATAGACGCTCAGCACGTCGCCCGAGATGTAGCGGCCGTGGTAGCGGCTGATTGTCGCGGGGTGGAGCTGCTGAGCGGTGCCTCCGACGTCGATCTGGACCAGCAGATTGGCGCCCGGATGGTCGCCGCCGAAAGTGTCGAACTCATATTCGTCATAGGTTCCGTCGAGCGGATCGTAGTCGAACCAGAAGCCCTCATCGCTATTGCCGACCGTAGGGTTGTTCAGGCTAAAGACCGTCCAGAAGTTCTGGTTCAGAGCGCCCTCGCCGGTGTCCCCAATAATGATCCCCATGAAATAGATGGGGTCGGGCTCGCGGATCTGAGAGGCGAAGTAGAACATGCCGTCGTCCACCGCGGCATTGGCGTCCGAGATGTCGAAGGTGACCTTATAGGCGACCGATAAATCTTGGAAGCGCGTTTCGTCGAAGGTGAAGTACCCGCCGAAATCGTTCACGGCGTTGTACATCGCCGAAATGCCTGCACCATGTCCACCTTCGTAGTCATCAAAGGAGATCCACCGTAGCAGCACTTCCTCACGTCCTCGCGGCTGATAGCCGACCGTGAGCTGTTTCCAAACGCCGCCCTGGCCTGGCGCCGTGGTGGTCACATCGTCGCAAGCGCTGGGGCAAGGATAGGATTCTTGTCCCGTGATGTCGCCGGTCACGACGTAGGAGCCTTCTCCGTTGTCATTCTTATAGGTCGTCTGGAGCGCGGTGATCTCTTGGTTCGAGCCGCCGCCCTTGACGTACCCCGTCTTGATCGGGACGGCAGTCCAAGGCACGCGGACGCCGGCAACCGAGTGCTTTTTGCCGTCGGGCCCGGTGACATAGCCGTAAGTCAGGGTCATTTCGCCACGGATCACGCGGCTTTGGGCCAGCGCGACGCTCGTCACGAGAACGAAGAGAGATAGAAGTGTAATGATACGTTTCAAGGCCAACTCCCTCGTAAAGTCTACAGGCAATTGGACCGACATCCAAGAAAAAAGTTCCAAGCAAATTCGCCAGGAATCCAGGCGATTCTACGAGGAAGCCCCCGGCAACCCCCCAAACTTCCGTACTCGGGACTGAAAGTGGGCCACGGCGCGCAGAAGGTGGCCGGTCGAGAAAGCGGGCCAAGGGTCGTCGGTTACCCAAAGTTCGGAATAGGCCGCTTGCCAAAGCAAGAAGTTGCTCCAGCGAAGCTCGCCGGCGGTTCGAATCATGAGGTCGGGCTCGGGGACGTCGGGGTTGTAAAGGCGCTCGGCGATGGAATCCTCGCTGAGGGCTTCCGGTGAGACCCCTTCGTGAACGATCGCCTTCACGGCATCCAGAATCTCGGCCCGCCCGCCATAGTTGATTGCGAGCGTGAAGCCAATCCCAGTGTTGCCGCGCGTGGTGTCGACGCCCTCGCGCAGGGCCTCTTGTAGACCCGCCGGCAGCTCCTCGACGCGGCCCGCCACCCGAACACGGACCCCGTTTCGGTGCATGACCGCCAGCTCTTGGCGGGCGGCCTGTTCGATGAGCGCCATGAGGCCGTCGACCTCCTCGCGCGGACGCCTCCAGTTCTCGGCGGAAAAGGCGTAGACGGTGAGGTAGCGGATGCCAAGCTCATTGGCGTCGAGCAGCACCTGGCGGAGCGTCTTGTAGCCTTCGCGATGGCCGAGAAGTCTTGGGAGCCCTTTGGCCTCGGCCCACCTTCCGTTGCCGTCCATGATCACGGCGATATGGACGGGCAGTCGCGATAGGTCGATGCCTGCGGCGACGGCAGACGCCTGTACAGAGTTCAGCGGGGCTTTGTCAGGATGCAATGTTCAGCTCCGGTGGCAGGTCTGAGGTCTGAGGTGTGAGGTCTGAGGTCCGAGGTCTGAGGCGTGAGGTGTAGGATATGGGGTTCTGTTACCTCATCCGTCATTCGTCATTCGTCATACGACATTCGACATCAGTCTTCCGACACTCGCCCCTCGCCCTTCGCTTCTCGCCTTTCGCCTCTCCGCTTCTCGCCTTTCGCTTCTCGCTTCTTCGCTTCTCGCCTATCGCTTCTCGCGGAAGGAACTCCCTAGACCTCCATCAACTCGGCATCCTTCTTCTTCTGGTGGTCGTGGACTTCGGCGATGTATTTATCGGTCAGCTTTTGAACTTTGGCTTCGTTGACCTTCAGGTCGTCCTCGCTGATGGTTTTGTCCTTTTGAAGCTGCTTCAGGTGATCGATCGAGTGGTGCCGGACGTTCCGGATCGCCACGCACCCCTGCTCGGAACGCGAGTTCACCTGCTTGACCAGCTCTTTGCGACGCTCCTCGGTCATCTGTGGGAAGTTGAGCCGGATGTTCTGGCCGTCGTTGGTAGGGTTGATGCCAAGGTCGCTCTTTTGGATCGCCTTCTCAATCACTCCCATCATGTGCTTTTCATAGGGCGTGATCATGAGCTGACGCGGCTCCGGCACGCTGACGTTTGCCACCTGAGTGACGGGGGTCTCGACGCCATAGTAGTCCACCTTGACGCGGTCCAGCACCATGGCGCTGGCACGGCCGGTTCGAATGGTCTGGAAGTCGTGAAGCATCGCATCGATGGCGTGCTTCATCTTCGTTTCGGTTTCGCTGAGGATGGATTCAACTGTCATGCTTCTTCTCCGACGAAGGTGCCGACGCTTTCGCCTCGCACCGCGCGCAAAAGCGCTCCGGGCTGGTGGAAGTCAAGGACCACGATCGGCAAGTGGTTGTCTCGGCACATGGTGAATGCGGTTTGGTCCATCACGGCCAGCCGCTGAGAGATCGCTTGTTCAAAGGTGACCCGGTCGTAGCGCCTCGCGTCCGGGTACTTCTTGGGGTCTTTGTCGTAGATTCCGTCGACCTTCGTCGCCTTGATCAGGCACTCGGCCTCGATCTCAAGGCCGCGCAGGGCCGCCGCGGTGTCCGTCGTGAAATAGGGGTTTCCGGTTCCGCCGGCAAACACCACCACCCTCCCCTTATCCAGGTGACGGATGGCCCGGCGGCGGATGAACGACTCACACACTTCATGCACCTCGATGGCGCTCTGAACCCGCGTGGGCACGCCCGCCTTCTCGATGGCCGACATGAGCGCAAGCCCGTTAATGATGGTGCCCAGCATCCCCATTTGATCCGCCACGTTGCGGTCAATTCCCGTGTCTCCGCTGAACCGCTCGCCGCGAATGAAGTTGCCGCCCCCAATGATGATCGCAACTTGAGTGCCGGCCTGAACGACCGCGGCGACCTCTTTGGCCATGTAAGCCAGAACGCCTAAGTCCAGCCCAAATCCGCTGGTCCCGGCAAGCACTTCCCCCGAGAGCTTAACGAGGACGCGTTTGAGGGGCTTGGGTTGTTTCATGCGGCTTGGGAAATTATGGCTGAAAGCATGAGCGGTACGGGATAGGCTCAACTCTTGTGTTCGTTATTGGCCAGGCCCAGCCCAATGACGAACTACGGCCCCTCTCGTGGAGTAGTAAGTGGCCAAAAGTTGCATAACCTGGCAACATTGCTGGCCCGCAATACAGCGGGCCCCGCTATATTTGCCCTGTTGCCTTGCCAACTTTGGCGGGCGGAGGAGGAGTTTCCATGGCTTTGCGGCGTTCTCCCGGGGCTGTCGCCCCCAAACTGCTCGCGTTTGTGGGAGCGATGGGTGCTTCCACAGTCAAAGCGCTTGCGTTCACTCTATTCTGGGGAACCGAAATCCAGACCAACGATAACGGCCCCTTCGACAATGACCCCAGGCTTGGGTACATCAGCATCCTTCCGGAGGACCTACCGGGTGGCGGCGGGTGCACCGTGGCCCTCAATGCCCGTATCGTCAGCACCCCAACCTCGCACTACATGTTTCTGGAGAACCTGACAATCTTCAACCCGAGCACAACACTAACGGTGACAACCGCGAATCTGATCGAGTTCGTGCGCGATGAGTATCACATTCCGTTTGCCGAGGGCGAGAACGGGACCCAGTTTAGCGGCGAAGTTCGAAGGCTCGACGCCAATCTGGCTGGAGGGGAAAAGTTCGACACCCTTAGTCGTGCAACCCGGTTCGCGCCTAGGGACGTTGGGGCATCCTGGAACGCTGGGTTTGGCGCTAATCAGCACACGCGACGCGATGCCGTTGCACAGAACTTCAAGGGTGGCACCAACTCTGGCGCAGCGGGCGACCACATCGGATTCGTCGGCTTCAAGCTGGGCCCGAGAGAAGGGTTCTATATGGGACTCGTCGAGTATAGGGTGCGGGTAGTACCCGAGCCAGCTTCGGTTGCCGGACTCGCATTGGGTCTCCTATTGTTCCTTCGGCGTTCAAAAGGCTGAAGTGTGAGGGTAGAGTTCGTGGATGCCAACCATCCTCTCGGTGAACACCGGCCGGGTTCTTCCCTTCGACCCAACCGGCAAGGCCCGGCCGTCAGGAATCGTCAAGCTGCCCCGCGAAGGGCGTGTGACCTTGGGCGCGCTTGGCCTGGACGGGGACGAACACGCAGCCGACGTCCACGGCGGTGAGTTTCAGGCCGTGTATGCCTACTCGAAAGAGGATTACGCCTGGTGGGCGGCAGAGCTTGGCCGTGATCTGGAACCCGGGCTCTTTGGTGAGAATTTGACCGTCGAGGGCATCAACATGGCCTCAGTCCGAAGTGGGGACCTATGGCGCCTGCCGAACGCCGTGCTCGAAGCCACCCAGCCCAGACTGCCCTGCGCGACCTTTCAGGCGCGCATGAAGGAAGAGGAGTGGGTGAAGCGGTTCGACGCCGGCCAGCGATGGGGCGTGTACTTCCGAGTGGTCGCAGAAGGCTCAATCGGCCAAGGCGAAACCGTTTTCGTCGAGTCTGCGCCCTCAAGCAGCCCCACGATCTACGACATGGCGCGAATCAGAACCGGCGAAACGCATCGCGCGGCCGAACTCCTATCCGCACCCGCCTTATCACCGAAGTGGCGGAACTGGGCAGAGTCGGCAAGCGCTTCGTAGCGTTCGATCCCGCCGGTAGCCTCGGGATACAGGTCCATAAGTCGAGAAGGCGCTTCTGAATTCGCGCGTTGCTCTAAGCTGTCTTCTTTCGGCCCTTTGGGCCCCATGCGGCTCTTGAGATGCGGTCTACGAGCGATCCCAAAATCCTGCAAGAGGCGCGTTGGAGGGACCGAGGGACAAAGGAACGCAGGGACGCGGAACCGTGGCCGAAGGTCTTTGGCCTGTGGCGGGGTATCGATGAGAAAGCTTGTAGTGCCGAGATAAGGCCATTCGGCGTTTCACGGGGACGCCGAATGGCGAGACACCTCGTTAGGGCGTTAGCCTTTCCCCCAGTCAGCGGAGCTGTCTTCGCTCGCGTCGAGGGTGAGCCTCCTCGGAAAGCTGCCGTCCGCGTTCATGATGTAGATCTCGCGATCTCCATCGCGTTCGCTATCGAAGACGATCATCGCTCCGGTGGGGCTCCAGTTTGGAGCGCCATCTCGCGCTGCGTTGTTCGACAAGTTGACCTGGTTGCTGCCATCAGCGTTCATCAAATAAATCTCTGCATTTCCATCTCTACTGGATCGAAAGGCGATCTTCTTCCCGCTAGGTGACCAACTTGGCCGGATGTTATTGTTCCCGTCCGTCGTGAGGCGCACGACGTTGCTGCCATCCGCATTCATCACGTAGATGTCGTAGCCGCCGCCGCGATCGCTGGCAAAAGCAATCTTCCTGCCATCCGGCGACCACTGTGGGTACGAGTCGTCGCTCGGATCGTTCGTGAGATTCACCAAATTGCTTCCATCTGGGTCCATCAAGTAGATTTCATCGTTCCCATCCCGATCGGTCTCGAAGGCGATCTTCGTCGCGTCCGGCTTCAGGGCCGCCTGGGCGCTATTTGCCGAAGCGTTTGTCAGCTGCTGAAAATTGGAACCATCGGCATTCATGGAGAAGATCTGCTCGTTCCCCAGGTCCCGCTCAAATACGATCCCGGTACCGGCCGGGTTGATGTCGACGCCGAACTCGTCTTCAGTCGAGTTCGTCAGGTCGACGAGGCCCGATCCATCCGGATTGATGGCATAGAGGTCGAAGTTCCCCGTCCTGTCGCTGCGAAACACGATCTTGTTGCTCAGCGGGCCTAGAAACTTGGCCGTGTATGTGTCATTCCCCCCACACCCAGCGATGAGGACGGGAAGGAGGGCGCCATAGAAGTACCTTCGGTTGTTCATCTTCATTTGTCTCCTTGCAGTCATCAGCGGGATGTGACGGCGATGAATAACGCCCCGCTGTTGCCCAGCCCAGGCGTCATGCTGAAGCCGGTTGTAGCGCCAAGGCTATTCGTGTAGCCCAAGTCGATCGAGACGTTCCGGTCCTGCCCAGTCAAGAAGCGAAACGCAAAGCTGTAGGTGTTTCGCCGTTGGCGAGCCCCTGTTGTCGTCGATCTCGTATTGTCGCCGCTGATGATCGGCGTAAACTCGCCCACAAATTGCGCAGATTCTCGAACTGGGACGTTGATCCCCAGGCCGATGCCCACAATCGCGTTGTGGTCGATGAATACGGCCTTGGGATTCAGGTAGCAGGTGGCCGAGGCCAGCTTCGCTTCACCCATGAGGCCCGCGGTCAGCACCGAATCGCTCTGAGTGGGCGTTGCCGGCAAGGCAACACCTCCTTGAAAGGTGAGCCTGAAGCGATCGGCAAGCCGGATCTTGAGCGCCAGTTCCACATCGCTTCCGCCGTGCAGGATCGAACCTCCTTCCGTCACCTGGCATGTCTTCCTTGATGCAAACACCCCGCGAAGAATGCCCTCGCATCGTTCGCTGACACCCACTCTCGCAGCGAAACTGGTGTAGGCAAGCGCCTCTTTCCCTCGAAACGAGATGAACTCAATCCTGCCCTTCGACGTACCAGGCGCGACCATGTTCGGAGTGTCCAGATGAAGGGAGCTGATTTCATCGGAGGCGGAAACGGCGGCGAAGGCGCAGGGTGCCGCGGCGAGTCCGGCAAAGACAATTAGGCAGGGCCTGCGCCAAACGCGAACCTCGGACGCCCGTGCTAGCGGAGAACGCACGTATAGATCCTGATCGTGTAGGCCACCAAGTATCGCGAGCCGAAGCCATCGCGGCAATTTCGGAATCATGGTCAAACCTCCCGGACATCACCTCACAAGGCCTTGTGCCAGTTCAGTACTAAAGGCTCTGCTAGGCAACCGTTCCGCGACTATACCGGTTTCTCCTCGCTGTGTCCACTGATTACTTCACATTCACTGCGTTTTCACTCAGTGCGGCGGCGTTTGAGCCCGAAGGAGGGTGCGCAGAAGGGGCATGTCGTATGGGGGAAAGCTGGCCGCAGCCCTGAAGAGAGTCGATGGCTAGGAGCCATCCGACCCTATACGCGGCTGAGCTGCTATCCTCACCCGCCTAATCCCCGAAGTGGCGGAGCTGGGCGGAGGGTGTGGGAAAGCAGGTCGACAAGGTCAATTTGGACCCATGGGGCATATCCGATCTATAGGGCCTATCCATCAGGGCTCCACCCACTCACCCGCTCTCTCCCTCATAATAGTCCCATGCCCATCGCCGCCATGACCTCCCACCGGATTCCGCTCGACCAGGCCGACCCGGAAGTGATGGCCCTCATCCACCAGGAGGAAAAGCGGCAGCAGAATAACCTGGAACTCATCGCCAGCGAGAACATCGCCAGCCTCGCCGTGCGCCAGGCCATGAGCAGCGTGCTCACCGACAAATACGCCGAGGGCACCCCCGCAAAGCGATACTACGGGGGCTGCGAAGTCGTGGATGAAGTTGAGAACCTCGCCATCGAGCGCGCAAAGAAGCTCTACGGCGCGCAGCACGTGAACGTCCAGCCCCACAGTGGCGCGCAAGCGAACATGGCCGCCTATTTCAGCATCATTCAGCCCGGCGACACGATCCTCGCCATGAACTTGGCGCACGGCGGCCACCTGACCCACGGCAGCCCAGTGAACTTCAGCGGCAAACTCTACAAGGTCGTCCCTTACGGCGTGCGGCAGGACACTGAGACCATCGACTACGACGAATTGGAGAAGCTCGCCAAAGAGCACCGGCCCAAGGTCATCGTCAGCGGCGCCTCGGCCTATTCCCGCGCGTTCGACTTTGCCCGCATTCGGCAAATCGCTGATTCGGTCGAAGCGCTTCACATGTGCGATATGGCGCACTACAGCGGCCTGATCGCGGCGGGCGTCTACCCGAGCCCGGTCGGCCACGCCCACATCGTGACCACCACAACCCACAAAACCTTGCGCGGCCCGCGAGGCGGCATGATCCTCTGCGACGAGGAGTTCGCAGCGGGTATCGACAAGGCGGTGTTCCCCAACGTCCAGGGCGGCCCGCTCGAGCACGTCATCGCAGCCAAGGCCGTTTGCTTCGGCGAGGCATTGCAGCCGGAGTTCAAGGAGTACGGCCTGCAAGTCCGCAAGAACGCCGACGCGCTCGCCGCAGCCCTCACCTCAGAGGGTTTCCGCATCGTCAGCGGCGGCACGGACAGCCACATGTTCCTGGTCGACCTTCGGCCCTATGGGGTGACCGGCAAGGTGGCCCAGGAAGTGCTCGACAATGTCCACATCACGACCAACCGCAACTCGATCCCATACGATCCTGAGAAGCCGTTCGTTACGTCCGGTATTCGCTTGGGTACGCCGGCAGTGACCACTCGCGGTATGAGAGAGACCGAGATGGCTCAGATCGCTTCCTACATCGCCAAGGCGCTAAAGGGCCGCGAGAGCGAAGCAGAGCTGGCGCAGGTGCGCAAAGACGTGCTCAACCTCACGGAGCGGTTTCCGATTCACTGAACCGCACTTACCCCCCGGCCTTCAGCTTCTTCCAAGCCTCGACGTAGCGCGCGGTTCGGGGGTTACCCTCGTTCCATTTAGGCTCTTGTGCCGAGTCCGCGATGGTCAAGACGCAAAGGCACGAGGCCTTGAGCACCTTGGCCAAGTTGTCGTAATCCACCTTGTCCCAGGTGTCGCTGACCTTGTGGTAGTCCGGAAAAATAAACGCCGTGCAAAGGGTGTGTGAGGGAATCCCCACACCTGCGAGTGCGGCGTTGTCGCTTCGCATGAAGAAAGGATCGCTGTTCTTTGGGTGCTTGGTGATCTTCACTCCGAACTCCTGGCCCGCTTGACTAAAGATCGTCCCGATGTCGGAATAGTCGTAGCCAGTCATGCTGAGTTCGCCCACCCTGGGGCCTTCCGTGTCGTCGGTACGGCCCATATGCTCCAGGTTGATTCCGGCCACGGTCTTTGCCAGCGGAAAGATCGGGTGCTGGCCGTAGTAGGTCGAGCCCAACAAGCCCCGCTCCTCGCCGTAGAAGCAGATGAAAACGATCGAGCGCTTCGGCTTGACCTTCATCGCTCCGATCGCGTTGGCGAGTTCGATCACGCTGACCGTGCCGCTGCCGTCATCGTTCGCCCCATTGAAGATTTGGTCGCCCTGGAGGTTTGGGTTCATTCCCATGTGGTCGTAGTGCGCGCTGACCAAAATGTAGGTGTCCTTGAGCTTCTCATCCGAACCGCGCAGGAGTCCAACGACGTTTCGTACTTTGACGTCTTGGGGTTCGGGAGCGGCAGCGTTCGGATCGGCGCTTCTCGGTGGGCGAGATTTCACCGTCGTGGTCTGGAAGTAACCGTCGTCGCCTACGGGCTCCAAACCCGCCTGTCGGAAGCGCGAGGCGATGAACTCGGCGGCGAGGTCGAGCCCGCGGCTTGGCGTTCCTCTTCCTTCGAGGGCATCCGAGGCGAGGAAGCTGAGGTTCCCGCGAAGCGAGCTCGCCGAGATGCGGTCGAGCGCTTCTCTCCTGATCGGCGAGATCTTGGTGTCCCAGGTTTGGGCCAGGGCGAGGGCGACGCTTACGAGTAGTGCAGCGCCGGCAAATCGAATGACCTTCATGGAGAGAGTTTAGCAGGGGGATGCGAAGGATCCTGGGAATTGGGACATTGGGCACTGGTGCATTGGGAAGGCTGGACGGGTCTCCACCCCCAACCCCCTCCTCAGTTTCGCTGCGCAAAACCAAGGAGGGGGCTACATTTCGCCCTTCCCAAGAACCCCCAATGCCCCAACGCCCCCAATGCCTAAATGCCCACCAAGCAGGACTTTCCTCACTTCCCATCGAACTATGCTCCTATGAGCGATGCCCTGTCCTTTTCCGTTGGCAACGTGTCGTTTGAAGGGATTCGCCGCCTATCCAACTTCGAAGCCCCTGGTGGCCCTTGCCTTTATGTGATCTGCTACAAGCCCAAGCCCGAAACGAACCCCCTCGACCTGAAGATCCTCTATTTCGGCGAGCACGAGGACCTTAGCACTCAGGACTTCTATGCCAACCACCCGAAACTTCGGTGCTGGGTGAGCGAGGGCGGGCGACTCGATGCGCTGTACGTCGGATTTCACCCTTTGCCCGAAGCCAGCCTTGCTGAGCGAAAGCAGGCCGTTTTCGACCTGCTTGAGGTGTTCCGCCCGGTATGCAATATATAGCTAAGCTCGCAGCACTGATTTGCGCTTTCCAGCCAAGAGCGTCAGCAATCCAACCAAGAGCGTCGAATTCGAGCCAAGCTCAGGAACCGGCGTTGCCAGAAAGGCGTGGTTAACGCCATTGATGCTTCCGTAACCTGTAATCTGACCCGCATTGTTGATACCTCGCGCCGACCTGAGTTCCCACCCTGGGGTTGATGCATCAATCATCGAGTTCAAGTCCTTGATGCCTGAAGAAGCACTCCAAATGAAGGCCTTGCTATCAAACGATGATGCGCTATGGCCAACCACCATGCCTGTATCATTCACCGAGAAACCGTAGCTCGTTGGATTGTCACCCCCAAGGTCTCCAATCCAAGAGATGCCTCCAGACTCAGTCCATGCGAAAGCTCTAGCGTCCGAGTGGTCCGCAACATAGCCAACCGTAAGCCCAGAGTTGTTGATGTCGTAGGCAACGGATTCGACGTTCGCAGTCGGGGGGCCATAGATAAAGCGCATGCCGTTTGTTGCATCCCATATGAAGGCGGTCGTTGGGTAAAGGCAGTAACCGACAACCTGACCAACATCGTTTAGCGATTGTGCGTATCCGCCCTGTGTTCCCGCCAAAAACCCAAGGTCGTGGACCCCTCCCGAGGAGTCCCACAACACGGCTCTGTAGTTGAACGCATCTGCCGCACTTCCAGCAATGCTTCCAGCATTGTTGATGGCCATAGCCTCAAAACCATATCCGCCGAATAGCCCCGACAACTCAGACATCCCGTTCGCACTGTCCCACCTAAAAGCCCTCTTGCCAGCAGTCGATTGGCTGTGTCCGACAACGATGCCTGAGGAATTCACCCCAAAGGCGTAGCTATGATTGCCACCTGGCAAGGCTCCGAGGTGCTCCATCGCCGAGGAATCTGTCCAGCGAAACGCCCGCTCATAGTTCGAGCCCCCCCAGTTAGAATAGCCTGCCACTTGGCCAGTGGAACTCAGTCCATATCCTCGGCTCCGGTCGGAACCAAACGGCAAATCACCTAGGTCGGTAATCCGATATGTCGTTGCCGCAACCCCCGTTGCGGCGAGAGCGAACACACCAACAACATGCAGTATCGTCTTCAAAGCGCCCCCCGCCTACGCTAATCTTCCTTGAGCATATCCGAGCATTTGGCGCCCCCATCCTGGCAAAATTCCTAGTTCCGGGGTCCTGGCAAGTGATCATTCCTCGCTAGGTCCGGCACCTGCTGGCATGAGCAAGACGCTGAGTTCCAAGGACCGAACGCTGGCCTTCCTCAACGGCCGCCCCGTCAACCGGCTTCCCTTTCACCCCATCGTCATGCGCTTCGCAGCGCGCCACGCGGGGGTGAAGTACCGCGATTTCTGCCTATCGCCCGAAGCCCACGTCGATGCCGTAATCAGAACTGCCGAGGACTTTGGCATGGACTGGGTCAGCGTGATGTCCGACCCTTACTGTGAGGCCGAGGCCTACGGGCTGGCGGTGGACTACCCGGAGGACGACCTGCCCAGAAACGAACGTCCCTTGGTCTCCACTGCGGCAGAGCTTCTGTCAGTGGCGGCTCCGCAAAACCTCCGACAGGTCCGACTGCTCGGACGAGTCCGGCAAGTGGAGCTTTTCAGGCAAAGAGCCCCAGAGCAGTTCGTCGTGGGCTGGGTCGAGGGGCCCTTCGCTATGGTCTCGCTATTCCGCGGCCTAAGCGAAGCCTGTCTCGACCTCTACGACCATCCCGACGCCGTCTGGGCCGCCGTTCGGACCGCCGTGGACTTTGCAATGCGCTTTGCCGAAGCTCAAATAGCGGCTGGAGCCGATGCCATTGGGATGGGGGATGCAGTCTGCTCGCAGATCAGCCCGGAGCACTACCGCAAGTACTTTTGGGAAGGAGAGCGTGAGATCATCGAACACATTCATGCCTGCGGCGCGCTCGCAAAGCTGCACATCTGCGGAAACACTTCCCAGATCCTGCCGGACATGGTGGCCACAGGCGCAGACATCGTCGACGTGGACCATTTGGCGGGGTCCATGGCGCCGGCTGCAAGGCTGCTGGCCACCAACCAGGTCCTCTGTGGCTCGGTGGACCCCGTGTCCGTGGTGCAGAACGGAACGCCGGAGAGGATCCAATCGGAAGCGCGGAAGTGCCAAGCCGAAGCCGGGAGCCGGTGCATCATCAGCGCGGGATGTGAAATCACTCCCTCTACACCGCCAAAGAACCTGCGAGCTCTCTCGTTGGCGTGTTTGCGAGCGTAGGTGAGAAGCGCGGGCCGCTCGTTGGAGGAGCGGCCCGGCATGATTTGCCGACGCGCAGACTGACTACCGCCTTCTTCGGATCAACGCCAGAGCGCCCAATCCCAGAACCGCCAGGCTCGCGGGCTCTGGAACGAGGTTGATCTCAAATGTTGGAGCCGTCTCGTCGCTGTAGAAGTAGGTTGCGCCGTTGTCGTGGCTGAAGCCGGTTCGCCGGACGTCACCTATTGAGTTGTAGTTCCAAGCGTGCCAGGAATCCTGAGCGTTATAGCGGGCTTCCACCCAGTACTTGACGCCTTGCGTCAGCGTCGGAACCGTGAACTGGTTTGGCAATGTGGTCGGGCCGGCATTGTCTCCAAAGTGCCTCCAACCCCAGTCGCCCCACCATGTGATCAGCCAGTTTCCGAGCGTATCGGATCCGCTGTCTTCATAGAGGGTGACTTGCGCTACGTTGGGGCCGCCGACGTGCTCGAGAGCGATCTTGATATTGCTCAGCAGGCCGCTCGCGGCCGAGGTGAACTGGGTTGCGACGGTCTGTTCCGTCCCGAAACCGGGACCTGCTACTGTCCACCCCACATTGGGGTTGTAGCTATAGCCTGGCCCGAAGTTCGTAAAGGCCACGGCGGAAAGGGCCGAGGCAGCTAAGCTCGTCAGAAGGGCGCCGCCCATCAAGGCGCGCGCGAAGTTGCGATTCATCTTTTTTCTCCTTTTGGGGGATTCAATTCCCCAATGTCCGAGTTGGACTATCAGCCCCAACGGTATCACATCGACCAGGCCCGATACCTGCTGAAAACACCCGGACTTTCAATGTAAATATGTATATATTCGTGGGACATACAGGAATCCCTAGATAACCTCTATTTCCTGTCCGAAACGCCGCTTCAATGGGCTTTGGTTGCCCTAAGACCTCTGGACCTGCCGCCAAAGGGAGAGATTCGGTAAAACGCACACGAGCTATGGTCACCCTTCTTGCCGCCGCGTTTCTTCTGAACCAGATCCCTCAGATCGACTCGGACCTCAAGTTCGACGACTGCTTTCCCAGAAAGTCCTTCTGGGGAAAGACTGCATCTGGCCTGACATGGTCCAGCGACGGCCGCTACCTGGCCTATTTCTGGAACCCCTATGAGGTGAAGGGAGGGCTGGACCTCTACCTCTACGACACCTCGAAGCCCGTAGCCGCCGGCTCCGTGCCGGCGTCAGCCAACCCCCGCCGCATGACCTCGATGGAGTTCATGAAGCCCTACGATCGAGACATCGCCAAGGCGATCGAGCGCTACAAGAAGGACGTCGAGGACGAGGACAAAGCCGACAAGATGGGCGACATGGAGTGGCGGGAGTGGGTCCAGAACCAGAAGGAAGAAGCCGCCAAGCGCAAGGAGCCGCTGCCCAGCTATCCGGGCATCAGCGAAGTGGAGTGGGCGCACAAAAGCAACGAGTTCCTGATGGTGTTCAAGGGCGACATCTATCGGTGGCGATTGGGCGCTGAGCGCCCTGTGCGGCTCACGCGGACGCGCGACTCGGAATCCAATGTCGAGTTCACTCCGAACGATGATGGCTTCACCTTCCGCCGGGGCGATGGCGTTTACCGTGTCAATTTCGACAGCGCGGTGACCGAGCAGCTTAACCCGGCGCTGCCAACCGGCCTGACTTTTGCCGGCTACCGGATCTCTCCCGACGGAACCAAGATGATGGTGCAGGCCGGCAAGACGCTTGGGAGCGAGCGGCAGGTGGACTGGATCAGCTACAAGGGCCGCTTCGCGCAGGCGCAAAAGACCAGCCGGAACGTCGCGGATGACAAGTTCGCTGAAGAAAGCTACCTCTTCCTCTACGATATCTCGGACGACGCCATGGAGAACGCCAAGGGTGACGGCAAGCCCTGGGAAGTCTGGAAATGGCCCGGCGGTGAGGATTGGTGGGAGGTCTCTATCAGCGAAAACCCCTTTTCCAAGGACTCCACCAAGTTCGTCTTTGCTGGTTGGAAGCGCGATGCCAACGACCTGCAGATCGTGGTGGCAGACCTGAAGGAGAAGAAGACCTCGATCGCCTACAAGGACAAGGACGACGGCGACCACGATTCGCCGGGGCTCTGCAACCCGTTCTTTGCGCCTTCCGGCGAGGAAGTGGTTTGCCTCTTGGACAAGAGCGGCTACCGGCAGGCTTGGAAGATCAGCCTGCTCACCAACCTCGCCACCCAGGTGACCAAGGGCGATTTCGACCTTTATCCTGTCCAGCTCACCCCCGATGGCAAGCAGCTCATCTGCTATGCAGGAGCCGAAGACCCCGCGCGCATGCAGGTCTATCGAGCCGACATGGCCACCGGCGCACTCACCAAATGGACCACTCAGACAGGAAACTACGGCCGCCCAAAGGTGAGCAAGGACGGCACCAAGGCCGCTTTGACCTTCGCCAACTGGTCGAGCCCGAACGAGACCTACGTGATAGGGACGGAGAGACAGAGGGACAAACGGACGTCTGAAACGAAGCTGACTTCCTCGCACCGCTACGACGCCTGGAACGCGGTCAACAAGGTCAAGCCCGAGCTTTTCACCTTCAAGAACCGGAACGGTCAGACCGTCCATGGGTACGTGATGCTGCCTCCAGGCTTCGACAAGTCGAAGCCGCGCCCGCTGTTCATGTACGTCTACGGCGGACCTCTCGGAACGGGCTACTCCGTTATGGATGGCGCGTTCAATTCGACCGCCTACATCTTCGCGATGTACTTGACCTACACCCTCGGCTATGTAACCTGCACGATCGACCCGCGCGGCCAATCGGGCTATGGCAACGCCTTCGGCATGGCGAACTTTGACAAGCCCGGCGTGCCGCAAACTGAAGACTTGACAGACTGTGTGAAGCACCTTCAGATGACCTACAACATCGACACGAAGAAGGTGGGGATCAACGGCTGGTCGTTCGGTGGCTTCCAGACGCAGATGTGTATGTACACCGCCCCGGATGTATTCACGCTGGGCATCGCCGGCGCAGGACCCACGGAGTGGCAGAACTACAACACCTGGTACACGGGCGCGGTCATCACGAACACCCGTGACGGCAAGTCGGAAGACACTGACAAGTTCAGCCTCACCAAGCTGGCAAAGAACTTGAAAGGGCCGCTGCTGCTGCTGCACGGCATCGAGGATACGAACGTGCTCTTCCAGGACACGGTTCACGTGTATCAAAAGCTGCTGCAGTACGGCAAGGGGCCGCTGGTGGAGCTGGCGCTCGACCCGACCGGTGGCCACGGGATGGGCGGCGATATGTCGAACCACGACCGCCACCAGATCTACCTGCAGTTCATCTTGAAGTGGTGGGGGAAGGGGTGAGCGTGGGAGAGATGAAGGGATGATGAGTTGAAGGGATGAGGGGAGGAGTGTTGAAGTTCTTTACTCCCGCCTTTTGCAGCACTTGTGACGACGTTGAGTCATTTCGAGCGGTTGACGATGCCTACCGACTTCACATAGAAGGCCTAAAGGGACGGCTGCCCAACCATGTCCTTCAGCTGGCAGTTCCTTCTGGAATGGAGGACGGGCTTGTGGTTCGAGTAGATCATGACCGACACCGGCATCACATCAAACTTGTCTTGCGTTGTGGCCATCTCCAGATGGGCTACTACAACCTTGAGCTGGTCTATCTGAATGCGGAGATTAGCCCCGAACATGATCTCGTTCTGGCAAGAATCGCCCGAAGCACTAAGTCCCAGACTTACTTCGCCTGCGATCTCGCATATCACGAAGTCGATTGGGTCGTGGACGGCAGGATTGAGCACCGGCTCATCTTTCATGCGATTGACTGGTTCCTTCCGGACGCTGGCGGCAGCCTGTGGTTCGCCGTAAAATGCCACAGTCTGCAATGGCGCAGAATTCCGAAACGAAGCCGCAGGCTCCCTCCTGCTCTTGACCGCTACCCAGGGAGCCCTCCAATACCAGTAGAGGAGACGCGTTTCTTTTGAAGCCAAGTGCCTTTCGGTCCTCTTGACCCCAGAGAGGTCAATGACCGCTATCCGGTTGTCGCAGACACCGGGCTTGGGTGAACCTCGCGATTCCATTCAGCCTCAAGCCTGTGCCTCCTTCCATTCCATCCGATCTTGCATAGATTGGCCCGCAAACTCCTGCGCTACAATGACTCCGGAGCGTGTCCCATGAACATGAACCGGCCTTTTTGGGTGATGCTGCTTCCCTTTCTTTGGGTTTCCGCCCTTGGCGAGACCCAAGGCGACTCCAGAGCCCCCGCTTTGCGACAACTGCCCCCAGGCGCCCGGGTCGCAGTAATCGCGGACGGATCGCGCGGCGGGCACGACGTGGACCTCGCCGTCGGCGACATGCTGACAGCAGGACTCCGACAGTCCGGAATGCGGGTCATCGAGCGCATGCAGCTCGACGCAGTGCTCCGGGAGCAACGGCTGGCACGCGAGGGGATCGTCGATCCCAGCACAGCAGCTCCAACCGGCAAACTCCTAGGCGCGGACTACCTGATGTACGTCAAAGCCACTGAGTTCGGGGTGCGTGATGATCGGATCGGCGGGGCATTCGGCCTTGGCAATCTCGGTGGGATCCAACTCCGCACCAGCAGTGCGCGGGTGGTGCTCGATGTGCGTCTGATCGAGGTCAAGTCCGGCTCCGTGGTGACCACAGCCAACGGTGAAGGCGGGCAATCCAGTACTGGCGCCACCCTCATCGGCGGCACGATCGCCAATGGGCGCATCTCGCTCGGCGCCATCGACATCTCGAAGACCGAGTGGTCCCAGAGCATGCTCGGCAAGGCGAGCCGCAAGGCCGTGGAGTCGGTCGTCAAGAAGCTTGCGGGCAGGGGCTTGGCGCCCGAGGGCCGGGTCCTTGCCTTGGCGGATGGCGAGATCTTGATCCTCGACGTGGGCGCCTTCGACGGAATCCGGCAGGGCGACCGGCTCACGGTGTTTCGGCTCTCTTCGATCAAGGACAGCGCGGGGCTGGCGGTCTGGACTGAGGAAACGGCGCTTGGCGAAGTGCGCGTCGTCGAGGTACGCGGCGATAAGGCCAAGGCCTCCTTGGTGGGAAGGTGGGACAGGGCAGCCCAGGAAGGGGACCTTGCTAAGCGGGTCCGAACACCTTGAAGGACTCTGACATCTCGTTGTCGAACTCCCTGACTTAGCGGAGGACTCCACTTTCAGCGTTCCGCGAGCCCTCCCTACCGAGATTAGCCATGTCACACAAACCTTCACGCCGCGACGTCCTCAAGACCACCTCTGCAGCGGCTATCGCGGGCGCCATCGCCCTCCCGAAAACTTCCAGTGCCTCGTCGTCGACATCTGCCGAGGGCTTCGAGGCCCCTCTCATCCTGCCGCAAGGCATCCCCAAAGGCGACAAGATCCGCTTCGCGGCCATTGGCATTGGCGGCAAGGGCAGCAGCGACACCGCCGATGCGGCCAACGCCGGCGTACTCGTGGCTTTCGCCGAAGTGGACTCCAACACCCGGTCGGACGGCGTCAAGAAGTACCCCGGCGCCACCGCTTTCGCGGACTACCGAATGATGCTGGACCGGATGGGAAAAGACATCGACGCGGTGACCGTCAGCACCCCGGACCATAACCACGCCGCGGCCTCAGCCATGGCCATGCGAATGGGCAAGCACGTCTTTTGCCAGAAGCCTCTGACCCGAACCGTCTATGAAGCCCGGAGGCTGGCCCAATTGGCGCGGCAACACAAGGTTGCCACTCAAATGGGCAACCAGGGCACCGCGCGAGACGACCTTCGCAATGCCGCAGCGTTCCTGAAGTCGGGCGGGCTTGGCGCGGTGAAGGAGGTCCACTGCTGGACCGATCGGTGTGGCGGTTGGTGGCCCCAAGGCGTCCCTCGACCTGAGCGGAAGTCAATTCCAAGGAACGTGGATTGGGAGGTTTGGCTGGGCCCGGCGCCGTTCCGCGACTATGCCAACGGCTACCACCCCTTCGCCTGGCGAGGCTGGTGGGACTTCGGTTCGGGCGCTCTCGGCGATATCGGCTGCCACCAGATGAACCTGCCGTACATGGCGCTCGACCTTCGCGACCCGATCGCCATCCAGGCGCAGACCTCCGGCAACAACCGGGAGAGCTTCCCTAACTGGTCCATCGTGACCTATGAATTCTCCGAGCTTAGGGGCCGCGCCCCGCTCAAGCTCTACTGGTACGACGGTGGCAAGCGCCCCTCGCCCGACCTCGTCCCGAGTTGGAAGTACACGCCCAACGGCTCGATCTTCGTTTGCGAAAAGGGGATCCTCTACACCGAAAGTGAGTACGGTTTCAATGCGAAACTCGGGAGCGGCGACCCCGTTCCGCCGATGGAGTTCGAGCATTCGCCCGGGCACTTCCAGGAGTGGGTGGAAGCGATCAAAGGCGGAAAGCCCGCGCGCTCCAACATGCCCGAATACTCCGGTCCGCTGACCGAGATGGTGGTGCTGGGCAACCTGGCCGTGTGGGCCGATGGGCCGAGGTTGGAGTGGGACGCCCGGCGATTGCAGGTCAAGGGCACCAAGGAGTTCGACAGCCTGATCAGGCCCGCCTATCGAGAGGGTTGGAGCCTGTAAATCCGCGAACCAAAAGGCGGTCCTTCACGAGTGGGTGAAGGACCGCCCGATGACGACAATCAGCTGCTTATCGCCGCTTTCGAAGCGCAAGCCCAGCAACGCCAATGGCCAGGAAGGCCATGCTTGCCGGCTCGGGAACGACCGAGACGGCAACTTCGCCGATCGAGAGCGAATCAAACTCCGCCGGCAAGTTTGGCCCGGACATCTCGAAGCCGATGTAGCGCGCCATGCGTGCTCCGCCCGCCAGCGTGAACACGTCTGCTCCGTATGTTGAGGAAGCTGTCGTGTGGTCGGTCGGATAATGAACGCCGCCTGCCATCGAGTCCGACAGATCGAACAGGTTGGCAGTGAACAATCCAAGTTCGGCAATACCGCCGGATTCCTCGTTCCAGAGTGCCACGCGATCCACCAGATAGGATGCGCCAAGATCATAGACGATGAGGCCCGGGTAGGTTCCCATCGGTCCAAACCACTCGTATCCTGCAAAGACATAGGTGTGGACCGGTGACATTCCCATGTAGGCGTCAAAGTCGGTAACACCCGGGGTATATCCCAGTGAGAGGCCGCTCTGATCGAAAGTGTAGGAAAGCGGGCTGTACGGTTCGCCCAACGTGTTCGTGTGGACTCCCGTTGGCGCCCTGATAACTGCAGCGTAGCTAGCCAGCGCCAGAGTGCTGACAGCCATCGTCAGCAAAGATCGCTTGAACATATCAATACTCCTTTTCGCGTACAAACTTGCACGCTCATCAGAGGATTGACTGATGCGGCGCGGCCTGTGACTAATCCCAAGAGAACCAGGTAAAATTAACAGGTACCTAAGTACCTCACCATCAATTCGCAGACTTCCACCTGCTCGCAGTGACAACTGAGCCCCCTCCTCGTTTTGGTTCGTAAACGCTTCCGAGTCCCGGCTTGTTGGGAAGGAGGGGATTGTCGCAGATCTCGCCGGGCAATGCGAGGGGAACGAAGTCGGGAGGGGTGGAGACAGGCCGCTACCGGACTTCCACTAGATCGCAGGCCTCTGCCGGCATCCAATGCGCCTCTTTGCCGTCCCACTTCACGTTACATCCGATCGGGTTCGTCAACGGAACCGATATGGGTTTCGCTTCCAGCAACTGGTCGAGCGCCCGCTCCAAGTCGTGAACCGTCGCCTGCGTGTGGTCCCGTGGGTTGTCGATGGCTCTTCCCGTGTAGACCAGCTTCCGCGAATCGTCGAACACAAAGAAGTGGGGCGTTCGAAGGGCGCCGTAGCGGCGCGCGACATCTTGTGACTCGTCGCGAAGGTACGGCCACGGGAAGTCCTGTTCTCTCATCCGCTCCACCATGCCCTCAAAGCTGTCCTGGGCATAGGTGTTCCTGCTGTTGGAGTTGATCGCCACAAACCGCACACCGCTCACCCCATATTTCTCTGCGATCCGCCTCGTGTCTTCGTCACTTCCAAGAACGTAAGGGCAGTGGTTGCACGTGAAAAACACGACAAGCACTGCGGCGCCCGCAAAATCTCCAAGACTGTAAGTGCGGCCATCAGTCGCCGGGAGCGAGAAATCTGGAGCTGAAGCGCCGATCTTGAGCGTAAACGTGTTCTCCATATCTATTTCTACGGTTGCGGGGTCCGCATCGTGCTCTGGCTCTTGGCGTCGTGAATCACGGCCTTAGGGCCCGTGGCCTCGTTCCACAGCACGGCGAGCCTTCCTTTGGGCGACACCACGGCCATCGGGTCGTCCGCCGAGTTGGCAAGGTGCCGCCTTATGCCCAACGGGTGCCCTTGCGCCGAAATCCCTTGCAGAAACAGCGGCCCATTGCGGCGCTCGATCCACACCGCCCAGGCCACACCTTCGTGTGAGGCGATCCAGGGCTGGAAACCGGGACCTAGCGTGACTTCAGAAGCTCCCGATCCGGCCAAGTACACGGTCCCCTCACGCCTCCAGATAGAGACCTGCCTGGCTCCGACCCGGGCGATAGCCCCTCCGTCCATGGGGCAGGCTTTAAGGGGCCACGAACCAACTCCAAGCTTGCTTGCTTTGACTGGGCCCGCAGGAGATCGCGGCACCTCGAGCGCGTACATGTCCCGGTTGCCGCCGAGCCAGTTGCGGAACATGGCCAGCGCACCGTCTCCGCTCGCCGAAATCGAGGGGTGGCAGCACTCGCAGATGGTCCCATCAGGTGAGGCGTAAAGCAAGCGGTTCTTGCTCCAAGTCCTGCCGGCGTTCGCAGACTCGGAATAGTAGAGCTCGGTCGTCTTGTTGCGGTTGTCTAGCCAGACACAGGCAACCCTGCCACCAGAGAGGCTGGACATCCCATGCAATCCTTCGGGCGTGCAGCCTGGCACGTCGTTCACGCGAAACGGCCCTTGCCATGTCTTCCCTTGGTCGGCGCTTCGGAAGGCACAGAGGTCCTCGCCGCCCGCCGGGTTGGGAAAGGTCGCAGTGATCACGAGGTCCTTGCCGGCCGTTGCGATCCGGGGCCCGCGCCGCATCCCAGCCATCATCCTCGACTCCTTCTTGATGAGCACAGGGGAATCGAATCCGGACTTCCCAGCAGACTGAACGGTGAACCAGAGCCCCTCCGGGCTGGCGAACGTCACAGCAAGCCTCCCGTCCGCGAGAAACGCGCCTTGGGGCTCCTTTGCCCTGGCAATCGAGGGCGCGATGTCTACGACGCTTGCCTCCTGTTTGGAGGGCATTCCAAGGATCAAACCGGCGAACAGGATTGGGAGCATTTGCCGAAATAGTACCGGTAATATCCAATCATGCCGAAAATCGTCTGGCTCAATGGCACCGTCTCGCCCCTTGAATCCGCCACAGTCAGCGCGGCGGACCACGCCCACCTTTATGGCGACGGCCTCTTTGAAGGGATTCGGTTCTACAGCCGCAAGATCTTCAAGTTCGACGAGCACCTTGACCGCCTGTACCACGGCATTGCCTACATGGGCTTCAACATGCCGTATCCCAAGGTCCAGCTTCGCGAGATCGTGCTCGACGTCTGCAAGCAAGCCGACCTTCCCGACGGCTACATCCGGCTCAACGTGACGCGCGGCACGGGGCTCGGCCTCGACCCCAAGCACATCGAGCAGAAAGCCAACGTGATGGTGATGATCAACACGCTCAGCCTCTATCCGCCCGAGCTGTTCGATAAGGGCATCACCGTCATGACGTCGCCAATACGCGTGATCCCCGCAGACTCTTTGGACCCCAGGGTCAAGTGCATCGGGCGTTACGCCTCCAACATCCTCGCCAAACAGTACGCCAACCGCATCGGCGCAGGCGACGGCATGATGCTGAACCACGAGGGCTATGTGGCGGAGGGCACCGGAAACAACCTGTTCATCGTCACCCAAGGCCGCCTGAGAACCCCGCACCCGTCTTCGGGCATTCTGAAGGGTATCACGCGCGACTCCGTGATCGAGTTTGCCAAAGAGGCCGGAATTCCCGTCAGCGAGGAAATGATCACGCCCTATGATGTTTTTGAGGCCGATGAGGCGTTCTTCACGGGCACCGCGACCGAAATCATGCCGATCAATTCGCTCGACGGCACGCCGATCGGGTGCGGCAAACCGGGAGAAGTGACCATCGAGCTCATGCGGCGCTTCAAGGCCGCGCTCGGGTCAGGCACGCCGTTTTGAAGCCCAAGTGCTCGCTCTGCGGGCAACCGGCTACACGACGGGCCACGCTCGGGGGACAGACCACCGATCTTTGCGAGCTTTGTACCCGTCAACATGCGCTGAGCAGGTCCTCAGCGAGCCTTTTAGGCCACTTCAGCCGTCCAAGGCATAGCGGCGACGTGTGCCCTTATTGCGGGTGGACGGCCTCCCAAGTTGCCGTAAGCGGCTTGGTGGGCTGTCCTCTGTGCTACGAGTCATTGCGCGCGCCGCTTATCGAGGAGTTCCGACGAGCCGATGCTTAGGTTCGACGAACTCGGCGAGAGCAGGTAAGCTTGAACCTTGGAGTTTAGGATGCTTCGAATCACTGGAATGTTGTTGGGATGTGTGGCCGCGCTCGCGCTGTCCGGCTGTGGCGGCGGGGGCGGCACGACCGCGCTACCAAAGCCCCAAGTGATGTTTTTCAATGCAGGCCCCGATAACGCCGGGATCGACTTCTACATCGACAGCGTGCTCTCCGGCAACGCGGTCGCTTCGGCGGCTGGAACGGACTTTATGGCAACCGATCCCGTCGCCAGGGACCTCATCGCCAACGCGACGGGCACAACCACCGATTACGACGCGATCCTTCAGACCTTTGCCCGCAACAAGCACTATGTCATCTCGGCGCTCGGGCTCGTGACGTTCGGTACGGAGTTTGAGAAGCGTCTTCGGCTGACGGCCACCGAAGTGGACCGACACACGATCCAGGGCAACAAGTCGAGGCTCGTAATCTTCCACGGGTTTAGCCGCGCGACGGGATTTCTGACCCCCAACATCGACTTCCAATCCCCTGGGCAGAACCCCCAATACAAGGCGGCCAACATCGAGTTCGGCGCAAGCAGCGTGCTGACGATCGACTCAGGAACCCACAGCTTCGACGCCCGGCGCGCCGGTTCGGACGATGTGTTTGTGTCGCTTGTTAGCTTCGCGTTCGGCACGGGAAAGATGTATCTGGTGTACGTGATGGGCGTCGAGGGCGGCGCAGGCGCACAAACACCGCAGATCGTGGTCAAGGAAATCCCGACGGGCGATTATCCCTGAGGTCTGGGGTCTAGGGTCTGAGGTCCGAGGTCTGAGGTCTGAGGTCTGAGGTCCGAGGTCTGAGGTCTGAGGTCTGAGGTCTGAGGTCTGAGGTCTGGGGTCTGGGGTCTGAGGTCTGAGGTCTGAGGTCTGGGGGCCAAGGTCCGAGGTGTGGGGTTTGAGGTTCGAGGTCTAGGACCTAATGAGTGACAACAGGATTTCGGGCTTTGGGATCTGGATCTCGAAGTCTGAAATCTGAAATCTGTGATTTGTAAGCCCAAGTCGTCACCCCCTCACCGACTCAACTTCTCATCCTCCCACCTCTTCACCCGGGATTCCAAGCAGCGCCGAAAGCAGGCAGACTGAGCATTTGCCCTACGGGACCTCACCGACCCATCGTCTCACCCCCCACTGTATCAACGCGTCCTGTCTTCACTCACCCTCACTCACCCTCACTCACCCTCACGCCCCCCTCATCCCTAGTCCCCCGCGCTCCCGCAGCCGAACATCCCAATGAGGTATAAATCTCCCTCACGGCGGGTTGCCCGAGTGGCCAATGGGAACAGACTGTAAATCTGTCGGCGAATGCCTTCGAAGGTTCGAATCCTTCACCCGCCACCAGACGCCTTCGTAGCTCAGGGGTAGAGCATCCCCTTGGTAAGGGGAAGGTCACGAGTTCGAATCTCGTCGAAGGCTCCATAACTTGCTTTTTGGCCGTATGTAGGAGTGGGCGCCCTGTTGGCGGCCCCATTGGAGGAAGTCTTGCAGCCTGAAACGCCTGGATCGCGCGGAGCAATGTCCTTTCTGTGGATCATCGGCGGGCTCGCCCTTGGCATCGGGTTCGCCAAGGTGTTCCTGTGGAGCGACTCCCAATACTCCATTCCGCCTGCCGGACCCAAGCCAAAGGTTGGGGCTCCCTTGCAGCCCCCTGGCGCCGGATCCTCGGAAGACCAGACGCCTCCCCACGAAACCGCGCCCGATAGCGTCGCTCTGAACGCCCACGACCCCGCCAGCCCAACCCACATGGGACCGGACCTTCCTGGCATCAGTTGGCGGCCCGACCCTCTGCAGGGCTCCATCTCCGGGCCCGGCGTACCTCCGGTTTCCCCCGTGGTCGTAAAGGACCCCGCTGCTCAAGAAGCTGCCAAAGAGGTGACCTTCACCGAGATCACGGTTATCGTGCCGGAGGCAGACATCGATTCCATCGGCCATCAGGTCGCCGACCTCGCCAAATCGGCGGGCGCAGGCGTCCAATCCCAGGCGACCTCGGAAACGGGATGGCTCGGCGACGCCAGGGAGATGCTGCTGGCCATCCCACCGGACCGCGCCAAACAGGTCGAAAGCGAGCTTCTCAAGCTCGGTTCTGCCCAGGCCACCGATCGCTGGACCG
Source organism: Armatimonadota bacterium (assembly GCA_016223145.1). Classification (NCBI taxonomy): domain Bacteria; kingdom Bacillati; phylum Armatimonadota; species Armatimonadota bacterium. Next base: position 158,237 of record JACRPN010000014.1, on the reverse strand, counting down.
GCCCCTATTCCGAACGCCAGTTCCGGGTTGAGAGGATGCTCCGGGATGCAAAGCTCGACTACGAGGCCCGCGTCCGCAAGCTGCTCATCAAGTACCTGGACGACGCCCCGGAGGTGCTTCGCGCGCAGGAGCAGCTCGCCGAGATCGGCAAGGCGCTGAGCGCAATCAAGCGGATCCCCTCCGACAAAAGCGCGATCCGCGTGCTGATTGGCAAGAAAGCCATTTCGTTTGGGGCCGAAAACGCCCGGGCGTCGGGTACATAGTCGAGTGGCTCAGAGGTCGAGGAGGACCAGCGTGGCGCAAGCAACACCAGCGGAACAATCATCCCATCCCAACGACGATCGGTTTCGCACGGGGCTCACGACGACCTTCGCGCCCTTCATCGAGCAGGCCCAGGCGAACGGGCAGCTCTACATCGAACAGCCCTATGACCTCTATTCAGAGGAAAACCACCAAGCCTGGAAGCTCCTCTATGCAAGGATGCAGGACCGCTGGCACAAGTACGCCAATCCGCACTTTCTGAAGGGCATCGAGAGCCTCTGCCTGGACCCAGAGCGGGTTCCCAGGCTCGAAGACGTCAACAGGTTCCTGTGCCAGCTCACGGGCTTTCGGGCCAAGGCGGTCAGCGGCTATGTGCCCGCTTTTCCTTTTTTCGATTGCCTCAGGCAACGGGAGTTCCCCACCACGATCACCATTCGCCGGTCCGATAGGCTCGATTACCTGCCTGAGCCGGACATTTTTCACGACATTTCGGGGCATGTGCCGATGCACACAGACAAGGCGTTTGCCGACACTCTGGTTCGCTTTGGAGACGCCGCCCACCAGGCGGCTGAGATCGCCTCCGGCATCAAGGACGACGCCGAGAAGGTGCGGGTGCTGACCAGCATGGTCAAGGCGATGGCGCGGTTCTTTTGGTTCAGCATTGAGTTTGGGTTGATGAAGAGGGAGGAAGGGTCGTCAGGTGATCAGGTGATCAGGTTGTCAGGTTCTCAGGAACGACCTGAAAACCCATCACCTGAAAACCTGTCGCCCCCTCCACTCTGCGTCTACGGAAGCGGCCTGCTTAGCAGCTACGGCGAGATCGCCCATTCCATCGATTCGCCCGACGTCCAGAGGTACCCCTTTCAACTCGAATGGGTGGTCAATCAGTACTTCGAGATCGACCATTACCAGCCGCTGCTGTTCTATGTGGACTCGTTCGACCACCTCTTCAGCCAGGTGGACCTGCTGATCGAATGGATGAAACAAGGCAAACTGAACAACGTTTCACCCGGCGACCCCGAAGTGGGCGAAGCCGACCTCAAGAGCTTCCTACACGTGGGGTAAAGACGACAGCGGTACAAAATGCAAGGGGCGACGGGGGAACAGGGGACTACCCTTCCCTTTGAAGGAGAAGCCTGCGCAGAGCTTGCCGAAGGGGTCGGAGAGACTTAGCGAATCGAGGATCTCGCGCCTACCAGGACCAGGCGAGGGGGCCGGCATGTTCCGCACTTCCCGATGCTCAAGCGGCTCCCCATCACCCATCGCCCAACCCGTACCGCCTTCTCCCTCGCCCTTCACCCGCCCCCCATTGCCAACAGGAGTGAGGAATGGAGGGCCCCGCGGACAACTTCGAGGCGGCATCGCACCGCTCCGACTCCCGGGATCGTCGTACCTTAAGGAAACCGCCTGCCGAACGGCAAGGGGCCATCAACGTACAATGGACGACGCCAGCACCCCAACCCCTGCCCCGCCTGCTGCACGACGCACCACCGGCGGCCCGAGAGGCATCCACCCCGCAATCAAAAAGGTCTGGGTGGTTTCGGGCCTGTTTGGCTCGCTCCTTTCTGGGGCGATGTTCATCGTGCCCGGCTACCTTGTGTTCGACCTTCAGCGGGATCGAAACATCTCCAAGCCGATCGCGGTGGCCGTGTTCACCGTTTTTGCCCTCATCTGGCTGGGGACCATCGCCTTCACACTTGCGAAAATCCGGAGGCAGTGGGAGAGCTGGCAGTACGAGGTCCGCGAGCACGACGTCGTGCTGAGCTGGGGGGTGTTCTGGAAGACACGCCGCCATGTCGCTCGGGACCGCATCCAGCATCTCGACATCAATTCGGGACCGCTCGACCGGCGGTTTGGGCTGGTGCAGGTGGGCATCCACACGGCAGGCGGCGCAGGCACCGTTGGCGTCATTCCCGGCCTCACGCCTGAAGAGGCCGAAGACCTGCGCGACATGATTCTGGAGTCTCAAGCCGACCATGTTTGAGTCTCCGAGACGGCTTCACGTCGCCTCCATCCTGATCAGCGGCATGGCTTACTTGCGCCATGGCGTTTGGCCGCTCATCCTCACCGTCATGACCTCCACGAAGTCCGGCGAGGGAAAGATCATGCTGATCTTGGTGGTGGGTGGCGCGGTTGTGGGACTGCTCGGCTTCGTCGCGCCGGTTTTCTCCTACTTCTTCACCAACTACCGGATCTCGGACGACTCCCTGATCGTCAACTCTGGGTTCATCTGGAGGCGCACCCGAGTGATTCCATTGGCGCGCATTCAGAACGTGAACACGCGCCAAAACCTCCTGCACCGGCTGATGGGAGCGGCAGCCGTCATGGTGGAAACGGCCGCAGGACACGGCGTCGAGGCAGAGCTTGCGGCCGTCTCTCGCGCCGATTCGATCGAGCTCCAAAACGCGCTGCTCCAGAGGAAGAGCCAGTCCGAACAGCCTATTATGGAGGCCGAGCCACCCGCGCTCTTCCAGCTCACCCCCAAGCAGCTCTTTATCGCGGGCGCATTGAGCAATCGCCTAATGTATATCGTGGCCGGCATCGCCGGCGTCTTCCAGTTCGACGACGTTGTGGACCGCTTCATCGCTCCGATCGAGAGTCTTGCCCATCGGCTGTCACCTGTTCAGGCAGTTTTGCTTTCCGTTGCGTCGTTCTTTGCGCTGTTTCTGGTGGGCTGGCTTTTATCGGTGATCTACTCGCTGTCCAGGTTCTACGGCTTCCGCATGGAGCGACACATCAAGGGACTCAAACTCACCTACGGGCTCTTCACCAAGATTCAGAGCGTCGTACCTCTGGGCCGCGTCCAGAGCCTGAGAATCGCGCAGCCGCTGCTCTACCAGCCGTTCGGCTATTGTGAGATGTTTGCCGACACGGCAGGTTCATTCGACGCCAAGGAGTTGGGCGCGACGAACAAGCTATGCCCGCTGGCTTCCATCGAGCAGATCGACGTCATCGGGCAGCTGGTGTTTCCTCAATTCCGCTTCATGCACTTTCAGTGGCGTCGAGTGAGCCCGAAAGCGGTGTTGCGCTATGCGATCCGCAACTTCCTGGTGTTCCTCTTCCTCTTCGGACTGGCGTGCATTCCCGCTCGGAGCGCCTGGCCCCTTCTCGGCATGGTGGTGTGGGCGCCCCTAAGCTATATGCTGGCGGTCTTGCGTTACCGCTACGTGGGTTATGCGGAGCAAGACGGATTCCTGGCCGCTCGCCAAGGCATCTTCCGCAAGCAGGTGGCGGTGGTCCCCTTGGATCGCACGCAGATTCTAACGGTAAACCAATCCTGGTTCCAGAGGCGCTGGCATCTTGCCGACTTGGCGCTCACGACGAGCTCGCCCTTTGGCGTCCTGCACATCGAAAACCTGGACCTGGACCTCGCCTACAGCCTGCAGGATCGCCTTTCGATCGAGAGCCAAGACAGGCGCAAGGCTTGGCACGGCGGCAACTGAGACGAACGAAGTTCGCTTGCCAAACCGACTCCACTTCCGTCAAGATCAGAGAACCGCCATGTCGATGCAAGACCTCTCCAACACCAATTTCGGCGCCTCCAAGCGCTTCCGACTGATTCTCCGCGAGTCCGGCGTCACGCGCGAGATGGGTGGCGAAGAGATGTCGCTCGCCGTCGGCATCGTGGACAACATCTTCATGAACGCCCTTGAAACGGGCACTTCCGACATCCACCTTCAGCCGGAGCGCGACCAGTTGCGCATCCGCTACCGCCAGGACGGTGTTCTCCACTCGACTGGATTCCTTCCGCCGGAGCAGGCCACGAACGTGCTCGCCAGGCTCAAGCTCTCTGCGGGCATGCGGCTCGACGAGATGCGCGAACCCCAAGATGGCCGCATCGATATGGAGTACCAGGGACGGCGGCTCTCTTCCCGCGCTTCCTGCGTACCTTGCTTGAACGGCGAGAAGATGGTCCTTCGTATTCTCGACCCAACGGCGATGAAGGTCGACTTGATGAAGCTCGGAATGCCGGAGGACGTGCTCAAGAACTGGCAGCGAGCGATCAATATTCCCTATGGCCTCGTCATCGTCACGGGCCCCACAGGTTCTGGAAAGACCTCCACACTCTACGCGTCGGTGAACCAGCTCGACCACAAGACAAAGAACATCGTCACCGTCGAGGACCCGGTCGAATATGAGTTCGAGCAAAACATCGCCCAGGTTCAGGTCTCGGAAAAGATGAGCTTCCCCAGGGTCATGCGCTCGTTCCTGCGCCAGGACCCCGACATCATGCTCGTCGGTGAAATGCGCGACCCTGAATCGCTTGCCATTGGCATCCAGGCGGGTCTGACTGGCCACCTTGTGCTCACCACCATCCACACCAACAACGCCGTAGAGACCATCGGACGAATGATGGACATGGGCGCCGAACCCTACCTCATCGCGGGTACGTGCGTTGCCATCATGGCCCAGCGCCTGGTGCGCCTCAATTGCCCCAAATGCCGAACTCCCTATACACCCGACGATGACGAGCTTCAACTCCTCAAGGTGACACCCGAAGAGCGTGAAACGGCAAAATTCGCTAAGGGCGCAGGCTGCCCGGATTGTCGCGGAACGGGCTACAAGGGGCGTATTGGTGTCTTTGAGCTGATTGTAGGAACGACGGACTTCCGCCACGCAGTGGCCTCCAAGGCGGACTATCGCGAGCTGATGGCCGCCGCCCGCCAGCAGGGATTCAGGACAATGCTCGAAGACGGAAAGTCGAAAGTCCTTCAGGGCTGGACGACTGCCGACGAGGTGTTGCGAGCGGTGTTTACGCAGGCGCTCGACTAGACCCCGCTTCCTGCTCAAAAGCCCTCAGGCGTCAATTCGCCCAGCATTTCTATCAGCCATACTGGAGATGGATCGTTTCGTGCCCGATCATTCGTCTGGAGTCAACCCCATGTCGTTCCTCGCCCAAGCCGACGTCACCTGGACGGATGTCCTCATGCTTCCCCTGCTCGCGGTGATCTTCGGGCTTTTCGTCTACATCGTCGGCTATCGAAAGGAAATGGCGGGTGAGAAGGGCGTGTGGCGCTGGCTCGGCGTAGCGCTCTTCGTTCTTGGCTGCTATGTGGGCTGGAGCTACTTCTATAACATGTTTGGCGGCAGCGCCGATGCCCTCCTCTACCGCGCCCAGATCGAGGGCGGCGGCCCCAACAAGAAGCTTCGTATCGCGCACTACGCTTCGTTCCTCTTGCCCTTTGCGTCGCTTCTCGTGGCGCTCTTTCTTGAGTGGCGTCTCAAGCGAATGACCATCTACGAGGACTGATCCAGGCAACCCAATCCGGCTCCCATTGCGGCTATCCTAACCGTGATGGTTTGTACGACTCGGTGGCCGCTTTTTGCCGCTCTCGTCCTCGCTTCCGGCTGTTCGGCGCCTGACAGGATCGGCCCCCAACCTGATGGCGGCCACAAGGTTGCCACGGGACAGTACCTACACCCTGCCGGCAAGCAGGTTCACATTGCGGCGCGCCCCGTGGACATGGCGCTGTCCAGCGACGGCGCCATCGCCTTCGTCAGGGAGAACCGCGGCGTCACGATCGTCGACGTTGGGTCGGTGCGCGTCCTGCAAGAGCTTGAGATCAAAGGCGGCGCTTCCTACACAGGCATCGAGGTTTCGCCGGACGGCTCCTTCTGGACCACCACTGCAGCTTCCGACCTCGTGCACGTCACACGGTCTGCCGAGGGCCGCTGGGCGGTTGCCGAGACCTTGACCCTTCCAAAACCCATCGACAAAGGAGAGGCTTATCCCTGCGGCTTCGCCATCTCGCCGGATGGCAAATCCGCCGTGGTCTGCCTTTCACGCAACAACGCGATCGGGATCGTAGACCTCGCCTCGGGAGTCACCGTCCAAATCCCCTCGGACATTTGCCCTTACTCGGTGACGGTGGATTGGGAACGCTCGATGGCCTATGTGTCCTGCTGGGGCGGCCCTCCTCCCGACTCGAGCGCCAGGCGCGCGCCGTCTTCGGGCACGCAGGTCGCCGTCGACGCCCGGGGGATCGCGAAGGGTGGGACCGTCGTTCTTATCGATTTGAACCTGAAGCGACGCGTGCATCGCGTTCCGGCCGGCCTTCAACCCAGCGACCTCCTGATCGCCCCGAAAGGACAGAGACTCTACGTCGCGAACGCCAACTCCGACCAGGTCTCGGTGATCGATTTGGCGAAATGGAGGGTCTCACAGACCCTCGTGACGCATACCGAGCCGGGCCAGCTTTTTGGGAGCGCTCCGGGAGCCCTCGCCCTATCGCCCGACGAGAAGCGGCTCTTTGTAACGCTGGGCGGCAACAACGCCGTCGCCGTCTTTGATGTCTCTGGCCCTGCCAAGATCCTGGGCCTGATTCCCGTCGGGTGGTACCCAGGGAGCCTCGCGCTTTCGGGCCAGACGCTCTGCGTGGCGAACGTCAAGGGTGTTGGGTCTCGTTCTGGGCCTCGTGAGGGTGGAGGCCATAGCGTCTACGATTTCAAAGGCAGCGTGAGCCTAATACCCTTGCCCACTCCCGATGCTCTGAAGGCGATGACCCAGCGCGCCAAGGCGGACGCCCAGTTCAAAGAAGCCTTGATGGCATTGGAGCGTGGCCGTTCGAAAGGTGCGGCAAGGCCCGTGCCAGCCAGGCTGGGTGAGCCCTCGTCGATCGAGCACGTCGTCTACATCATCAAGGAGAACCGAACCTACGACCAGGTGTTCGGCGACCTTGAACCGGGGGACGGCGACCCCAGGCTATGCACGTTTCCCCGCAAGATCACACCAAACCACCACGCGCTCGCCGAGCAGTTTGTGCTCCTTGACAACTACTACTGTAACGGCGTGAACTCGGCCGACGGGCACGCCTGGGCCGTCGAGGGCAACGCCTCGGCACACCTCGAGCGGTCTTTTGGCGGCTGGACCCGCAGCTATCCATTCGGTGACGACCCGCTAAGCTACACCACCACCGGGTTCATCTGGGACAACGTCCTGAAGCACGGCCTCACTTTCAGGAACTACGGAGAGTTCGTCTATTCCGACCCAAAGCCCGACAAGACGTTCAAGCAGGTCTACGACGACTACACGAAGGGGACGAACAAGGTCAGAATCGAGCACAAGATTGGAGTCGAACGCGCCAAGCTCTACGCCAATCCCAGGTTCCCGGGATGGGGGATGAAGATTCCCGACGTCCTCCGTGCCAAGGTTTTCCTCGACGACCTGAAGGCATTCGAGCGAAAAGGCCAGTTTCCCAACTTCGTGATCATCTACTTGCCCCAGGACCACACGTCAGGCTCCGAGGAGGGCATGCCAACGCCCCGCGCCCACATGGCGGACAATGATCTTGCCCTTGGGAGAATCGTGGAAGGGCTCTCGAAGTCGAAGTTCTGGAAGAAAATGGCGATCTTTGTCAACGAGGACGACCCGCAGAACGGCTTCGACCACATCGACGGCCACCGATCGCTCTGCCTCGTTCTCAGCCCCTATTCGCGCAATCGCGGCGTGGTAAGCCAGTTCTACAACCAGACGTCGGTCCTGCACACGATGGAGCGTATTCTCGGGATACCTCCGATGAATCAGATGGACGCCATGGCCCCGGTTATGTCGGCGTGCTTTGGCGCGAGAGCGGACTTGCGGCCCTATCGGTGTCTGCCCTCAAACGTTCCCCTCGATGAACTGAACCCCAAGAAGAGCGCTCTGAAGGGCGAAGCGAAGTATTGGGCCGAGCAATCTTCAAAGCTCGACTTCTCGCGCCCCGACGCAGGGAACGACGACCTAAGGAACCGCATCCTTTGGTATGCGACGATGGGCGCGAAGCCCTATCCGTCCGAATGGGCAGGCGCCCACGGGCGCGGACTCGCTCGCAAAGGGCTCAAGCTCGCTGCAAGCAATCTCCGAGACAGCGACGACTAGCCACGTTCCGCAGAGAACCCAAGAGGACGCGCGGGAACCCTTGTCGAAGTTGAAACTTGGCTTTCGGAGTCCAAATATGCTTACGGCACTGCTTTTCGGCGTCGCATTCGCTTCCCCACCCAGCCCCATCACCTTCGGCTATCAGGAGTTCAGCCGCGTCCTGCAGTCCGCGGGTCTCAGCAGCCGTGTTTCAAACGTGACTGCGAAGGTGGACCCAAAGGTTGGTGTCGAGCGCTATCGGATCACCTCCGACGGCAAGAAAGTCTCCGTCGTCGGCGGCGACGCAAACGGCGTGATGTACGGGTATCTGGAGCTAGCGGAGCGGGTTCAGAACGCCGGCGACAAGGCCCTCGCAAAGGGCACGGCAATAGGTAACCCTTACCTGGTGGACAGGGGCCTAAACCTCTTCCTTCCCTTGCCTTGGGACTACGCGAACAACCGGAACGACTCCGATCCCGCCGCGCTGATCGACCCCAAACGCTGGTTCTTCATGGACGACGACTATTGGCAGACGCTCTTCAGGCAGATGGCCTGGGCGCGGCTGAACTGGCTGGACATCCACGGCCCGTACGATCTGGACACGACGCGCTTCCCCAACCTCTACGCCTACTTCATCCAGAGCGACAAGTTTCCGAACGTCGGCGTTGCGCCGGAGAGCAAGAAGATCCTGCTGAACCGGCTGCGCTGGATCATCAAGCTGGCGCATGAACACGGCATCAAGGTCAGCCTCATGAGCTATGAGGCTCGGTTCGACATCCCGACCAACCCACGCCCCGGTTATGCGGGCACCGAGAAGGAGGTTTACGACTACACGCGCGAGGTCGTCTCCAAGATGATTCGGGAGGTCCCGGAGCTCGATAAGATCGGCTACCGCGTAGGGGAGAGTGGGCGCGGGGCGGAGTTCTTCAAGTGTTATGGAGAAGCCGTAAAGGACAGCGGGCGTGAGATCCCGCTTTACACCCGAAGTTGGGTGACGCGCAAGGCGCGCGTGGTGCCGCTGGCGCGGGCGAGCAAGGACTTCACCGTCGAGATCAAATACAACGGCGAGCAGTGGGGCGCGCCGTACATCATGCAGGGCGGCCGGGTTGCCAATTGGTACAGCTACTTCTGGGAGGATTATCTTTCGTATTCCGGGCCGGAGGGGGCGCGGATGTGGCCGGGGAATCCCGGGGAGGGTGGCCAGGTGGCAAGGTATTCAGGTGCTCGGAGCTTGACCGGAGACACGAGGAACTCCGCAGCGCCCCAAAACCCGAAAACCAGACAACCTGAGAACCTCTCCCGCTGGCCCAGCCAGCCCTACAAAATCGTCTGGCAGGTCCGTGCAGACGGCACGCACCGCATCTTCCCGTTCTATCAGCCCGAGTGGACGCGGCGCTCAATCCTGAGCATGAAGGTCGGCACCACGAGTGGCTATACGGTCGAGCCGGTTGGGGCGTATTTCCCGCAGTCGCCTGCCTATTACATGAAGGACCCGAGCAAAGCAGGCTACCGGTGGCTGCACCAGCGCAACGAGATGTACATGGCCTGTTGGGGACGGCTGGGCTACGACCCGACGGTGCCCGAATGGAAGTTCGACAAGATGATCGAGCGGAAGTTCGGGGCGAAGGTCGGCAAGCCCTTGGCGGAAGCCTGGAAATCGGCCAGCAAGGTCATCCCGACGGCGTACATGGCGTACAGTCTTGGTCCGGACCATCGCAACCACGCTCCGGAGTTGGAGTGGGGAGGGGATACGGGCTCGTATATCGTCAACGGTCCGTTCGATGAGCACGCTTTCAAAACCCCTGCCGAGAACCTCGCCTACAGGTGGACCGGAGGAAAGGACGGCCGCTCGGCTTGGCAAGACACATTAGCCTTCATGTTCCATTCGCCGGTCCTCTTTGCCGTAAACGACGGCTTCCCGGCCCGATGGAAGGAGTCGGCAGCCAAGAATCTACAAGCGGCGGAGATCCTAGTCGCCGTCGAGCAATTGAAGGCGTTCGCCAATTACTACGGGTCTCGTTTCATGGGTGCAGATGCTGTTGCTCAACTTGAAGCCGGACTTAAGAATCCCGCGATTGGACAGCAACTCTCTCAAGCCTCGAAGGAGATGACCAAGGCTTGGGAAGCGATCTCTGAAGAGCCCTTTTACAAGCCATTTACCGACCGCCTTCGAATGGGCACGCATGCATATGCCTGGAGTTCCCAGCTCGCCTCGGTTCAAGGAGCCGCCAAGAGTCTGTCAGACCTGGCAAGAGGGCTTCCACAGGGCGGGATGGCAGCCGTAGCGGGCCCATCGGCAATGCCGCCGACCTCCCTCAAAGTCGCCGTGTTCGATTCCGAGGTGAAGGTCTCTATTCTGGCCACCGGCCTTAACCAAGCCTGGCTCTTGGAGAAACCCCTTCCCTCCTCGACCTTTTTTCACAAGTCCCCGATGGTTCGGCAAGGCGACAAGTTCGTTGCCACCTTCAAGCGGGAGGTCTGGGGGCACTGCGTCGCCGCGGAGGTTGAGATGAAAAACGGCACGGTCCGCCGCATTCCCTGGTGGCAAAAGGAGCAGCCCTACCTCACCGTCCCTTCCCTCCCCAAGCAGACGCCGACGATCTACTCCAGCGAGGAGGCGATGGCCTATCTCGATCCCAAGATCCTCGACCCCAGCAAATACGGCTGGCTGGTCGTGGCGTTCCGCGCAGGCGACTTCAACCGTTTCGACACGGCCACCCAGCGCAAACTCCTCACGGCCGTCGACAAGGGCATGAACCTGCTCGTTATGCAGCAGGATTTCGTTTCGGGCCGCTATAGGTCGGATTACTTCCCCATCAAACCAAGGCTAGAGAATCGTGCCAGCGCGGTGTTCGACCCACAGGGAGCGCTCGGCATGCCGAAGGTAGAGACGGCAGAGATCCTTTCTCAGCCTATCGTTGGGGGTGGCGCGCCGTCGGCCCAGTCGGACAGGTCCGACAAGTCAGACCCCTCGGACAAAGCCTGGAAGGTCTTCGGCAACGGCGGAGTCGCCAGCCTACGCTATGGCAAGGGCACCATCTGGATGGTCCAGGCCCGGATCATCCAGCGGATGCACATCCCGAACGCGGCAAAGGCTCTGCTGGCGCTGCTTCAACAGACCGCCCCAATCCGCAATCCCCAATCCACAATCCGAAATCCGAAATCCGAAATGAGAAGGCCCGCCATCCTCATCGACACCGGCACCGAGAACGCCACTTACGCGACCTCAGTCATCCCCGACTTCATGAACGCGCACGACCTCCCCTTCCTCACGCTCGGCGAGGTCATCGCCAAGGAACAAGGCATGAACTCCAACAAGATCATCCCCGGCGCCGTTTCGGACGACGCCGTGCTCGGCGGCAAGGGCCCCGACATCATGAAGAACTTCCTCGAGGCCAAAGTCAAGGCCGCCGCCGCGCGTCCTTTGCCGAAGTCCGTCGCCGAAGTCGGGCAACGCCGCCCCGTGGACCGCAAGGAGTTCATGCGCATGATGGGGCTCGACCCTCTGCCCCCGCGCACGCCGCTGAACGCAAAGATCACAGGCGTCTTCCATCGGCCCGGCTATCGGGTCGAGAAGCTGGTCTATGAGAGCCGCCCGGGGTTCTTCGTGACGGGGTTGTTGTATGTGCCAGAGCCTTTGGGAGCGTCTTTGGGAGTGCGCGAGCTTGCTCGCGCTTTTCCTTCTGCGGCTGAGGAAAATGAAAGTGAAAGCGCGAGCAAGCTCGCGCACTCCCAAACATTTCCCGTCATCCTCGACGTCCACGGACATTGGCCCGTGAAAAAGCAGACCGGCGTCGTTCAGGACCGCTGTATCTTCCAGGCGCTGCGCGGCTACGTCGCGCTCTGCATCGACACGCCGGGGCACAGCTTCGAAGCCGACGACGCGCCGATCGAGCGCCGATGGCAGGGGCAGCACAACGACTGGTCGCTGATGCTCGGCTCGGCGAACACCACCGCCCTCTACGCCTGGGATGCGATGCGCGGACTGGACTATCTGGAGACCCGGCCCGAGTGCGACACGAACAAGGTCGGCATCACCGGCGCCTCGGGCGGCGGGCTGGCGACGCTCTACACCTTTGCTGCCGACGACCGCATCAAGGTCGCCGTGCCCGTGGTCTATGCCACGAGTCTGGAGGTCAACCCGCACAACGGATGCCTGTGCAACCACGTTCCGGGGACCCTGCAAGTGGGCGACCGCAGCGACATCTTGGCGATCCGCGCACCCAACCCCGTGCTCGTGATCGGCGCGACCGTCGACACCGAATTCCCGCCTGCAGGTACGCAGAAGACCGGCGAGAAGCTGCGGGCGATCTGGAAGCTCTTCGGCAAGGAAGACGACGCCCAGTGGAAGGTTTTCCCCGGCGGGCACGACTACAACCAGGCCATGCAAGAACTTGCGATGGGGTTCTTTGACAAGCATCTGAAGGGGGTCGGCGACGGCTCGCCCGTCCCTAGGCCCGCGTTCAAGAATGAGCCCGACAGCAGCCCAGAGACTCAGGTACTTGGCGGCAGGACGCCCGACAGGGCGATCACCCAACGCGACGTCGCGCTCCAGAACCTGAAGCGCGCCAGGGACCACACATGGGAAGAGGTTTTGAAGCTGAACGGCGGAACGCCCACCGCCTGCCCATTGAACTGGAGCGAGAAGCCAATCGATGGGTCGAATAAGTCCTATGTAACCTACCAATCAGAAGCCGGCTTGACCATTCCTGGCATCCTCTGGAAGCCGGCGGGCCAGCCCAAGGCCACCGTGGTTCTAATCAGCGAGGGTGGCAAGGCCGCGGCCGGGCGGGAGTTCGACGTGCCCTCGATGCTCAAGGAGGGCTACGCCTGCCTCGCGATCGACGTTCGCGGCTTTGGCGAGCTTCAGGGGCTGGACCCACGGCTCATGACCTATCTCGGCACCGCCGACGCCTTCGCGATGGGATGGGACGCCGCCGTTGCCGCAAAACATCTTGTGGCACAGGGCCAGAAGGTGGTTGTGGCCGGCCAGGGGGCGACCGGATCGCAAGTTGCCCTCTTTGCCAATCTTCTGGAGCCTGGAGTCACCGGCGTCGTGGGGCTGGACGGGCTGGAGAAGTGGGAGGACGGCTTCAGCGGGCAGGCTCCGACCCACGCGTTCATGCCCCGTGCCGACCAAGCGGCCAGACTCGCCACCCTTTGGAGCTGGGTCAGAAACAAGGAGGCCTATCCCCTTCGCGAGGGCCCTCGGCCCGGAGCCGCATCGCTGGTCAAAATCGTGCTGTCTCGCTGACGGGCACGGCAGGCGCAGGCGGGCTTGCCTGCCAGATCGGCTCGAACGCCTCAGCCGCTGTCGGCGGCTTCTGCAGCCCGTAGACGAGCTTGAGCCCGAGATACTGAAGCCGCTCCCACGGGAAGCCCTTCGGGTCCGGTTTGCGCCCAGGCGGCATCGCAATGTACTCGTGGCTGGTGATGTACTTCAGCGTCGGAAACCGAAAGCGCATCGCCCCAATCAGGTAGCCGACCACTTTGATCTGCTCCTCGGTGAACTTGTCCACGCCGTCCCCGGCGTTGACGATTTCGATGCCGATCGAGAAAGCATTGACGCCGGTCCGACCCTCGATATCTTTGCTGACCCCCGCGTGCCAGGCTCGGCTGAAGGTGGAAACATGCTGAAGGATCGAACCGTCCTTGCCGATCGTGTAATGCGAACTCACGCGGCTTTCGGTGCTCGCGAACCACTTCGACGTTCCTTCCAGGCTCCCGTTCGCCGTATGATGCAGAACGATCGTGTCGACGACGGTGCCGGAAGGGCGCTCGTCGAAATTGGGGGACACGTACCACTCCAGTTTCGCGAAACCGGGAGCCACGAAAGCTTGAGGTTGAGGCGCTGAGACTGGCACGCTGGGTTTCGGAGCGACAAGGCTCACGATGGCGAAGGATACGATTGCGCTGATGGACATGGACACGGGTGCACCAAATGGAATTGGTTTCCATTATCGGGTATCAAACCGCCCATGATGGCCCGAATCGCAGAAAAACGTGACCTATCCGCGATTCAGCAGATCCTGAACCACGAGATCGAGCACGGATTTGCCCACTTTGGGACCGTTCCGATCTCCCTGGAGCAGTTGGCCACCGAATTCGAGAGTAGGGCCGAGAAGTACCCCTGGTGGGTCCTCGAGGACGAGGGCCAGGTGCTGGCTGTCGCCCGCACGAGCCCGTGGAAGGCTCGTGGTGGTTACGCGCAGACCGTGGAGGTCGGCATCTACGTGCGTTCGGACCAGCAAGGCAAAGGCTTCGGCAAGGCGCTCTACGGCCCGTTCTTGCAGGCCGTGGAGGCAGCCGGCTTTCACACCCTGCTCGCTGGCATCGCGCAGCCAAACGAGCCGAGCGTGCGCCTCCACGAGCGCTTCGGCTTTTCCCACGTGGGCACCCTGCCCGAAGTGGGCTTCAAACTCGGCGCATGGCGAAGCGTCGGGTATTGGGCCAAGGTCTTGCCCAAGCCCGAGCCTCAATAGAACGTAGCGTAATAGTCGAAGTCTGGATCGGTGCCCTGCCGGATCGCGCTCACTTGGCCGATGTGGTACCAGTCTTCCGTCGTGAAGGAGACGACCTCCCACCATAGGGGCTGCTTGCCCGCATACACCGCGTCGATTTCCGCGCTGAGGTCCTTGCCTGTCAGAAAAGCCCGCACGCGCTCGATCTTGGCTTTGTGGGTCTCCCCCATCAATGCCATCAGCTCCTCGACCGAAGCCGAAGGATCGGGCCGAAACGACTCGTAATCGGGTTCACCATGGCCCTCTAGCATCAGCGGAAACACCCTATCGTCGACGATCAGGTGAGCCAGCGTCTCCCTGGGGCTCATCACGTTGGGATAGGGTTTGGCGTCCCACTGTTCCGGGGTCAGACCCTCTACGAGCTTCAGAAACCAGGCTCGGCTGGCTTCGAGTTGGGTGATCAGTTGTTCTGTGTTCATCACCCCCATATTACACGACATTAGTCTACTGGTTGTCAAGGGATTCTTCGGCCAACGCGATCGTTCTTGGGCGCAGCGCCCACCCTAGGAACACAAGGCCCACCACGCACGCCAGACCCGCCTGTGCCCAGAGGCTGGACGCCGCCTCGTGAGGAATGGGCGACGCAAAAGCCTCGGAGAGCTTTATGTCCCTTAGGCGCTGACGGCTGACCACCATCAACAAGAGCGAGCCGAACGTCAGAACGCTCGCCAGCACGACCTTCTTGCGGCAAAAGTGCATCGCCGCCAGGGCAAAGAGGACACCGAACCACAGCGCTCCGGTCTCCAGTTGCCCTTGGCCCAGGAATTCGAGGCGGATCGGCTTGGGGATGGCGAAGAGGTACCAGGGTCCGACGATGAAGTTGATGGCGGTGGCGATGATGAACCACCGCGCGCCCAGCGCTGTCGTCTTCAGGCCGGCATCGTTCGTCACCTTTCTTGAAATGAACGCGAGCCACAGGCCGCCAATGGCGGGGCCGCTCACGAGGAAATGGAAGAACCTGGCAAAGGCGAGGTTTCCGGCGAGGTTCACAGAATGCCCTCCAAATCCCTGCGCCTGGAGTTGATCGTAGGCGAGGACGTCCGGAAGAGTCAGGGCATTGGTGGTGGCGACGGCGCTCATGCCCACCGCGAGAATCGCGAGCACCCACGAATAGCCCCACGAAATGGCGCCCTTCTTGGCGCCAGAGGCCATGAGAACGGAAAGCCCGATGGCCACGATGCCCGCGATCGCGGCGGGAACCAACCACGCCTGCTGGGCGGACTCGCCGATGAAGAGCCAGCCGTAAACCGCGTCCAGGCCAAAAAGCTGGCCGATTCCCAGAAACACAGTGGCCGCCGCCAATATGGGCATGGCCGGGGCCAAAGTGCACAGGATGGCAGCGTGGAGAGGCGAGGACCTGCGCTTCAGCCCGCAAACGCCGGCTATCACGAGGGTGCCCACGAGGGCGTTCATCGCCACCACATAGAGCGCGAAAAGCGAGCAGAGCGCGAACTGAGCGAGGCTCATAGTACGTGAAGCCTACCCCGCAATCTCACCGGCCCCGCCGGGTGTAGCCAAGGTCCTCGTGACCAGCGGGCTTTCGGAACCGTCTGAAGCTTCATGGTCACGACCCTATCGTTCGCTCTTGCCTTGATCCTCCCCGTTGGTGGCCAACCCGCGAGCCGTGCCGAAGGCAGGGCCGGGCTTTCGATTCTCTTCTTGGGAAACAGCCACACCGCGGGCCATCAGCTTCCCGACATGGTCAAGTCCATGCTTGAATCCGGAGGCGAGAAGGTCCAGGTCAAGGCGATTTTCGGGGCGTTCCTCGATGACCTTGCCGTGAACCCGAACGTGTTGAAGGAGATTGACTCAGGCAATTGGACCTTTGTGGTGTTGCAGGGCGCCAGGCTCAGCAGCAGCCACCGGTTTGAATACTCCAAGATGCCGGGGATCGATCTGGCCAAGAGGGTGCTCAAGAAGGGCAAGACGCCTGTCCTCTTCGCCGAGCACCCTCGCAGAGGATGGGACGAGGCCGCCTGGCAATACGCGCAGTACCAGCAGATCCAGACCAAGGTCTCGAAGGACACGGGAGGCAAGGCTATCGGCATCGCGCCCGTCTGTTACGCCTATGCGGAAGCGCTTAAAAGAGACCCCAAGCTCGATCTGTGGGAGTTCGATGGCAACCACGCCAACCTCCCTGGAAGCTACCTATCGGCGGCGACGATTGCCTGGTTTCTGAAGCCTGGCGCAAAGATCACTTTTGTCGCAACAGGTGTCGGCCGTCAGGCAGCCAAGACTCTGCTGGCGGCGGCGCGCAACGCTGTGAAGGAACATCGTTAGTTGGCCCCTTTTGATAATCTGCACTCTTTCGTGTGATTTGAAACATACCGCTTGAGTGCCCGGGCGCATCACAATGGGTGGAACATGGAAGTTTTCGCCCCCAAGTCCCCTCTCTTCAACGCATCGATGGTTCCATCGACTGTAGGGTGTGAGAACCGATGAATTACCCCCAGATCATCCAGGGTGGAATGGGGGTTGGCATCTCCGGTTGGAGGCTTGCCCAGGCGGTGGCTAGCGCCGGGCAGCTTGGCGTTGTGTCCAGCACGGCGCTCGACACGGTGCTGGTGCGCAGGCTTCAGCTTGGCGATCCCGGCGGACACATGCGGCTCGCGCTCGACGCATTTCCAATCGTGAAGATCGCCCAGGAGGTCTGGGACAAGTATTACGTCTCCGGGGGAAAGGACCTCCATGCGCCATTCAAGTCGAAGCCCATGCCCTCGCTCAAGCAAAACCGGGCACTAGCCGACCTGGTCGTGCTTGCCAACTTCGTCGAGGTGTACCTGGCCAGGCTTGGGCATCAAGGCCTCGTTGGGATCAACCTCATGGAGAAGATCCAGCTTCCAACGCTTCCGTCCCTTTTTGGAGCACTGCTGGCAGGCGTGGACTATGTGCTGATGGGCGCGGGAATCCCCCGGTTCGTGCCTGGCGCTTTGGACAGGCTTGCTGAGGGCGAAAGGGCGGAACTGCCCATCTATGTCGCCAACGCCCCTAAGGATGAGGCTTTCTATAGCAGATTCGATCCAGCGGCCTATCTGTCTTCCGGAAGCGTCAACCTCAGGCGGCCGAAGTTCCTGGCCATCGTCGCGTCCAGCCCGATCGCGGCCACTCTGGCCAAGAAGAGCAGCGGCAGAGTTGACGGCTTCGTCGTCGAGGGTCCCCGAGCCGGAGGGCACAATGCGCCGCCTCGCGGCCCCATGGTCCTTGGCGAAACGGGGGAACCGGTCTATGGAGAGCGCGACGTCCCCGACCTGAACGCGATCAAGGACCTGGGCCTGCCATTCTGGCTCGCGGGGTCCTACGGCAGACCGGGGATGCTCAGCCGAGCGCTCGATCTTGGTGCGACGGGCATCCAAGTCGGCACCGCCTTTGCGTTCTGTGAGGAATCCGGGATGGCCCCTTCGATCAGGGAAAGAGTCCTCTCCAGGGCAAGGCAGAAGAACGCCCAGGTGTTCACGAACGCCTTGGCCTCACCGACCGGGTTCCCTTTCAAGGTCCTCGCGGCAGAAGGCTCCCTCTCCGAAGAGGCGGTCTATGGCGGGCGGGCAAGGGTGTGCGACCTTGGGTATCTCCGGGCGCCGTATCTGCGCGAGGACGGGACGATCGGCTACAGGTGCCCGGCCGAGCCGGAAAAGGACTTTGCCGAAAAGGGTGGCAACGCAGACGAATGCGCTTGCCGCATGTGCCTATGCAATGGGCTGATGGCGACGGCAGGGTTTCCCCAGGCTCGTAAGGACGGGAGCCTGGAGCCGCCGCTCGTGACAGCGGGGGACGAAGTCGTGAACCTCAAGGACTTCCTGCAGGATGGCAAGAACGGCTACACGGCTCGCGACGTCGTCGAGTGCTTGCTTGGGGGCTAGAGCGCAGGTCAGAAGCCGCTCTGCCAGACCCAATGGGCCAACCTATTGAAGCGAAGGGCGAGGCCCTGGAACCTTATGCCGGGGACAGCACAGGGCCTGAAACGTCGCTCTTCAGCTTTCTTGAGATGTTCCCTATTGCAGCAGGTGCGCACGGAGCGTCCCGGCGTCCTCAGCGCAGGTGGCCGACGTAGCCGAAGCGATAGGTGACATCAGGGCCGTAGGCGTTCATCGCGACACCAATCCCCGCTTTGAAAAGCCCGCCACCTTTGGTGGCAAAGATCAGCTCTGGGATCGCCTCCTGGGCGTCGGTCTTTTTGAATCCGCCGGCCACTTCTAGGCCCCAAGAGACGTGATCGCTCATCCGCTTGCCGATTCCGGCTGAGTAGGAGAGCACCGTGTCTTTGTCTGCGCCGCTCACCGGACGCGAGGCGATGATGTTGGCCATGAACATGTAGCTGCCCGAGACCGTCCCGACGATGTAGCGCGCCGACACGTTGCTGGGCTCTTCGGCGCCCGATCTTGCGCCCTCGTACTCGAGCCCGACCGCGTGGCCCCAGCCGTTGTGCTTGCCAAGCAGGTGTCGGTATTCGGCGCCAACGGCTTCAAACTGGAGCGGGTCGGAACCCTCTTTGCCAAAGTGCAGATGAAGCTCGAGGCCCGCCCTTGAGTCGTTTCCAAGCGCCATGTAGTAGCCGGGGCTCAGTTCCGTCGAAAATCTTTGGTTGAATCGAAGCGACGCGGCGTCCATCAGCCAAAGATGCTGCCCGGGGTGGCCCATGTCGAAGCTGGTGGTCAGCAGGAAGAAGCGGCCATGATGAGCCGGCGCCAGAGCAGGCAAAACAAGAAGCCCCAGAGCGAACGCACGTATCGACATGGGGACAACTATACCGGCAACCCGGCCTTTGGCCAAGAAGCGAGGCCATTCAGTTGAACGATCGGTCCCCATCGCGACACGAACGTACAGGATGCCGCAGGATGCCGCGATGCGTGGCTGTGCGTCCAAATAGGGTAACTGTCAGAAACAAACCCCGGGGACATGGGTAGAGGAACGAAGGACACACCAAATGTTGATACCAGTCGCACTCGGAATTGCCTTGACTCAGGCAAACCAAAATGAAGTCACCGTTTACAACCAGGGCTTTGCCCTGATCAAGGAAGTCAGGCAGATCTCCCTCCAAGCCGGACGTCAAAACCTCGCCATCGAGGACGTGGCGCAGCAGATCGAGACCAACAGCGTCGGCATCAAGTGCCTGGGAAACCCGAACGCGCTCGAAGTGCTGGAGCAGAACTACCAGTACGACTTGATCAGCCCGATGGCCATCCTGAACAAGGCGATCGGCAAGACGATCCGGCTCAGTCGGATCTTGCCAAACGGCGCAAAAGAGACCATCGAAGGCACGATGCTAAGCGCACCCAGCGGCATCGGAGCCGACATGGTCTACCAGGGCATGGTTCTGCGTACCTCTGACGGCCGGATCCTTCTCAATCCGGCAGGCGAACTCGAGGTGACCTCCATCCCCGATGGGCTCATCAGCAGACCCACCTTGCTCTGGGATCTGTTTGCGCCCACCGCAGGCAGCCAAACCATCGAGCTCAGCTACCTGACCCGTGGGATGTCTTGGACGGCCGACTACGTGCTTACGCTGGACGGAAGTGGGACAGGAGATATCAAGGGGTGGGTGACCATGACCAACCAGTCCGGCGCCAACTTCGCCGACGCGAAGCTCAAGCTCTTGGCGGGAGACGTTCAGCGAGTTGCCCCGCGAGGGGCGCCTGGAATTATCGGCGGCGGACGAGAGGCCTTGTCCAAGATGGTGGATGCCGGATTTCAGGAGGAGAGCCTGTTCGAGTACCACCTCTACACTCTCCAGCGCCCGGCGACGATCCGAAACAACGAGACCAAGCAGCTTTCGCTCCTTGAAGCGAAGGGCGTTACGGTGACCAAGAAGCTGGTGGTGGACTCGATGCTCAATTTCGGGATGTACTACCCCTCGGAGGGCGAGGTTGGGACCGGCATCATGAAGCCTCAGGTGCGGCTCGAATTCCTGAACAAGACGGACAACAAGCTCGGCATGCCGCTTCCGGCCGGCAACTTCAAGGTGTACCAGCGCGACAAGAGCGGCTCGGTACAGATGCTCGGCGAGGACCGCATCATCCACACCCCACGCGATGAAAAGGTGTCGCTGGTGGTGGGGCGTTCCTTCGACGTGGTCGCAGAACGCAAGCGAACCAACTTCCGACGCCTCAGCCCCAACTCGTTCGAGGAGTCCTTTGAGATCGAAGTGCGAAACCGAAAGCAAGAGGCCGACTCCGTCGTGGTGCTCGAGCGCCACTATGGCGATTGGCGAGTGTCCGAGACGAGCCAGAAATGGGACAAGCTCGACGCCAACACGATGCAGTATGTAGTGGCCCTGAAGGCTGGCGAAAGCAAGAAGATCACGTATACCGTGGTGACGAAGTGGTAAGGGAGACGGAGGGACCGAAGGACATAGGGACCAAGGGGACGAAGGGACATAGGGACGAAGGGACAAAGGGACAAATGAGCACAGGGGCAAGGAAGCTTGGAGTGCTCCCCCTCCTCCTGCACCGGAGGAGGAGAGGGTCAGGGGGTGGAGGCTCCGGGAGCCAAGGGACCAAGAGACCAAGGGACGAAAGGACAGCCGGATAGGGGATAAGGGTTAGGGGATGCCCAATTGGCGATCCCGTGGGGCAGGCTCATTCGCACGCATTCCCGCCGCACATCCCATCATCTCTACACCCTTCATCCCATCACTCCCAGGTCCCTCAGTCCCCGAGTCCCTCAGTCCCTAAGTCCCTCCGTCCCCGCGTCTCCGGGTTCCTCAGTCCCTCTGCCCCTTTCTCCTTCCTTCCGGTAGCATTCATTCATGCGCATTCTCGTCGTCGGCTCAGGAGGACGTGAACACGCCCTCGCGTGGAAGCTGTCACAAGAGGCTGAGGTCTTTGCCGCTCCAGGAAACCCCGGAATCGCCGAGGTGGCGACGCTCCTGCCCTTCTCTCCGGCTGATGGCGACTCGATCGCTGCAGAATGCGCCCGACTGAGCATCGACCTTGCCGTCGTCGGCCCGGAATCGCCCTTAATCGCAGGGCTTGCCGATCAGTTGCGAGCCCATGGCGTCACGGTGTTCGGGCCCAGCATGGCCGCGGCCCAGCTGGAGGGCTCTAAGGCCTTTGCGAAAGAGGTGATGCGGGAAGCGGGAATCCCGACCGCAGGATTTCGGGTCTTCACCGACCCGGACGAAGCGGAGGATTCGGCACGGGAGGCTTACGCCAGTGGGCGGCAGCTCGTGGTCAAAGCGAGCGGTCCTGCGCTCGGAAAGGGCGCGATCATGACTTCGACGCTCGACGAAGCCATCGAGGCGATCGAAAGATGTATGGTGGACGATGCCTTTGGCGAAGCAGGAAGGACCGTCGTCCTGGAGGAGCGAATGGTGGGCGAAGAGTTCAGCCTCCTTACCCTCTGCTCCGGCGGCCACTACGTGAGCCTCCCGGTCGCCCAGGATTACAAGCGGGCACTCGACGGCGACCGCGGTCCGAACACCGGCGGCATGGGCAGCTTCAGCCCCGTTGATTGGGTCACCCCCAACCTTGTGGCGCGCACCGAGGAATACGTCGTCGCGCCCGTGTTGAGGTTGATGCAGGAACGCGGTACGCCATTTCAGGGATGCCTGTTTTCGGGGTTGATGCTCGTGGACGGCATGCCGCGCTGCATCGAGTACAACGTTCGGTTCGGCGATCCGGAGACCCAGAGCGTGATGATGCGTCTTGGCGGGGGTTTGGCGTCGGCCCTTTTGGCGGCAGCAAAGGCCGAACCGATCCCGCCGATCCAGGTCAAGGCCAATGCCGCCGTGGCCGTGGTCGTCGCCAGCTCAGGCTATCCCGGCCCCATCGAAACCGGGCTGCCCGTCACCTTGAGGGAGCCCGACTCTGGCGTTCAGGTCTTTCACGCTGGGACGAAGTCTGTGGACGGGCAGTTGGTGACCTCGGGTGGACGGGTTGCGGCTGTGACTGCGGCGGCGTCGAGCCTCTCAGAAGCTCGACAACTGGCCTACCAAAACCTGCGCTGCATCGAATTCGAGGGGGCCCGCTGGCGGGCCGATATCGCTCAATCGGGCCCATCCTCGTAGCGCGCTATTGGCGAGAAGAGTGCTGAATCACCGCGATCCGGTGTTACCTCTGCTTTTGATGCATGGAGTTCGCCTAGGGTTACGGTGATTCTGGCCTTTTTTTGACTCAATAGAGAACCCGGAATTCCAGCAGCCATAGCGCAGGCGCCCCCTGCCGGATTCGGCCCTCCAAGATGAACCTTCCTGTCGCCGCTCCGATTGGGAACACGAAGCTGGCCAGCGGGGCCAGCGTGGCGGGCTCGCCAGCCACGTGGCGTTGATCGGCACGGATCCCCATCGCCCACGTGTCGGAGGGAATCCATGCGACGGACAGGTCCGATCTCCACTCGTTCCCTGCTGACCATTCGGCGCGAACCAGGCCCGCCTCGACGTGGGTTTGTCCCCATTGGCGCTGCCCAAGAACCCCGAAGACCCGGCGAGCGTTGTTGCCGACGAAGCCATGCACCCCGAAAGAGCCGAGGCCGCGCTTCTCGTACGCTTCGACGAAGAACCCCTTGGGAGAACTCTCAAAACGAGCGTCCGCAGTCTCCTGAGCGAGATCGGTCGTCGGAATGGAGGCCTCCCCTGGAAACACCGCCGCAGCCGTCACGTAAGCGCCCTCGTAGGAGTCCTTTGCTTTGGGCCAGTGCTTGGTTAGCCGGATCGCCGGAGACCGTCCGCTTGGCGCAAAGCCGTTGAGCGACTGGGTGCGTGCGTCGGAACTCTTGCGGCCGGGAACCGATGCCGCGAAAGCAGGCGGGTCGGTCAGGAAGACCTTTCCCGATTCATCGATCTGGGACATGATTCTGAACTGCCCGACCTGAAGGCCCAGGCCGTGATCGAGGGAGACCCCAAAGAACAGATCCTCGAACCGCCCGCTGGTGTCGCGTGTCGATCCGTCGGACTGAAAGTCGATCATGGCGGGGTTCCACTCCATCATGGTGTAGCCTCTTGGGCCAACAGGGCCGGCGCTGACCAGCTTCGCGCGATTCAGAACCGCCTTTGCGCCGCTCCCAGCTCCTGCCCGGTACTGTCCGATCTCGCTGGCCCAAAGGGTTAGGGGCAGCGTCGGCTTTCTCTCCAGACCAGGCATCCGATAGCCGTTCGCGACGAACTGTTCACCTGTGGCGTTGAGCTTTGGGATGTGCTCGTGGCATGCGCGACACGGCAGGCCGTATTCACGTGCAAACTGCGGCATGGCTTGAGCCTGGCGATAGAGGGCGACCGGTCCGCACAGGAGCAAACACAGAGTCAGGAACAGGGCGACGCTCTTGCGCGCCCGCAGGTTCAACGAAGAAAAGAAGAGACAAGAAGAAGACATGTACATCCGCATTAGAAATACCTCCTAATCAGATGTACTTTGGATGCCTAAGGTACTGACATTCGTCACAGGAGCAGGTTCAGGTTGCTTTGCGCGCTTTGCGCCGCTCCACGATCCGCGCCTCGTAGCCGATGTCGCTCGGCTCGTAGTACGGCGTCTCGAACGAACCCTCGGGCATGTAAGGTTGCTCCACCCATCCTCCCGGGAAGTCGTGCGGGTACTTGTAGCCAACCGAATGGCCCATCTTCTTCATCGCTTTCACGGGGGCGTTCCTCAGGTGAAGCGGGATGGGCGGATACGGTTTGCCCTCGGCGTCTTTCTTCGCCTTTTCGAGCGCCATGTAGCTTCGGTTGCTCTTGGGGGCTGAGGCCAGATAGGTCGTGGCTTGCGCGAGGATGATCTGCGCCTCAGGCATCCCGACTCTTTCGACCGCCTGCGCCGCGGCGGCAGCGACCACTAGGCCCTGCGGGTCTGCGTTGCCGACGTCCTCGCTTGCGAGGATCAGCAGTCTGCGCATGATGAACCTCGGGTCTTCGCCGGCAACGAGCATCCGGCTGAGATAGTGCAGCGCCGCGTCGGCGTCCGAACCCCTAACCGACTTGATGAACGCCGAGATGGTGTCGAAGTGGTAGTCGCCTTGCTGGTCATAGCGGACCTGAGGCTTTTGAATGACCTGCTCGATCAACTCGAGCTGAAGCTCCGCGCCGTCCTCAGCAAGCAGGCTGGCGGCTTCCAAAACGTTCAGCGCCAGCCGAGCGTCGCCGTTCGCGCAGGCGACCAAGTGACGCTTGGCTTCTTCGCTCAGCGTCAACCGCCGGCCGCCCAGACCGCGCTCTTCATCGGAAAGTGCGCGCTCGACCAGATCCTCTACGTCGGCGCTCTCCAGCGGCTTCATCGGCAGGACTCGCGCGCGAGAGAGCAGCGCAGGCGCCATGACGAAGAACGGGTTCTCGGTCGTGACGCCGACCAGCATCAGCAGACCGTCCTCCACGTATCCTAGCAGCGAGTCCTGCTGGGTGCGGTTGAAGTGGTGGATCTCGTCGAGAATGAGCAGCGTCCGCTGCTTCCTGGACCGCAGCCGCCTCCCCGCCTCTTCGGCGATTTTGCGCACCTCGGCGACGCCGCTGGTCACGGCGCTTCTGGCTTCGGCGTGGGCGTGGGCGTAGTTGGCGATGAGGTAGGCGAGTGTGGTCTTGCCGCAGCCCGGCGGCGCCCAAAGGACCACTGAGCCGAGACGTCCCTCTTCGATCGCCTTCTTGAGCGCAGAGTCCTTTCCAAGCAGGTGGCCCTGGCCGACGAATTCGTCGAGGGTCCTTGGGCGCATGCGCGAGGCGAGCGGCTCCCATTCGGGCTTAAGCTGACCCTCACTCGGCTCTTCGAACAGCGTCTCTGAGTTCACTCGGCGACCTCTTCCGCCAGGATCTGAACGACGACGGCGAGCAACTCCGGCACCTTTGCCGAGACAACCTCCCAGATAATGTCCTCGTCAAGGCCGAAGTAATGGTGGGCCACCTTGTCTCTGAACCGTCCGATCTGTTGCCACTCGATATCGGGACGCCGGCTCGTTATCGACTCCGGGAGCTGCTTGACGGCCTCGCCGATGATCTCGAGCCTCCGGATAACTGCATCGTAAAGAAGGTCGTCGGAAAAGAACGCGGCGCGCTCAACCGATGCCGTTCGCGCAATCACTTTTCGGCAAGCGTCCTCGACGTCCCGCAGGTACAGAACCTCCCTACGCAACGCGCTTTGCCTCTCGGAGTATCTCGTCACGAATGGGCTCGCGAAGTGCCTTCGTCGTGACCAAGTCGACCTTGCGCCCGAGTACGTCTTCGAGGAAATCGGAGAGGCCCATATATCCGCTGAAGGTGGCGGGACCCTCGAACTCGACAAGCACGTCCACGTCGCTGTCCTGACGATCCTCGCCGCGAGCGAACGAGCCAAACAACCTGAGTGACTTGACGCCGAATGCGTCAAGGCGATGCTTGTTCTTGCCGAGGATCGTTTCAATCTGTTCGAGCGTCATGGCGCCTCTCACATTATGGGGCATCCCATCGGCATGACCTACCCAAACCTCAAGTGGTGCCCCAGACTGAACACCTCCTCGATCTCCTTAGCGTCCAGGCGGGATTGGACGTCCGGGTCGGCCTCCACCGAGGTCTTGAAGTCCTTCCCTTCCCAAGCTAGCGCGGCATTGCGCTGGGCGACCTTGTAGGCGTCCTTCCGGGTCATGCCCTTGCGGATGAGCGCCACCATCAGGTGCTCGCTGAACACCAGGTCGCCCATGAGCCGCAGGTTCTTCGCCATGGTCTCGGGGAAGACCTGGAGCCCGCTCAGGATCTTCGCCAGACGGTTCAGCATGAAGTCGAGCAGTTGAAACGTGTCCGGCAGAACGACACGCTCTAGCGAGGAGTTCGTCAGATCGCGCTCGTGCCAGGTGGCGACCGTTTCAAGCATGGCGTGGGCGTTTCCGCGCACCACGCGAGCCAGACCGCACACCGTCTCGGAGTTCCACGGGTTGCGCTTGTGCGGCATCGCGCTCGAGCCGATCTGGCCGGCCTCGAACCCCTCCTGAACCTCCAATATCTCGGTCCGCTGGAGGTTTCTCAGCTCAGTGGCGATACGCTCGAGCCCGCCCGCAAGTACCGCCATGACCGTCAAGAGGTTCGCCATGCGGTCGCGGTTGACGATCTGCGTGCTGTAGGGGTCCGCGGTCAGCCCCAGACTGCCGCAAATGGCAGCCTCCATCTCAGGCGAAACGTGCGCATGGATCCCAACTGCGCCGCTGATCTTGCCGACCGCCACTTCCCTCTTACTTGACTTCAGGCGCTCCTCGCTCCTCTCCAGTTCCGCCAGCCAGCCGCCCAGCTTGTGGCCGAACGTGATCGGCTCGGCGTGGATGCCGTGGGTCCGGCCAATCATCGGCGTGCTTCCCCATTTCGATTTCAGATTTGAGATTTGAGATTTCAGATTGCCTAGGGAGGCGAGAAGAACACTGCATGAGTCGCGGAGCATCAGGCCGAGCGCCGTGTCGATGACGTCGTAGCTGGTCACGCCGAAGTGAATCCAGCGTCCGGGCAAAGCCCCTCCCTCGTTTTTGTGAAGCGAAAATGAGGGAGGGGTTGGGGAGGGAGACTCCGGAGTCCCTCACTCGTCAAGCCTCTGGGATTGATGAGGGAGGGGTTGGGGAGGGAGATCCGGCCGGTTCACGCTCTCCTCGAGATTCCTCACGAACGCCGCGAGATCGTGGCGCGTCTCCTTCTCGATCTCGTCGCACCGCGCCAGATCGAAGGCGGACCTGGCATCAATCGCCTTCAGATCAGCTTCGGGAATCACACCGGCAGCGGCCCAAGCCCGGCAGATCGCCAACTCGACCTCCAGCCACCGCTGATACTTGGCCTGGCGGCTCCAAAGCGCGGTCATCGCGGGCGTGCAGTAGCGATCGAGCATAGGGAGTTAGGGTACCTGGGGGCCAGGGAACAGCATCGCTCACGCCGCGAGCATCCAATCGATTTGGAGTCTCCGGTCTCGGTCCATAATGTGGCGTGTCCGGGACGATCGTCATCGCTGGAGGAATCGGCTTTCTTGGGGGAGCCCTGAAGGCGAAGCTCGTGGAAGCAGGGTGCGAGGTCGTGATGCTCTCGCGCCGAACGTCGCACGAAGGCGCCTCGACCCTTCACACGCCGAACTCTGATTTCCGGCCCACAACGATCGTGTGGGACGCCAAAACTCTGGGCTCGTGGACGGCATCGCTCGAAGGGGCGACGGCCGTCATCAACCTCGCGGGACGGAGCATTGACTGCCGGTTCACGCCCGAAAACAGGCGGCAGATCCTGGAGTCGAGGGTGGAATCTACAAAGGTCATCGGCCAGGCGATCGCTGCTTGCAAGGAGCCTCCAAAAGTGTGGCTGCAAGCCAGCGCGATCGGGGTCTATGGCGACGGAGGCGATTGGGAGCTCGACGAAGGGGCTGTGCCCTTCCCTGCGACACCCCGATCCTTCGGCGAGGGTGTGGAACCAGACACCCTGACCCGGTTCGCTTCGCTCACCGACCTCTCCCCAAAGGGGCGAGGTGGT
Source organism: Armatimonadota bacterium (assembly GCA_016223145.1). Taxonomy (NCBI): domain Bacteria; kingdom Bacillati; phylum Armatimonadota; species Armatimonadota bacterium. Next base: position 130,243 of record JACRPN010000014.1, on the reverse strand, counting down.
CTGGATGGGTCTGTCACCGCGTTCATGGCGACAAGCTGCAGGCTCTGGGAGGCAGCCTGCGCCGAGGCAGAAACGCCTTACACACGAAAAGTCGTTCTTCGGACCGCCGTCGTCCTGAGTCGGCACTCAGGGGCATTCCCAAAGCTCTGGAGGCTCACCAGGCTCGGCCTTGGCGGTGCTGCAGGATCAGGCAAGCAGTTCTTCAGTTGGATTCATGTGGAGGATTGGGTTCGGGCGGTGCTCTTTCTCCTCGATAACAGCGGGGCCGAAGGGCCATTCAACCTGGCCGCGCCCGAGCCCGTGAGAAACAAGAACCTAATGGCAACGCTGCGCAATGCGGCTCACCGGCCTTGGAGCCCTCCCGTCCCTGTTGCGGCACTTCGAATCGGATCGGCCTTGATGGGGACGGAGGCGGAACTGATTCTCCAGAGCCAAAGGGTTATTCCTTTCAAGCTGATTGAAGTGAGGTTTCAGTTCGATTTTCCGAAGCTTGAAGATGCCATCCAGTCCCTCACCTCGGACCGAAACTGAGCGACCCTGTGTCCGACCTCCATTCGAGGTCTTCCGAAGATCCCTCGCCACCGGAACAGCCGTCGGACCCCAAGCAGACCAGCCGGACCTGCTGTCTGCCGCCCGTGGCAAACGGCTCATAGCCGTAGGGGTTCCCCCAGGGATCGAGCGGGATGGACGGAGAGACGTAGGGACCGCGCCAGCCCTGATCGCCGGCAGGCTTCACGAGCAATGCGTCGAGGCCCGCCGAGGATGTGGGCCAATGGCCCACGTCGTCGCGATAGGTCTCAAGCACCTTGCCCAAGGTCGCGAGGTCGTCGTGAGCCTTCGCCTCCTTGGCCGCCTCGATGCGGCGGTAGTATCGAGGAACGATCATCGCCCACAGTCCGATAGCCGTGATAATCGTCAGGAACAGCAGGCCGGTCCACTGGGTGCGACGGCGCCGCTCCGGCGGAAGATGCTCGCTGTACGGGCGCATACCGGTCTTGACGAAACTGGGCAAACGCCGTTCATCTCAGAACGAAGGCGTTAACGAATGCCTTCCAGTCGGCCCACAATTCTTAACTCGGCTTTCCTGCCGTGACGCGGCAAACGCGCCGCACAGGAAACCACTTCTCGAACTCCTCTTCGCTGGCGAGGTCGTTCATGAACAGGACCTCACCCGCCAGAGCATAGCGGCGGGTCCAGATATGCCGCAGCCAAGTGTTGGGCGTGATTTCGCCGGTTCCCAGCATCGTGCGAAGCTCCAGGGGCCGGTGGCGGCCGGTTTCCTCTCCGGCGCGGTCGACCGCCCACTGGCTCCACCAGTCGCGGATCATGAAGAACATCGGCTTCATGCCCTTTAGACGCACGAAGGTACACCAAACGTTAGCGGAGCCAATATTGAGGTCTGTGCCCGCCACAAGGGTAAAGTCAAAGTACGATGAGGAGCTCCATTTGGAACAAGGACCTTCTCAAGACTCGGACAGGAGATGCCATTGCGCGAATTGTGATGGTCCTTCTGCCCGGGGGATTCGCCTGCTCGAGCTCTTGGGTCGCCGTGCGCCACTATCCGGATGAGTTCGTCGCAGCGGCCAAAGGGTCTGGAATCCCGGTCTGGCTTCAAATCACGATCATCATCACCAATATCGTGCTTCTTCTCACATTGGCGGGCATGGCGGCATGGGGCCAGTGGGAGCGAGTGCAATCAGCTTTTGCTTTCCTGGCGGTCGCCCTAGTTGCTGTTCCACCCAGATTCACCTCTCCGGGAGACTCCCAGTACTATCGGATCGTATTCGGCGTCGCAGTGGGGATGACTATTGTCCAGACAGCGGTCATCATCAGGCCCCGGCTGTTCAGCCGGTTCCTGCCCGTTCCATTTGGAGACGACCGGTCCGGTACGGATTAAGAACGACTAGCCGGATTGCTGCCCTTCCATGGCTCGTGATTCTTAGGCGCGCCACCAGCCAGAGCGTTGCCCCTAGATTCCACCCAACGGCCCTTTGGGCCTCCAAGATCATCCCTCTGCTGCCACCAGACACCGTAGCCAAGACAGCCGGTAGCTATGTGAACCCGTGGCCGCAGGTTCCGTGTCTGCGTTCATCAGAGTTACAATTGAGTTTGCCGTCCGTAGCCGCAGGTTCCGTGCCTGCGCCGGTGAGCCTGGCGGCCCAAATCAGGCGTGTTGCGGATGGTGCGGTAATTCTGCTGCCATTACTTCACGGGCCACGCCGGCAGACTGTGCCGGAGGGGGCGGTCCTCGCGGTATCCCAGCTCGTACTCCGCCTGCATCAGCGTATGGATCTCGTGAGTGCCTTCATAGATCATCGCGCCGCGGCTGTTCCGGAAGTAACGCTCCACCGGGAATTCGTCGCAATACCCATAGGCCCCGTGAACCTCGATCGCCTTGTGCGCAGCGTCGAACGCCGCCGCACAGTTCGTCCACTTCGCGAGCGAGACCTCCTTCGTGTGCCGAATCCCCTGATTCTTGAGCCAACCGACCTTGTAATAAAGCAACCTGCCGATCTCCCGGCCCTGCACCATCGAAGCGATCATCTGCTGCACAAGCTGCTTTCGCCCGATCTCCTCCCCGCTCACCTTACGGTCGTGGCAATAAGGGATGCAGGCGTCCAGACAGGCCTGGATGATGCCGACGGCCCCGCTGGCAACCGTGTAGCGGCCGTGGTCCAGGGCCGACATCGCGATCTTGAACCCGTCGCCGATCTCGCCGAGCATGTTCTCCTTTGGCACGCGAACGTTATCGAAAAAGATGCTGCCCGTATTTCCGGCCCGAACGCCCAGCTTGCCGTGAATTGGGCGGCTGGAGAACCCTTGCAGGGTGCGGTCCACGATGAACGCCACATGCTGCTTGGGCTTGGAATCCTCGATCACACCAACGACGAGGAACTGGTCGGCGAAGTCCGCCAAGCTGATCCAGGTCTTCTCGCCGTTCAGGATGAAGTCGGATCCGTCTGGCCTCACTCGGGTAGTGATGTTGATCGCGTCGGAACCCACGTTCGGCTCGGTGAGCCCGAAGGCGCCAATCTTTTCGCCCGATGCAAGCGCCGGCAGCCAGCGGTGCTTCTGCTCTTCGGTGCCCCATTGCAGGATCGTCATGGAGTGAAGGCCGCTGTGAACGCTCATGACCACGCGCGCCGTGCTGTCGCCGCGCTCCAGCTCCTCACACACGATGCCCAGCGAGATGTAATCTGTGTCGGTCCCGCCGTATTTGGCGGGGATGCTCACCCCGGCAAGACCCGATCTGCCAAGCTCCTTGAGGAACGACGGGTCGGCTTTGGCCTCGCGGTCCCGCTCCCTGATGCCGGGGACGATGACGGTCTGTGCAAACTTCTGCGCCGATTCGCGGATCAGCTCGTGCTCGGCTGTGAGGGAGAAATCCATGCCCAGAGTGTACTTTGGGGAGCGGGTCTTCGGCTTTGAGAGCGCTCTTGGGTCAGCTCGGACTGCTCTTCAAAGGCCTCGGCCAAAGGTCCGAAAGTCCCGGCTCGTTCCGCCTGGGAACTTCGACCGGACCTATCCAGGTATCCCCAGCCATGAAGCGACCCCTTCAATCTCTGCTTACTCTTTTCGTCCTGCTCTGCGCGCTTCCGGCGATCGCTCAGGAGCCCCCGGCCCGCGAGATGATGCTCGGCAAGAAGATATTCTATGCCCTTGGGCCGGAGATCAGGGCTGAGATCAAGCTGACCCCAGCCCAGTCACAGAAGATCGTGGACTGTTTTGAAGGCGCCTTAACCATCGAGGGCGATCGCATCATGGTGACGATGCACGGCGGCGAAGACATGGCGGGCATGGAAAAGGCGGCGATGAAGGTCCTCGATGCCGCCCAGATCAAGCGCCTGACCGAGTGCTGGATCCAGGTTCTCGGAGGGATCGCGGTCGCTGACGACGAGATTGCCAAACAGCTCAAGCTCACCGACAAGCAGCGCAAGGATGTCGAACGCGCCCTCGAGGTTGGCGCTGACGAGATGCACGGTGTGTTCAGCTCAGGCGCGCACGATGAGTCGACGCAGAAAGCGGCCAAGGCGGTTCAGGTCGCGACCGGAAAGAAGATCGAGAAGCTCTTGACCGATGAGCAGCGCGCGGCCTTCGAAAAGATGAAGGGCGAGCCCATGAAGAAGAAAGACAAGAAGGACGGGGCGTAATCCCCCGGTCCACGGGTCTGGCCGATTAGCCCCCTCCTCGTTTTGGTTCGTAAGTGAGGAGGGGGTTGGGGGTGGAGACTCCGGAGCGAGCTATAGACGGCCCATCCCTAGGGATCTCCCGCAAAGGCGCAAAGGAAGCCTTCACCCAGTCCCGACTTCATCGGGATTATTGGTTCGCTAGCGCTCACAGACCCTCTCCTGGGCGGGGAGTGGTCCTCAGCCCTCCCTCCCATCATCTCTTTATCCCACCATCACCTCATCTCTTCAATGCCCCCCTACCCCGGCGGGATCTTCACCGGATCGGGAGGCTGTATGGGGCGTCTGGCAGGGTTCTTCTTGAGCTGGGCAAGCAGCTCCGCGATCGCGCGGTCGAGCTGTGGGTCTTGCCCTCTTGCGAAGGCGTTCGGGTCGCTCGGCACGTCGATATCGGGCTCGACGCCCTTGCTCTCGATGATCCATCCCTCGTCTGGGGTCCAGGCGCCGTAATTCGGCACACTGATCCGTCCTCCATCGACGAGCGGCCAGCCAGGATCGGAGCCAACTTCCCCTCCCCGAGTCCGACGTCCTATGATGGCGCCCAGCCCCAGCTTTCGGAACTGGTACGGGAACTCCTCGCCGTCGGAGTAATTGAACTCGTTGACGAGGCACGCGATCGGCCCTGGGAAGAAATCCTGCTGACGGGTCCAGAAGGATGGGGCGTTTCGCTGGTTCCAGAGCACGACCGGCTTCTGCTTGAGCACGGTGGCGATGAGGTCGGACACGTTTCCTCCCGTGTTGTAGCGGATGTCGAGCACAATGCTCTCTTTGCTGCGTTGGCCGTAGTACTGTTTGGCGAAGTCGGCCACGTCTCGGGCGATCATCGAGGAGAGGTGGATGTAGCCGAGTTTGCCGCCAGAGGCCTTGTCGACATACTCCCGGTTGGCCTGCTCCCAGCTCAGGACGCGCAAGTCCTGCTCGGTCTCCATCGGCTTGACGTAGTAAACCTTCGCGCCTTCCGCCTTCGGCTCGGAGTTCACCTTCACGCTCACGATCTGTCCAACCCTGCCGACGAGCCCCGCCTGCCAATCCGTCCCAACCCGCGCCGGGATTCCCGACACTTCAATCAGGAAGCTGCCGGGCTTCACATCGAGGCCCGGACCCAGCAAGGGGGACCGGTCCGCCTCACGAAACGCATCGCCGGAAAGCACCTTGGCGATCCGATAGAACCCGGAGGGATCGGGCTCCAGGTCGACCCCAAGAAAGCCCGCTGCGTTGGCGCGGTACAGGCTCCTCCGGTCACCGGTCCTAAGGAAGGAATGGGAGATGCCAAGCTCGGCCTGCAGCCACCGGATCAACTCGTCGAGCTCATCGCGCGAGCGGACGCTGGGAAGATATTGCGCGTACTTCTTGCCGACCTCCGGCCAGTCCGCGCCGTGCATGTTCTTCACGTAGAAATAGTCACGGCAGAGACGCCAGGCGTCCCAGAAGATCTGACGCCACTCGGCAACGGGGTCAATCGTAAGCTGAAGGCCCCCGAAACCCACTTTGCCCGAGCTTGGGTCCACATTCTTGGCCGTAGCATCGATGACCTGCAGGTTCGCGCCGCTGCCGACCAGCAGCTTCTTGCCGTCTGACGAGACCTTGTAGGCGGATGTCGCGCCGAGCGAGCCAAACGCCTTGGCCTTGAGGTCGTAGTAAGCCAGGGTCGAACCACTCTCTTCTACACTCAAGAAGCAAAGCCGGTCTCCGGCGAAAGACGCCCTGGAATAGGCTCCCGCGGGTGTGGGCACCTCGAACCAGCGCTGAGCGATGCCCTCGAAATCGACGCGGAAGGGGTCCTCCTTGGGCGGGTCCTTCTTTTCTGCGGCCGCCTCCTCCTCTTCGTTTTTAGGCGCGAATGGGCTGGGCGTATCGTTTCTTAGTGCGACGACGATGGGCCTAACTGTCAGCACCGTGGCCATCAGGTTCTGGATGCCGTCCCACCGAGGCGTAAAGACCCGCTTTGATAGAAATGCCAGCCACTTGCCGTCGGCGCTGAAAGACGGCGAAAAGTCGTCCGAAAGCCCCTGGATCACCGGACTCCTCTTGCCTGTCGCGATCTCGTAGAGAACCACGCGGTGGAAGTAGGTGAACGTGTCCAGCTCCTGGACGGCGATCCATTTGGAATCCGGCGAGAAGTCGAACTCCGGGCCGTCCCAGCTTTCACCCAGGGCGACAGTCGTATCAGTGCTCCCATCTGCAGCAATCAGACGGAGCCGCGTTTCGCTGTCGGTGAGCGCGATCCACTTGGAATCGGGCGACCAGCGGAGGCTGCGAATCTGACGGCTCAGGTCTTTGGTGAGCTGCTTCGGGTTCGAGCCGTCAGCTCCGGCGACGTAGAGTTGCTGCTCGCCGGTCTCATCTCCGACGTATGCCAACGACCTCGAATCTGGCGAAAGGGCAGGCAGTCCATAGCGCACGCCAGACTTCGCTACCAGTACTTTGGCTTCGCCCTCGCCGGCAGGGAGCGAAATGATCTGGCCACGAGAGGCTGCAAACACCCGCTTTCCGGTGGGCCCAAGGCTCGGCGCCTCCACCACTTGGCTCGCCGGAACACGGTATGGGCGGGTGTGCATTAGGTCCGACTTCAGGTCAAACCGGACCCACTCCAGCTTCCCGGTCTCGGGGTTCGCGATCTCTATGCCCCTTCCCCGCTCGTAAATCAGGCGGGAGCCGTCGGTCTGCAGCGCCCGAATCTCCATCGGTGAATCCTCCACCAGCTTGAGCGGTTCCCTGCCGTTGAGAAGCGCCGATTTGAGGCTGAATTTGCCCTTGGCCTCCTCGACAAACCAGACGCGGTTGCGGGCGATCACCGGGTACTCGGCGGTCCCATGGCCCCGATAGACCTCCTTGAAGCTCTTCGTCTTGAGGTCGCCCACCCAGATGCCGTTCTGCAGCCCGCCAGTGTAGTGGAACCACGCGTTTGCCGAACGGTTGAAGCGGGTGAACGCCAACTGTCCCTCATTCCCGAACGACGCGTGCGCGGCGAATTCGATCGGGAGCTTCTCAAGCACGCCGCCCTCTGCTGGGACCTTGTAGAGCTCAAAGCCGGCGAGCACCCCGCGCACCCGCACCAGCACCGAGTTTCCGTCAGGCGACCATCCCAGCGGTTCGGCAAGGGAGTTCCGGTAGGTCAGGCGTCTTGGGGCTCCACCCGACACAGGCATCACATAGACCTCATCGGCGCCGTCGTATTGGGCTGAAAAGGCGATCCTCGAACCCTCCGGCGAGAACTTAGCGGCGTATTCGCGGCCCTCGTGACGTGTGAGCCGCTCGGCGGTCTTGTGGTGCAGGCTCCCCAGCCAGAGATCGCCTTCACACGTGAACACGGCCTCGCCGCCATACAGGTCGGGATCGCGCATGAATGGGCTCGCTGTTTGTGGAGCCAGAACGACGGACGAGAAGACGAGGGCTGCCAACATGGTGTTGCGCCATCAGTTCGTCAGGCGGCGCCCAAATTCCTGTCTTCATAATGGGCTTGTGGCCCACTTCGAGATCGACGCCGACATCCGCAAAGCCTGGACGCCGCCCGCGCGGTGGTACACGGACCCCGCCGCTTACGAAGACAGCAAGGACCGCATCTTCGCGCGGAGCTGGCAGTGGATCGGCGACAACTCCAGCCTGAAATCGCCAGGCTCCGTGCAGCCGTTCACGCTGCTCGAAGGGTGCCTCGACGAGCCGCTCGTGCTCACACGCGACACCAAGGACCAGCTTCATTGCCTCTCAAACGTGTGTACGCACCGGGGCAACCTTGTGGTCGAGGGCGCGGGCGTGGAGCGGGCGAGCCTGCGGTGCCGATACCATGGGCGCAAGTTCGGCCTCGACGGCGCCTTTCAGTCCATGCCCGAATTTGAGGGCTGTGAAGGCTTCCCTTGCGCCAAGGATGACCTGGCAAGCACCGAGCTGAAGTCCTGGGGCAACATGCTCTTCACCTCGATCCAGCCGGCAGATTCCTTTGAGAACTGGTTCGAGCCGATGCTCTCGCGGGTGGGCTGGCTCCCGATCAAGGAGTTCGTCCATGACCCCGCCCGGGGGCGGGAGTACCTGGTTCGCGGACATTGGGCGCTCTATTGCGACAACTACCTCGAAGGCTTCCACATTCCCTACATCCACCCTGCCCTGAACGCCGCTCTTGACTACAGCCAGTACGAGGTCGAGCGATTTCGGTATGGCACCCTGCAGCTTGGGATCGGCAAGGACGGCGAGGATTGCTTCGAGCTTCCCCCGGGCTCCCCGGACCTGGGCAGGAACGTGTCGGCCTACTATTTCTGGTTCTTCCCCAACCTGATGTTCAACTTCTATCCTTGGGGGCTCTCTGTAAACGTCGTCCGCCCGATCGCACCGGACCTGACCAAGGTGACGTTCATCCCCTACGTCTGGCGGCCGGATCGTCTGGGACAGGGCGCCGGTGGCGATCTGGACCGCGTCGAGCGCGAGGACGAGGCGATCGTCGAGTTGGTGCAAAAAGGTCTCCGTTCGCGGCTGTATGACCGGGGCCGATACTCGCCCACACGCGAGGATGGAACCCACCATTTCCACCGCTTGATCGCCGAGTTCCTCGGTTAGCGCCCTGCGGCATCGGGCCAGTGTGCCGATACTTTTACCAGGCCATGCCTGCCGCGATTTCTGTTTCCGACCTTCACGTGCGATATCGCGCCAAGAACGGTGCGTCCGTTCACGCCGTTCAAGGGCTGTCGTTTGAGGTCCAGCCCGGCGAGATCGTGGGCTTCCTTGGTCCCAACGGCGCCGGCAAAAGCTCCACGATCAAGGCGCTGATGGGGTTTGTCGCGCCCGAGTCCGGCACATGTTCCATCCATGGCGAACCTGCCGGCAGTCTGGCGGCCAAGGGGCGCGTGGGCTATTTGCCCGAAGTCGCGATGTACTATCCGTTTCTCACACCGCTGGAAACGCTCTGCCTGTATGGGCGGCTTCAGGGTCTGAAGGGGAACCCGTTGAAGTCCGAGGCGGAGCGGCTTCTGACCTCGCTGGGGCTTGGAGGCGCGCTCAAGAAGCACAACCGCACCCTTTCTAAGGGGATGCTCCAGCGCGTCGGCATCGCGCAGGCCCTTTTGGGCAGCCCTGACGTCTTGATCCTCGACGAGGTGACCAGTGGCCTCGACCCCATCGGCCGCAAGGAGTTGCGCGAAGTCCTCTTGGAGAAGCAGAGGCAGGGCTGCACGCTGTTCTTCTCCAGCCACGAATTGGCGGAGGTGGAGAGCCTCTGCGCGCGGATCCTGGTGATCCATCAAGGACAGTTGATCGAAGAGCGCCAGATCGGTGACCTTAGGGAGGAGCTACAGGCGTTCAGGATCGCCTACCTGGGAACCTGCGACTTGTCAGGGCTCTGCGCTGAGCCGTCGCGCAGCCCGGATGGACCCTGGGAGGCGTCTTTTGCCACCAAGGACGCGTTCCTTCAAGGGCTTCAGCGCCTTGCGGCATCCGGTGCGACAATCGTGGACGTCGAGGCTTCGGAGGGATCTTTGGAGGACTACTTTATCGACACGATTCGGAGGGCCGCATGAAGCCGGGGGTTTGGGGTGGTATCGCTTGGGGCGTGGTCTTGGAGTCTGTTCGCCGCAAGGACCTGTGGGTTGTGGCGATCCTCGGTGGCCTGGTAGTGGCGTTTGCCGGCTTACTCGGCATCTTCGGTTTCAGCGGGCTGGAGATCTTCGCAAAGGACCTCGCCGTCTCCGTGCTCAGCCTGTTCTCCACCTTCCTGACGGTGATCGTGGCCTGCCGCGTGATCCCAGACGAAGTGCGCAACCGAACCCTGTATCCGCTACTGGCCCGGCCCATTTCCCGGTTCGATTTCCTCGTCGGCAAGTTCTTCGGCGCTGTCCTGGTGTCCTGGGTGGCGTTCCTTGTGTTGGCGCTCCTAACCGGCGTCGCGCTGGCCACCTTTGGCGTGGGCTGGGAAGCGATCATGGCGCAGTTCGTGCTCGCCAAGCTGATGGGGCTCGCGATGTTGTGCGCGGTGGGCCTCATGATCAGCACCTTCATGACCCAACAAGCTTCGGTGACGGTGACCCTGATTCTGGCTCTGGGGTCCAGCACGGTCACGCGGGCGCTGCAGATGGCCTATGCGAATTCGGGTTCACAAGGGCAGGTGGGCTACAAGCTGCTGAACGCGATGCTGCCGCAGTTTAGCCTCTTCGACCTGGGCGGCCGGGTGGCGTATGTGGGCTGGCAGGCGGCGCCCATGTGGGTGATGCTCGCGCTCGCCGCCTACATGGCGATCTACTCAAGCTGTATGCTCGGTTTCGCCTGGCTCAAGTTCAGGAAGCAGGGCTTGTGACATGAAAACATTCGCCCTCGCAATGGTCCTGTTCGCCGCCACCGCGAGCATCGGAGGCTGGGTTTCCACCTTCGAGCCCGTCATCCACCCCGTCGTCAAGACGGAATCGCGCCAGGTGAACGAGGAGCAAGCTGGCGCCTCGTTGCTCGGACAGTTTCGGACCAGTTTCACCTCCTGGCTCTGGCTGAGAACGGACCTCTACCTTCACAACGGTGTCGAGATGCGCAAACTCACTGACGCCGAGATGAGGACGGGCGAGGAGGCCGCGCACAATGCCGACCACGACGACGACGGTCTCTGTATCGATGGCACGACGGCGACCGTGATCCCATCGGCTGAACGAGATTTTCGCGGCGTGTTCGGCGACATCGAAAGGGCCACCACGGCCTTTGAGGACATGTCCTCACACCACCACAACGACCCCAAGACCACGCTGCCGCTGTTTCGTCTGCTCACATTGATCGACCCTCAATTCACGCCGGCATGGGTGGTGGGCGGTTCGATCATGGCGCGAGACCGCAGTGCTCACGCCCTCCGCGAGGCCGAGGCCTTCCTTCGGAGAGGTCTTTACGAGAACCCCAAGGCGCTGACCATCCGAGTTCAGCTTGGCGAGCTTCAGATCGTCAAGAAGCACGACCTGGAGGCTGGCGCGGCGACGATGAAGGAGGCCGTCCGCATCGGAACACTGAACCCAAAGCGACTCGACGAAGAGGACGAGTTGGCGCTCGACGACGCGTTCCGTTGGCTCGCGCTCTGCCAGAGAGACTTGGGCGACCTCGATGGAATGGAAGCGACGGCCAGGTTCGGATTGACGCTGTTCCCGAAGGACAAGGCGCTTGAGCGGCTGCTCAAGGACAGTGTGCCAATGGTGCCGACAATTCTCCGCGATTCGGCCTCGAATTAGATTCCTGACTTCAGTGCATGCTGGGCGTTTTGCGCATGGTGCGGAAGGTCTGCATCGCGTAATGGTAGTCCTCGAGATAGTCCACATCGTAGGCCAGTTCCGGCGGGCTATCCGCGACGGCCTGGCCCGTGCAACCCAGAAGCTCGTGCACCTTGTCCTCGACGTCGCGGATCGTTAGGCGCTTCATCAGCAGGAGCAGTACAAACCGCATCCCAAGCACGCGCGCCATGCCGATCTTGCTCTTGCGGTTCACAAACAGCCGGTCGATGTGGTGGATGGCCTTGCGCAGCGCTTCTGGCCGGACGTTGTAGAGGCAGCCCGTCGTGAACACCCCGTCGCGAAGGCCGACAAACGTGGCTTCGGCCTGCGGATAGGCCTCACTGTAGTCGGGCTCGGCGATCAGCGGCACGCAGAAGTCCTTGTTCTCGTTGCAGAGCGAAAGGAACAGCTTGACGACATCGGCGTCGATGAACGGCAGGTCGCAGGTGCAGATCAAAACGCGATCGGAGACCGAACCGTCTTCGACCAAGTAGTCAAGACCGCGGAAGATGTTTTCAGGGCCCGTGGCGCCTTCACGGAGGCATTCGTCCGCAGATGCCCCCTCGGCGCTTTCGCAGACCTCGGTCGAACCGACCACCACGATACGCCGCACCGCACCGGACTCCCGAAAGGCGGTTATCGTGCGTTCCAGCACCGTCCTGCCGTCGAAGCGAATGAGCGCCTTGCTGTTGGTCGCCACGACCTTTGAGAACTCTTCGTCGAGGCGGCCCCCCGCGGGAATGATGACGTCGTAGGTTGACACAGGTGTTTCCTATCTTACGCGACTTGGCACGCGTTCATGGGGTTTCTCGCCCGAGCGGCGGATTCCTTTGATGGTTCTGACGAATCTGGAGGATTATCCGAATCTCTGGCGTTGCGGTTATGCCCGGTGCGGCCCGAAAAAAGGGTCACTCGAGGGCTTCCAGGAGCTTCTTGGCCCGGGTCGGATGCTTGAGCTTCTTGAGCGTCTTCTGTTCGATCTGGCGAATTCGCTCACGAGTGACCTGGAAACAGGCGGCGACCTCTTCAAGGGTGTAGGGCCGCCCGTCGAAGAGCCCGAAGCGCATGAGGATCACGTCGCGCTCACGCTCGCCGAGGGTGCCCAGAATCTCGACGACGCGCCGCCGGATCAGATTCCTCACGGCAAGATCGACCGGGGCCTCCTTCATGTCGACGACGAACTCTGAGAGCATCGAGTCCTCGGTTTCGCCAACTGGAGCGTCCAGCGAAAGCGGCTCGCTGGCGGCACGTAGGACTTCTGCGACCTTCTCAGCCGACATTCCGGCTGCTTCGGCGATTTCAGCTTCCGTGGGCGTTCGGCCGAGGCTCTGCTGAAGGCAGTTGGCGGTCTTCTGCAGCCTTGAGACCCACTCCAGCGCATGGATGGGCACGCGGATGGTCCTGGCTTGGTCGCCGATCGCCCGCGACATGGATTGACGGATCCACCAGGTGGCATAGGTCGAAAAGCGAAAGCCCTTTGAGGGGTCGTACTTTTCAACCGCGCGAATGAGGCCCAGATTCCCCTCCTGAATCAGGTCCTGGAGAGAGAGCCCCCGCCCTGTGAAGCGCTTGGCTATGCTGACCACGAGCCGCAGATTAGCTTCGATCATCGACTTTCTAGCCTGGCGACACCCCAGCCTGGCGCGGTGAGTCAGTTCGAACTCTTGTTCAGCGGTGAGCAAAGGAATCTGGCAGATCGTCTGCATCCAGAGTTGCAAGGAGTCGTCGACTTCGATCTGTCGCGACCTGCCGACGGGCGATGCGCCCGCCCACGAGGAAGGACCCGCCATCGCGTCGGCAAGAGGTCTGTGGCCCTCTGCTTCCTCCACGGAATAACCGGAGGAACCCTCAGCCGCCTCACGATACGGCGATGTGCACTCCCCAAAAATCATGACCTTCGTACCAGGCACCCGTTCGCGGCCTCCCCTCAAGTACCGCGCCGTTGCAACTTTTACTCTAACACACGTTTGGCGATTCTCCAAGGAGTTTTGCCGGGATGGCGTGCACGCCATCCCCAGGCCCAAGAGGGACCCCCCTTGCTCGCCCATCGCCATGCGCTCTACAGGAACCCTGCGTCGCCGCCAGACCCCTTCTCCGGGGGGTCCTTGTCGAAGTGCCAGAAGGGGTTCTCTACGGCAGCCGCTTTCAGCCGCTCCGCTATGGCTGCCAGATCGGCCCCTTCGCCTTTGATCGCGCTTAGCTGTTCGGCGTCCCGACGCTGGCGGTCGGATCTAAGGAGACTGACGCACGCCGCCAGCGATTCGGAACTCGCGGAGTACCTCGGGTCCTCGGCGCGGGAGAAGAGCTCCCTAAGCGTCTCGTCCTCGATGCCCCCAATCCAGCTCGCCGCCGCACCTACCGGAGGCTTTTCACCCCACTTTCCGCGTAGCGCCAGTGCAAGCTGCTCTGCGGCCTCGCTGTCCATCAGGCCCTCTTCGAGTATGGCGGGCCAGGCCTCCGCGCGCAATGGCTCGTGAAGCACCGCGTGGAAGACCACGTAGGCCCTCGCGCTGATCGGATCGGGAACGAAAGCTCGCGGCACCGCAGGTTCCGCCCTCCTTCTGTCGCGATGCAGCGACGACCTGGCGCGACGCACGTCCGCCCGGAGTTTGGCTTCCTCGATCTCGTGCGACCGGCCCTGGTGGTACTTGTGCACCAGACGCGCCACCTGGGCGTCAACCGCCGGCATCGCGTCGCATTCGGCCAAAGCGCCCACCACCCCGGTCCAGAAATCCTCTTGATCGGGCTTGAGGGTCGCTTCAAGCATCGCCAGCCGGAACTCCAGGGGGCTCAGCCCTTGATCGACCGCTTTCTGGACGGCGTCCGCGCCGAGGCTCCGAAGCAGCGTGTCCGGGTCCTGACCCGTAGGCAAGAGCGCCACCCGCACCCTGTTCCCTGCCTCATTGAGGACCGAAAGCGCCCTTTCGGCGGCCTTCTTGCCGGCGGCGTCGCCATCGTAGAACACGACGACCTCGCTCGCCCAGCGCTTTAGGAGCTTGGCGTGATCTTCGGTCAGCGACGTGCCCAGCGAGGCGACGGCGGTCTTGACCCCCGCGCAGTGGCAGGCGATGACGTCGAGATACCCCTCCACCAACACGGCTCGGCCGGACTTCGCGACGAGGTCCTTGGACTGGTAGAGGCCATAGAGAACGCGGCTCTTTCTGAAGATAGGCGTGTCGCCGCTGTTGATGTATTTGGGGACCCCATCACCCAGGAGCCTCCCGCCGAACGCGACCAGTTCACCCCGCTCGTCGCGGATCGGGAACATCAAGCGCCCTCGAAACTTGTCGAAGAACCCTCCAGAGGAGTCTTCTTCGGCGAGGAACAGGGACTTGGCCTCTTGAAGAGGGAGGCCCTTCTTCTTCAGGTGGGTGGTCAGGGCTACGTCGATGTCGGCGGCATACCCAAGCTCCCACGTCTTGGCCACCGCCTCGTCCAGACCTCGCTTCTCGAGATAGGCTCGCGCAGTCTCCGACTGGGAAAGCTGAGCTGTGAAAAAGGCCCTGGCCTCCTCCATGATCGCCTTACGGACCTCGCGCTGGGACTTGTCTTCCCGAGTGCCGATCCTCTTCAGCGTGACTCCGGCCCTCTCGGCGAGGATCTTCAGGGCCTCGGGGAATTCGACGTTTTGGGTCTTCATGACCCATGTGAAGATGTCGCCGTTCTCGCCGCAGGCCCGGCAACGGTAATAGCCGGTGGTCTCAGAAACATCAAAGGAAGGGTTCTTGTCCGGATGAAACGGACAGAGGCCCTTCCAATATTTGCCGCTGCGTTTGAGCGCTATGGATTGTCCGACGAGGTCGACGATGCTTATCCTGGCTTTGATTTCGTCGCGCTCGTCGGACACTCCAAGAGTTTAGTCCTTTCCGCCGGCGACCACAACCCCGGTCACCACATGGCCCTTCTTTTCATCGAGCCGAGAGAGGCGGAAAGCCACTTTGTTCTTTTGCAGGAATCGGACGACGAACGAATCGCCGGCGATGTCATAGCCATCAGGGTTGCCGTAGGCCTTCACCAAACTGGCGAACGGAGCGCCGAAGCTGGTGCCTCGGTTCGTGCGCACTGCAGCGTCCTTGATTCCGATCGCTTCGATCTGCACGACGCGGCCCTGCTTGTTGACGATGAACGCGTACTTGCTGTTGGGCCGGTTGTAGATCCAGCGGGTGAAGTTGGTCGACGTGGAGCTGCCGGAACCGCCACCGATCGCTCGGCCAGGGCCGCCGCCGGAGGCTCCAGGTCCCGGAGGGCCACCCTGGATCGTGCCGCCAGGGCCACTGGCGCTAGGCCTCGGAATGCCTTTGCCCGGGCCATCCTGCATGAACAGGGTGCTGCCGAACCCAAAATCGTTGGAGGGAGAGGTCACACCAATGGCGCCTGCAGAACCGCCTCCGCCACCACCGCCCGCGCCGGGAATACCCATGCCGGGAGGCACGCCTGGACCTGCGCCCTGGGGCGAAGCCGGGCCGCCGATGCCTTGGCCGCCCGAGGGGCCCACGGGTCCGACCGACCCGCTGGAAATGCCCACGGCCTCGATCTCATTGGGCGAACCAAACTTGTTCAGCACGACGGTGGCGGGATCAAACAGATGAACGCCGACCAGGCCGTTCTCGTCACGGGCGGCCGCCGCTTTGGCAGGAGCCTTTTTGACGACCTTCTTTGCCGTGGCCTTTGACCGCTTTTGAGCCGAAACCGTTGCCGGAGCGGCCAAGATTGCGCCGACCGCCAACGTTGCCAGGATTGCTAACCGGTAATTCAAAACTCTGATTCCTCCTAAAAGGTGCGCTATTCGTTACTTTGGACGGGAACGAGACTCAAAAGGTCACGCCTCTGCGCGCCGTTTCGGCCAAGCAAGGCCCGACCTGCGGCCAAGCTCGCGGTGCGTTGAATCATCCCGCCCCCTTCGGGCGTAGTAAGGTATACCAGACTCAGGCTCGTCCTGAACCAGGACACATCAACTATGGCAGCAGATCTCGCTCTCGCAACCTCTGAATTCGAGGAGAAAGTCCTCCAGTCCGACGTCCCCGTGCTCGTTGATTTTTGGGCAGAGTGGTGTGGCCCTTGCCGAGCCATCGCTCCTTCGATCGAGCAGATCGCGCAGGAGTACGCCGGCAAGGTCAAGGTCTACAAGGTCGACGTGGACCGCGAAGGCGACTTGGCCATGAAGTTCAACGTGATGAGCATCCCCACTTTGCTGGTGTTCAAGGGCGGGCAAAAGGTTGGGCAGATGATCGGTGGCGCTCCCAAGCAGAAGATCATCGAGCTCCTGACGCCGCATATGTAGGGGTGCGGGCTCTTCGCGACCGGGTTTGCAGGCTCGTTTCGCAAAACGGGACTCATGCATATCCCTTTTGGGGGAAGGAGCGGCTCCATCAAGGGGTCCACGAGCTCTAAGACACGAAGATCAAGGATCAGGGCAGTAGCTGGCTCAGGCTTGCTGGTGGCGCTCTTTCTTGTCGTCCGGCCCATGATGTGCGCCCCCGCGCCCAACGCGATCACGAAGGCCCTCGAGCCGCTTCATTTGGCGATGTCCCCTTCCCGCGACGAGGTGGCCCCAAGCAGCGGAGTGCCGGGCCAGTCCTTCGCCAAGTACCGCGACTCCTATAGGAAAAGCGACTACACCACCCTCTACGTCCAGCCCATCGGCGCGCTCGATGCGCGCAGCCGGCAGCTGGTCGCCGAAACTGCCGAGCTCCTCGCCGTAACCTTTTCCGCGCCGGCCAAGGTGCTCGATCCGATCTCCGACGACCTGATCCCAATGTCTGCTCGACGCAATCACGGCGGGGTGGAGCAGTTCAACGCCACGTATGTCCTGGACGAGGTGCTCGAGCCAAGGCGGCCCAAAGATGCGCTCGCCGTCCTGGCGATCACAGCGACAGACCTGTTCCCTGGCGAGGATTGGAACTTCGTGTTCGGCCTGGCGAGCCTAAGCGAGCGGATCGGCGTGTGGTCGCTGCACCGCTACGGTGACCCCGGATCGGAGGAGTTTCGCCGGCGTCTCTTCAAGGTGGCGGCGCATGAGACGGGGCATATGTTCGGGATCGAGCACTGCATCGCGTACGAATGCTTGATGAACGCCTCCAAGAGCAGGCTTGCGGTGGACCTCGCGCCTATGTGGTGCTGCCCGGAGTGCGTTCAGAAGGTCGCGTTCGCTCGAGATGTGGATCTCCCCGGTTACTTTTCCGACCTCGCGGCGTTTGCGAAGTCCCACAACCTGCCTAAAGAGGCTGATTATTGGAGCAGGTCGCACGATGCGGTGGTCCAGATGCAATCTGCCAAATAATACCGACGCGTGGCCCTCCTTCCAAGTCAAGTCCCCCTCGCAGTACGACGGCTGTCTGCTGGGGTTAGTACCATTTTCCCGTCGATCTTTCGTCGTATACTGGATCGATGGTGCGCATCGCTTATGCCGCAATTGGAATTGGAGTGTGCGTTCTGGCAGGCGCATTCGCCGTACCTGGTATCGGTTCAGCAAACGCGGTCGTGTTTTCATTCCTGCTGACATACGTCTTGGCGCTTACCGCTGGCATGATGGTCGTCCTGGCGTTCATCATGCGTCCACCATTCAGCGGATGGAAGGCGCTGATGCCCGCCGTCTTCTGCTTTCTGCCCATGTTCCTCGGTTGGTTTCCAGTGTCTGGTTGGCTCACCGAGTTGGGTCGAGAGCTTAGCTGGCAAGGACTTCCTTCATACAATTGGATTCTTGCGGCGATGGCGCTTGGAGTGCTTTGTCCTGATGGCGCGATTCTAAAGAGCAAGCGCGTTCAGCCGAACGATTCGTTGCCAGGCGGCCCCCCTTCGGGTGGGTCCTCGCGCGGTCAGTGATTTTCGGTGCCTGCACCCAAACCTACATGATTCGCAATGCCTCAGGACCCTCGGGCCGAGTCCCCCGGGCAATCCTGAGCCTTTGGTCCTGAGGCTAAGCCGAGCGCCCGGACAAAGCCTCAGGAGCAGAGCGCCCTTGAGTGCCCGTGCCCCGGCGAAAGGCTCCTGAGGCATGGGAACCTGCTATCCTTGTTTTAGGCCAATGCGGACCGTCATCGTAGCGATCGTTTCGTTAGTTGTGGGCCTTGTGATCGGGGTGAGTTGGCAGGCTAGGGCTCCCGTCCCCAACAGCGAGGCCCGCAAGCCCCAACTGGCTTTTGACCCTGTTTGGGCGCGCGATGACACGACGATCGAAAAGCAAATAGCCTCGGTTGACAAGAAGGTCAGGTTCCGCATAGTGATCCCAAAGGGAATGCTCATAGCAGAGGTCATCACGCCGCCGGTTGAGATGCACGACCCCAAGGACTCGCTCGCTGTCCTGTATCTGGACTACCGGAAAGCAAACCCCAGGGTTATGATCCCTTTGGGTTGGGAGAGGTGGGGTCCTAGCGGTGAGGCGTCCTTTCCGGCAAACCTGCACCAAAGCCCCCCCGATGGAGCAGTTAAGACCGGTTTCTCGTTCATGATGGGGCCGGAACAACCGGGAAAGTACGTACTTTGCGCGACGGTTTCTCGGGTCCGCGATGAAGGTCTTGAGCCGCCAGATCCGTTGCGGCCAAATGTGCGCCAGTACAAGCACATCATGCTCCAGTTGCTTCGATACCAATAGAGATTTCGATTGCTATGGTACTTTCTCTCACCGCCGCGATATTGGCCCTGGCCCTTCAGCAGACCCAGACCATCAAGATCTTCGTTGTGGGCTACTACCCCGTCGTCGGCGACCAGATTGATAAGACCGTCGCCACCGAGGAGGCCTACAACGCCTCGGTCCGCGCGGGCGGAGGCTACGCCGGCCTGAAGGCCAAGACCGACCGCCTGACCAAAGAAGCCTGCGCCGCGCTGGAGGAGGGCTCGCGCTTCCGGGGCTACAAGCTCCCGAGCAAGCCCGCCCTGAAGTACGAGGTCGTCGGGGAGATGGTCATCAAAGAGGGCATTCCCATCCGCGCCAAGAAGGGGCAGATAGGCGCAGCAGCAGATCTCTGGCACCCCTCCGGGGTGCAGGACTTGGGGCGCTCGCGGACCCGGGGTGTCGCTTCGCTCAACCCCGGGCTACTTTCTTTGACCCCTGCGGGGTCGTTTCTCAGGAATCCAGAGAGGAGCGAAGATGAGCCCCTGCTCGACTACAACGCCGTTATGAAGCGCATTGACGCCAAAACCTGGGTCGAAAAGAAGGGCGTAAAGCAAATCTGGATGTGGGGCTACCACGGCAAGAACGGGCTCTGGGAATCCAACATGTCCAGCCCCACCGGCGACGTCAGCAACTCGGACCGCGACGAGACCGACCTGCCCGTCTTCAGCAAGACCTACACCGTCTTCCACTTCAACTACGGCCGCGAGCTGGGCGAGATGCTCGAAAACCACATGCACCAGCTCGAGCACCTGATCAACCACATCGACGGCCGAGACACCGCCCCGCCCGAGAAGTGGCCCGAGCTGCTCTTCTGGGGCAACTTCGTCGGCAGCGACATCTCGCACAAGATCGTCACCAAGCCCGCCCACTGCGGATGGACCCACTACGCGCCCAACAGCGAGAGCGACTACGATTGGACCAACCCGCGCACCGTCGAGACCGACATCGAGGACTGGAAGCCCGACGGCGGCGGCAAGACCCAGATGATGAGCGCCGACCGCTGGGGCCGCGAGCCGATCAAGTGGCGCATCTACTGGATGCAAGCGATCCCCGGCCTGAACCACGGCCTGACCTATAAGGGCAAGAAGCTGCGCAACTGGTGGTCCTTCGTCGCCGAATGGGACCGGGCGAAAAGGGAAAAGTGGACGCTGTTGGAGCGGTAGGGGAAGAATCTCAGCAGTTCCCGGCAGTTGCCAGGCCGCGAGGGAGAGGCCGGAGGAGAAGTCCTCCAGCTACACAAGTCAACTAACACCCAAGATCAGGCTCAGAAGGAGGATGGACACCCGCCGGACGGGTCCGGGCTTACTTCGCCAGAACGTCTTCGACCCAGGCCAGGCCGCGCATCATGCTCGGAAAGCCAAGTGTCGTTACAGCCAAGAGCACGGCATGGCGCAACTCGTCGGGCGTCGCCCCGGCCTCAAGTGCCTTCCGCACTTGCGAGTGGGTGGCGCCTTCTTGAGCCGATCCGACCGCCATTCCAAGTTTGACCAAGCAGCTCGTCTTGCGATCCAACGGGCCCGCTGCCGAAACCGCGTCGCTAATGGACATGTAGGCTTGCCCGAGGTCGGGGTAGTCCTCGAGGAATTTTGAAAAGTGTTTGGGGAACTTCGTCATGGCCAACTCCGAGTCCGTTGAAAGAGGGTTGGATGCCGGGCGCGTCGCCTGGCATCCACCGACTTCCTACTTGAATGCGAAGAAGAACGTCACCCGGAAGAATACGTTGTTCTTCGGCGTGCTCGAAGTGGTCGAATCGCGATAGGTCACGTATTCGATGTTCGGAATGATCTTGACGTCCTCGGAGAGCTTGTACTCCAATCCCGCCATGTAGAACGTCGGCTTCGCGTCCTTGGAGAGCGCCAAGTAGGAGATCTTGTCCGCGCCTGGGACGGGATTGTTGACGAAATCCACGCGGAAGAACGGGCGGGCGTTATCCGAAACCTTGGTATCCACGTAGAGCGACGTGACCTGCAGTTTGGTATCTGGACCCGTCGCGTTTTGCCTGCGCTGATCTGCAAACAGGAGCCCAGCCTTGGACTGCGGCGTCACGTACATCAAGTTGAGATACGCAGTGCGCCAGTCCGTGTGGCCCGTTTTGTCCCAGCGATCAACGTAACCCTCGATGGTCAGGTCCTTGGTGAGCTTGTGCGCGAGTTGGAAGTAGATGGCGTTGCCCTTTTCGGTCTTGCCCTTGGTGCCGCTGCCGTTGCCTACCATTAGCCAGTAGGTTGTTTTCTTTTCCTTGTCGAGCGGCCCCTTAACGGAGATTCCCTGGTCGCGAGCTTCGCCCATCTTGAATAGGTCGAGCGGGGACTTCTCGATGTGCCGATAAGCGAGCGTGCTGTCAATGTTGTCCCACGTCGGCGTCGGAATCAAGCCCAAGTAGAACTTCTGATCGCCCTGCGATCGCTGCAAGTACATGTCCTTGATGAAGGGCTGCATCGTCGTAGAGCTCGTGAAATCGCCAGGGCTGTTCGCCTCGAGACGAAATCGGGCGGCGAAACCTGCGTCCATCTTCTTGTCGTATGTCAAGTAGATCCGCCTGAACCAAAAGCCGTTCATTCCCTGGATGGCGCTGTTGTGGTGTTTGTTTGCGCTGTAGATGTCACCAAACGCGTATCCGGAGATCTGCCCGGGATCTTTGCCGCCTTGGGCGGCGGCTTGGCTGTACGTCGCAACTGCTGCTGTGATCGAGAAAGCGATCACAGCCAGTCGAAGTGCTGATGAGGGTTTGTGTTTACGTGTCATTGGGTCGTTTCCTCGTTCCGTCGAGTCGTTAGGTTGCTTTGATCAGTTTGATGTTGGTGTCGTAAAAAGCCACGCTTGCACCGACCGGATCGGCGAGCGAGGTGTTCTTGAGCACCGGGTCCACGCGCATGGCGGCGTTGAGGTGCGTGCCTGCGGCACGCCTCTCCTCACCCTTGATCACCTTGCCGTCAACCGTCACGTCCGATGCGCCATAGGCCCAGTGGCCGTAACCGAGCGCAAACGAGACGGTTCCGGGCCTCATGCCCTGAACCGTCTTCACCTTGATTTTGAGGGGCCGCCTATTCCCGTGGCCGAGATCCCAGACGCCAGATGGGTTCGAGGCCGAGATCACCTTCACCAAGTCTCCGTCCTTGAAGCCGCGTTGCGTCGCATCAGCCTTATTGATCAGCAGGACGTTGGTCGGCTTCACCGCGGTGAGCCAGTAGTCGGCGATCGTGCGTGACTTCGTCATGGTGATGTCGCGGTGCGTGGTCAGCTTGAGGTCGTACTTGTCGTCCTGTACTGGGCTGCCTGCAATGTCTAGGTAGGGCGCAATGAACCGCGGTACCCCGCTAAACGCTTTGCCGCTCATGGCGTTCTTGACGCCGGCGGCCTTCTCCGAATACATGTTCAGGAGCTTGGCGTACTTGTGCTTGACCTGAGCGCCGTCGTAGCCCTTGTCGTAGTCCTCGTAGCGGCCTCCCCGGTTCAGGACGAAGACGACCTTACGCCACCAAGCGTCGCCAACCGCAGCCTTCCACCGGTCGGGATCGAACACCGACTTTGGAAGGTGCCGCCTGGAAGCAAGGAACAGCTCCATCTCGCGGTCGTCCGCATCCGGCACCGCCTCCCCTGCCTTGTCGCCTGCCGCAACGTTGGCGACCATCCTCAGGTAGAAGTCCTCCGGCTTGGCCAGGTCCATGCCCGTGCCCATGCCTTCTTTTCCAAACCCGGCCAGCCCCAGCCCTTCGCTGAAGGCCATCAGCATGGACTCCATCGAGATCGGCATCTTCTCTCCGAATACCGTAACGGTCTCTGGGATGGGTGCGATGGCGGGCTGGCGCACCGGCTGCTGCTTGTTCGTGAACGAGGGGTGGCTGCCGTGGAACTCCCAACGCTCCAGATAGGTCAGGTCCGGGAAGATGTAGTCGGCGTACATCGAGGAGTCGCCTACGATGATGTCGCTAGCGATGTAGAGGGGGAGTCTCTCTACGTCCTGCAGGGCCGCCACCAGCTTGTCTCCGGCGGGCAGGGAGTATACAGGTGACCCCATGTACAAGATCAGGCACTTAACAGGGTATGGGTACTGATCCGCGATGCTCGGGACGATCTCCTGGTACACGTCCGAGGAAAGCGGATAGAACGGCCGCTTCGCGGGGTAGCCGGAGAATAGGGTTGTTTCTTCGTATTTCGCGTCGTGCCGAATGCTGCTCAGGCCGAACGCCTTGGCTTTGTTCGGGTGCAACTTCGGAAAGAAGAACGGCTTGCCTTCAATCGGTTTGCCCTTGCTGTCACCAGTGACATTCCAGGCGGACGCCTTCACGTATCCACCCTTCCAGTCGTAGTTGCCAAGGAGCATGTTGAGGCTGTTGAACACGAAGCAGTTGTAAAAGCCGTTCGTGTGCTGGCTGACTCCTCGATGAATGTCGGCGACCGCTTTCTTACCATGGCTCGCGAACTCCAGGGCTATCTCGACGATGTCTTTCGTCTGGAGTCCGGCCATTTCAGCCCATTCCTCAATCGTCCGCTCATTCGCCGCCTCGGCCAGCAGTTGGAAGGAGGACTTGACACGGACTTCCTTGCCGTCCACGAGCTTGACCGTCGTGTTCACGTTGAGGTCGCCCTCGACCGCTAGCGTTGCATCGTTCGGGTCCACCGCGAGCGGCTTTCCGCCCGACAGCACGACGAAGCGCTCGTATGGATACTCCGTTCCGTCTTCCGCCTTGCGCGACTCGATAGGCGCGACGCCGATCTCATGAGACCGGAGGAACTTGTCTGGCTCGCCCTTCTCGTTGAGCTTCACAAGCCACGTGGCGTTGCACCAAGTGGGCTCGCCGTCCGCTTTCGCGGCGGCCTTGTTCGCGTTTTGGAGGAAACGCGCGTCGAAGCGGTTGTTCTCGATGATCCAGCGAATCATCGCCAGGCCGAGGGCAGCCTCGAAGCCGGGCTTGATCGGCAGCCATTTCCACGCCTTCGACGCCGTCTTCGAAAACCTCGGATCGGCTACGGCGATCTTCAGCTTTCCTGCTGCGAGGTTGTTCGTCAGGCGCGGCGTTCGCGCCGGCGGGCCGTAGTTGCCCTCGAAGGGCGAGGCTCCGACGAAGAGGATGAACTCGGCGTTGCCGGTATCCGCCTGCCAATAGAACTTGTCTCCCCCGGTCCATTTGACCTCTTTGGATTTCTCGTCGTAGTCCCATTGCTCGCTCATCGCCTTACCGGTGAAGTACAGGCTCCCTTGGCACACCGTCGTGTGCCCGTGCGCGTTGACCGAGCCGAAGGCGTCCGTCACGAACCTGCGAGCGAATTCTCCTCGGCCCGCTTTCATGCGGCCCCATGCAAACACCAGTTGATTGTTCTTGGGGCCGAGATCGGGATGATCCGGGTCAATCAGCGCATCCAAGTGGTCTTTGTGCTTAGCTTTGAATGCAGCGATCGCGTCCACAAGCGCGGACTCTGGGAGCTTCTTTTTGCGAACGTCTTTGATGACGTTTTTCAACTCGGCGAGCGACTTGTCCATCGCGGCGGCGACCTTTGGATCGCGGAGCCTGCAAATGTCCTTGAGGCCCTCCACGGTCCGGTTCTCCTCGCCAGGCACCTTCGAGAAAAGCGATCCTCCCTCGACGATTTCCTTCACCGCCTGGTCGAATGGGATCGAGACCCACTTGTTCTCGCCGCGCTTGCCGGCGCGTTTGAGCACCTTGCGGATGCGGTACGGGTCGTAGACGCTTTGAAGGCCCGCTTGTCCTTTTGGGCAGATGGCGCCGTCAATGCCTGCCATTACGAACGGCGACGTATTCGCCGGAAGGTGGGGAACCATCGTCGTCGGCGCGAGCGGATTGCCGTCAATCTTGACCGCGACTCCATTCACGAGCTTGACCTTGATGCCGCACCCGGTGTTGCACTGCAGGCAAACCGTGTTGATGATGTTCTCAGGCTTGGAGAGATCGTATTCGGCGGCGCCCGTCTGCGTGGTTTCGGCGAGGCGCGCCCACTTGAGGGGCAGTCCGGTCGCGCCGAGCAGGGCCGACGACTGGAGCACGTCGCGCCTGGTCATGCCGTTCCGGGATTCCTGTTCCTGAGTTCGAGTTCTCTTCGTTTCGTTGCGTGAGGGCATTGCTCTTTCCTTTGGGTCGTAGGGTGGCGGGTTCACTGAAGGTCTGGCAGGGGATTCCGGTTCACGTGATGTAATACACGCGCGGCTTGGTCCCCAGATTCTCCTTCAGGCGCATGAGATTCGGCTGCGAAACGAGCTTCGCGACGAGGCTCTCAGGGTCGTTCGCGTCGCCGAAGTAGGTCGCTCGGCCGATGCAAGTCGAAACGCACATCGGAAGCATCCCTTGGCGGTGGCGGTGCATACAGAAGGTGCACTTGCGGGCCTTAAAGACGGGCGAAGCGTCGGCAGTTCGCGGCCACTTCTTGCCGTACTCGTAGTTCGCCGCCTTCTCGTAGGCTTGGTTCTGCGGCGTGCCGTCGGTCCAGTTCGCGCCCATATCGAGGGTGCGAGCACCATACGGGCACGCCTCGACGCACTTGCCGCACCCGATGCACTTGGCGTAGTCAATGTGTACGAGGCCGTCTTTTGCTTTCCACGTCGCCTTGACCGGGCAAGGCTTGACGCACGGCGGTCTGTCGCAGTGGTTGCACAGGCGAGGAACGAAGCGCCTCTTGACGTTCGGGTAAACGCCCGCCTCTTCTTCGGATACCGGCCGATACACGACGCCGGGCGGCAACTTGTTTTCTGCGATGCATCCGACGGTGCATGCGTGACAGCCCACACACTTTCGCAGGTCAATGACCATCACCCAGCGTCTTTGCGTTTCCGGCTTCTTCAGGGCGCGCTGGAGGTCCCGCATCATGGTGATTAGCGAGTCCTCATCGTGGCGCGGCTCGGGCAGGGCGGGAATCTGGATCGCGTCGAGCGCGGGACCTGGGCCTTCCCTAGCCAGTAGGCTCGGCGCGGCAAGCCCGGCCATGGCTGCGCTCGCAAGCCGCGTGATCGCTTGGCGGCGCCCGGGGTCGAACCCGGTCTTGAGATCCATCTGCAGGACGTCGCTCCTATCGGCGCCGTCCAGCAAGGCTGTCGTATGTTTTTTCATCGGCGCGGCCTCCTTGACCGCTCGGCGGGAATCACAGGGCCGGCCGTTGCCATGAGTGACTGGACCAGACCCTCAGACGCATTGTCTTTGGCTTGCAAACGGGCCGTGCTGCAACGCTTCGCTTCGAATCGCGCGATGTCAGCCAGCGTCGTGCGCATGAGGAACTCGAAGAGGCGCTCGCGATGCTTCGCCCAGAACTCGTGGCAAGGGCAATTGCGCTGCGCAGAGCAGGGCGCCGTCCCCATCAAGCACCGCATCTGAATAACGGGATCGTCCATCAGTACGCAAACTTCGTAGAGGCTCACGGAGTGTGGATCGCAGGCAAGCCGAACGCCACCGCCAATCCCCTTCCGGGTCGCGACAACCCCCTTGCGGGAAAGCGTGAGGATGATCTTGCTCAGATACGGCAGGGCGAGGCCGGCGCAGTCGGCAACATCACGAACGAGCCGAGTCCGCCCCTCGATCCCGGCAAGGCACCCGAGCGCCGAGATTGCGTACCCGGTAGTTTGGCTCAACACCCGCTCGCGTCCCCCATCGTAAACGGATAATACTACCTTCAGGTCTTCTTGTCAAGTGCTCATGCGAAGAGCGACGAAAGTCTTCGTTACATCTCCGCAGCCCGAAGTCTATGTGACCATTCTGACCCGCGGAACTGCACGCTTCTCGGCATGGTTGGAACGATGCGCTTCGACACGGGCGACAACGGTGCGATGCTGGTGATTGCCACGCGTGCCTCACGGATTGGCCACTAGGTCAACATTGTGCAGCGACCGTCTCACCGCGTGGGCGGTGGGGTTAGGTGTCATCAGCTCGATTCAGCCTCTATAAGGGGCAAATCCCTTAAAACGGTCCTCCATGCGGGACCGTTTTTGGGGATTTGCGCCTCTTTCCGAGTCGGTGAACTACTTGCTCTGGCGACGCTTTCGGATTGCGGCGAGGGCACCGAGTCCAAGAACGGCCATCGTAGCAGGCTCCGGGACGGCGGCGATTCCCGTGACTTCGATCGGCGTACCGAGTGAGCTGGTCCCGTAAGCTCCAACACCCGAGATCGCATTGAGCGCGCCGACGGTGCTGAGCTGGGTCAGTTGGGAGAGGAACAAGCGGCTCTCGTTCGCCTTCCAGGCAAGGTCGGGTTCGCCGCCCGCCGGGTTGAACGTGTTGTTGGCGATCCCGGTGACGCTCATCGCACCGAACGGGTTGTTGATGATGTTGCGCTGCCAGCCGTTCGAGTTCGGGTTGTTCGCGTCGATGGTGTTCACCGCGCCCGTCCCGTCGTCGAAAATGATGTCTGAATCGCTGGCGCCAGGGACCGCGCCAGTGCTAATGAGGCCATAGGTGATCGGATTCAGAAGTGCGATCGAGCCAGTAAAGAACCCACCTGGACCGTGCGAGACGACGACGCCCCCCAGGGAGCTCATGTATTCCAAGCCCTCGAAATAGGCGTTGGGGATACCGTGCGAGACGGTCGTCGCGGTCTGCGCGCCTGCGTCGATCTCGACGAGCACCGAAGAGAACGCGCTGACCACGCCGACGGCCAAGAACCTGTTCGTTTGTGGGACATAGGTCAGGAAGTTGACTGCGGTAGTGTTCGGGACAGAAAAAGTGAACTGCTGCGTAGCGGCACCGTTCAAGGTGTTGATCACGCTGAAGTGGTAGGCGGCGGTGCCGTTGTTTGCAGGGCCCACTCCATAGAGCTGGGCGTTGGCGCCAACGGCGGCGGCGGCGAGTAGAGCGACGGTGAGTTTTTTCATGTTTGGGTCTCCGACAATCCTTACTGAACTGTTAAGATTGCCGGCTCACCCAATCTGTTCCCACTGGGCGCGAATAATCGACCCGATTGCTTGAATGTGGCCTCGGCTGGTCCCTCCAGAGTCCGTTGATAGGGAGGTACAACCACCTCCAGTGTCCACGCAGCAAGCACCGACCGTCGCGCGCGCCAGCCTGATCATGGCAGCGAGCCTCCTCCTTTCCCGGATTTTGGGGGTGCTGCGTGACCAGGTGATGGTCTGGAGCTTCGGGCGCAACGAGTTCACCGACGCCTACCGCTGGTCCTATTCCATTCCCGACCTGCTGTTTTTTCTGGTTGCAGGAGGTGCGCTTAGCTCGGCGTTCATACCGGTCTTCAGCGAATACCTGCACACCGACCGGAAAGATGAGGCCTGGAAGGTGTTCTCGGTCGTGACCACGCTCATGTCGGTGATCGTGATCGGGTTTGTCGTCTTCGCGTGGGTCTTCGCCTACCCGCTCACCTACGCGGTGGCACCTGGCTCGGACGCCGATCCGGTTCGTGAGCTGATCGCCACGATGAGCCGGATCGTACTGCCCGCCCAGTTCGCGTTCTTCATTGGTGGACTCATGTTTGGGGCGCTCTATTCGCATCAGCGCTTCACCGTTCCAGGGCTGGGGCCCAACGTCTACAACCTGGGAATCATCTTTGGCGCGCTGGTGATCAGCCAGTTCGTGACCCCTGGCGTGGTGGGCATGTCGTGGGGCGCGCTGATCGGAGCGACGATCGGGAGCTTTCTGGTGCCGCTGGTCGCCCTTCGCGCCGTGAACCCAGAGTTCAGACCCTCACTCGACCTCAGCCACCCAGGCGTGAAGAAGGTGATGAAGCTGATGCTTCCGGTCATCCTTGGGCTCTCGCTTCCGGGGGTTTATGGGCTGATCATGCAGGCTTTCAGCAGTTACTATGGCAAAGGCACGGCAACGGCGATGGACCTCTCGAACAAGCTGATGCAGGCACCGCTCGCAGTGTTCGGACAATCGCTGGCCATCGCGGTCTTCCCCACGCTCAGCATGCACTTTGCGCAGAAGGAGATGGACAAGTATGCGTCGCAACTCGCCTCAACGCTGCGCACCGTGATCTACATCTCGGTCCCGGTCTCGGCTCTGATGATCGTCCAGTCACCCGACATCGTCGCGGTTCTTTTTCAATACGGAAAGCGGTTCGGCGCATCGGACACCGCGGTGGTGGCCTCCTGCCTTCAGCTCTTTGGGGTCGGCGTGTTCGCCTGGTGCCTGCATCCGGTACTGATGCGCGGGTTCTTCGCGATCCAGAACACGGTGACGCCGATCGCCATCGGAACGGCCACGACCGCAGTGTTTTTGGGGCTTTGCTTTGGTCTCCGGTTGACCTCCTTGAGCTACCTCTCACTGCCCTTGGCGAGCTCCGTCAGTGCGATTCTGCTTGCTGTGATGCTTCTCGGAGTCCTTAACCGACGAATCGAGGAATTCGACCTTAAGGGGATCACGGCCACGTTCTTCAAGAGTTCGGGGGCGGGGTTGGCGATGGGCTTGGTCCTATGGATGGGCGCTCTTGTAGTGCCTCGAGGCGAAGGCCTCGGCCACAACGCGCTGTCTTTGGTGCGGCTGTTTGTGTTTGGGCTAAGTGGCGTCTGGGTGTATTACGGCATCACGCGCAGGCTGGCCATGCCCGAGACGGCGTACCTGGACCGGACCCTGGCGAAGCTCAATAGGAAGCGGGGCGCATAGGCTGGGGGGTATGGCCGAGGAGATGATGAAGTGACGGGATTAGGGGATGAAGGGTAGGACCTCATCAGCCAGGATGAAGTGGCTCGCAATGATCTGGCAGACGGTGTTTCGGTCTCATCATCCCTTCATCTCATCATCCCTTCATCGCTCAGCCTCCGGAACCTCCATCCCCAACCCTTTCCTCCTCCAGTGCAGGAGAAAGGGGCGGAGCTTTACTCGTGCTCCTTTTTGGGCTGTTCGAAGTCAGGGTCGATCATGGAGAGTGAGAGCTTTCCGTCGTCCTCGGTCCACACGCCGCATGGACCGCCTTGGGGGCTTACTTCGCGGGTGACTTCCCTGCCCTCGAAATTCAGCAGCGGCTGGTACCACGCCGAAACCTGGCGAGCTGAACTCGGGACGTAGTGAGCAATGAAGCTGCGGCGGAAGCGATCGGCGCTGGTGTTGGTCGAGCTGCCGTGCGGGGTCCAGCCGTTGAAGAAGAGGGCATCGCCGGCATTGAGTTGAAGCTCGACGGCTTTTGCATCGTCGGGCAGAGGGATGGTGATTTGGGACCAGCTTTGGGAAGGGTCCGCCTGCTTGACGCACATCAGCGGCAAGTCGCCCATGCCGGGGACCACGCGCATGCCGCCGTTGTCCTCATCCGCCGGATCGAGAGCAACCCAGCACGCGTGGCAGGTTCCTGGATCCACCCTCAGGAAGTACTGATCTTGATGCAGCGCGTGGCCCCTCGAGCCGGGCGGCTTGAAATAGAACATGGTCTGCGCGGCCAGCGCGTCCTCACCGAGAACCGATCGGAGCACTGCTCGGATTCGCGGGTCGAGGAGCAGGCTCAGGCTCTTGGGATCACGCCGGTGCGGGTGCATGAATCTTGGCCACAGGCGAAGCGGATCGTCCGAGAGCAGCCGGGTTTCGCTGTTCTCACCGGGGTCAAAGCCCGATTCCCTGAGCGCCATGAAGTGGGCCAGGTATTCCTGCACCTCCCGTTTCGAGAGAAGACCTCGGACAATCACGAAGCCCTCACGGCGATACGATTCTGCAAGCTGGCTGGCATCGGCACGCTGGGTCTCTTCGAGCATGATCCTGCATTGTACGACAGAGGTTTGGGCTTGGACGCCGGCGAAGGGCGACGTTGCGAGTGCGATGGGCCTTGTGGCACCCCTTGCGGGGTGCGGGGGTTGGGTTGCGCCTAGTCCAGAGGTGTCGCTTCGCTCAACCCCTGGCTACTGCCTTCTGACCCCGCTGAGGTCATGGAGGACTGGGGCGGGGTGGCGGCCGCCCGGATTGCGGCTTCGGGTTGCGCCTGGTCCAGGGGGTCGCTTCGCTCGACCCCCGGCTACTCTCTTCTGTCCCCGTTTTGGGGGGAAGCGGGGCAACTAAGAAAGAAGATGGGGGCGGACTGAGAGAGGGCGAGGCTGGCTCACGGATCACCAAGGACGCTTGAACCCGGTATATACTCCAGGTATGCCCACGCGGCGAATGGTTGTGAGCGGGAGAGTGCAAGGAGTGGGATTCCGCGACTACACCCTACGCTGTGCGGACCAATACGAGGTGCTTGGCGAAGTGTGGAACCGGCTCGACGAGTGGGTCGAAGTCATCGCGCAGCATCCCGATCCCGTGGTTCTGGACCTCTTCCGCGAGCAGCTCCTTTTCGGCCCAGGAAGGGTGGACTCCGTTTCGGACGAGGACTACGATCCCGCCCCGGAATACGACGGATTCCGCATCAGCTTCATCGTCTGAGCGTCGCCAGGTTTTCTCGTGCCAACGGGTTCTGGGGGTCGAGCTTTAGGAGCCTTTCGTAGTTCAGTCTCGCAAGATCGACCCGCCCGAGCTGGTGCGCCACAAGCGCGAGGTTGGTGTAAAGCGCCTCACCCAGCAGCATCGGATGAACCGTCGTGGAGCGGTCGTATTTCCCCGACGCTGCAAGGCGTTCAAGGTCCTGAAGGGTGGAAAGGGCCCCATGGAGGTTGCCACGTCGGATCTCAGTTTGAGCGGCGACGCTGAGCGCCCAGGGGCTCCTAGGGAACCAACCCTTGCACAGAAGGATGAGGACGTCGGCCCGTCTGCTTCGAAGCTCCACATCGGGCAGACCGGTGAGATAGGAGGCCAGAAACTGGTCCAAGGTATTGGAAGGCGGCTCGTCGAGATGCTGGAGGCTAACGAGTTCGTCGGCAAGCTCGTCCAGGAGGATCTGCCCCCTCGGGTCCCCCAGCTTGACAAGGGTGTTCGCCAGCTCGATGCGGTAGTAATACTGCCCGGGCCGAAGCTCAACCTCGCGCTCCAGCAAGGGCAGGTTCCGCCTTAGCTTGGCTTCGGAAACCTCCTGCCGAAAGCCGTCGTGCCAAAACGGGATGTCGGTGTTCATCAGCTTCTGGCCCGGATAGGCGGCCATCAGCGCCTCGTCCGGCAGGTGTTCGTGGATGACCCCGGCAAACCGAACCTCCGGATGGGTCCGCCATAAACGAAACAGGCTTTGCTCGCCGTGGGCTCCGTCGGGTAGAAGGTCTCGACGGATGAGTGTGAATCCAAACGCCAGGTCGTTCAGGATCGCCCGTTTGATGGCGTCCACCGCACCCTCCACAAGCCACTCGTCCGCGTCGAGCCACAGGGTCCACTCGGTCTCGACGGCATCGAGCGCGACGTTTCGGGCGGCGTCGAAGGCATTTGGCCATTCGATCTCGATGATCCGGGCGCCGTTGGCTCTGCCAATTTCTTGGGTGCCGTCGGTGGAGCCGGTATCGACGAGGACGACGTCGGTGGCAAGCCCACTCAAGGAACTCAGGCAGCGCTCAAGGCAACGCGCCTCGTTGCGGACGATGGTGGCAAGAGTGATGCCGGGCTTCAAGCTGAAGCGAAGGTACCACAGGGCATGTATCAGGATGTATCAGCTTGCATCAGGCGGTAATCTCATCGGGCCGTGGATATTCGCTTCAGTTCGGAAGACCTTGATCCGCACGAGTATGAAGGGCTGGTGTTCAATTTGCCGGCAAAGGATATCCCGATCCATATTGCGCGAGAGATCTCCCGGGTTGGAAGCATGGAGCTTTGGGAGTATCAGCACTTCGTGCACCACGACCACCCCTTCCACGACCCGGACGATGCGCTTGCGGGCGAGCCCGTGTTGGCGGAGCAGTGGGCTAATGTCCTGAACGCCAGGTTCCCGGAATTCCGGTTTGTGGTCGAGGTCAGCCCAGTGGATCGCATCACGTGGTATCAGGCGACCGATACGGCTCCCACCGAGGACGATCCGGAGTTCTCGGACTATTCGCCCCCAGTGTCATTCCAGGTGTCTGAGTTCGTCGGGATGCTCAAGGAGGCAAGGGAAGCCGAGGATTTCGTTGGCGCGCTTGGGAGACTGAACAGGGAGTCCTTCCGCGCCCAGACGTCTCGCGAAGGCTCTGCAGGCAATTGCGAGCATTGCGAAGCCTCGAGCGGCTTCACCGAGGCTGCCATCTCACCCCAACACCGTGGGATGCGGGTGATGGCTTGCCTGAGCTGTGGCAAGCAGGTCGTTCATTCGACGCGCATCATTCGGTACAAAGTAGGGTTCTAGCCGCGGGCAGCCATATTGCCATATGGTAGAATATGGCTGTACGGCATGAAGACGACCATACAAATTCCCGACCTCCTGTTTCGGGCGGCCAAGAAGAAGGCGCTCGACGAAGGCGTGACGCTGGCTCAACTTATTACGCGGGCCCTTGCCGCCGAAATCTCACCTTCGCACAAGGGGGCGTTCAAGTTCAATCCTGGCGCCTTCACCTTCAAGGGTAAGCCGGGAATTCAGCCCGGTGTGGACTTCTCCAACTGGGAGCAGATTCGGGCGCTCTGCTACGGAGACCGCGAGTAGTGATCGCTCTTGACACGAACATTCTCGTATACGCCCACCGCGGCGACATGCCGTTCCACACCGAAGCGCTGAGCACGCTCAGACGGGTCCTCGAAGGAGGCGAGCCTTGGGCGCTTCCCTACCAAGTGCTCCATGAGTTCTACTCGATCATGACGAACCCGCGCCTATTTGCAGACCCGACGGAGCCAAGCGTGGCCATCGGCGCCATCCTGGAGCTGCTAAGGTGCCCCCAGACCGTCCTCCTGTCGGAGACGGGCAACTACTTCCCGGTCCTCCAGAAGGTCTTGTGGGGAGGCGACGTTCGGGGCGGAAAGGTGCACGATGCGCGCATCGTGGCGCTATGCCTTTGCCACGGCGTGGACGAAATCTACTCGGCAGACAGGGACTTTTCACGGTTCACGGGGTTCATCCGGATCACCAATCCGTGTGCGCGTGAAACACCATCGTGAGGCCGTCGGTAGAATAGTCTGTTAATGACGACAGTTTTGTCAGGTAAGACGGACTCCCAGCGGCTCGATGCTATCGGCGGGATCGTTCAGGGCGGCGGCAGGATTTCTCCAGAAGATGCCCTCTTTCTTCTAGAAAACGCCGATCCGCTGTCCCTCTCTGCCCTGGCCACCCTGCGCCGCCAACAGCTAGCTCCCGATCCGGTCGTGACCTATGTCGTCGGCCGAATCCTGAACTACACCAACGTGTGTTGGGTGCGCTGCAAGTTCTGCGCGTTCTATAGAGTCCCCAATCACGCGGAAGGCTACACGCTCACCGAGGACGAGATCCTTGACAAGGTCAGGCACACGGTGGAAACGGCTAGGGAAATGCGTGAGAGTGGTGAGAGTGGATCCGAGCCTATCTCACAACCCTCACAACTCTCACCATCCTCACCACCTTTGCCGTCCTCATCCCCGGCCGAGTCCGTCGAAATCCTCTTCCAGGGCGGACTGAACCCCAAGCTCAAGATTGACTGGTACGAAGACATTTTTCGCAAGATCAAGGCGGCTTACCCCGAGGTCATCCTCCATGCGCTCTCTCCCGCAGAAGCCATCTACATCTCTCACATTTCAAAGCTCACCCTGAAAGACTGCCTTACTCGCTTGAAGGCTGCAGGGCTTCACTCCATACCTGGCGCCGGCGGCGAGATCCTAGTAGACCGTGTGCGGAAGATCATCGCGCCTTATAAGGACACGACCGACGAGTGGCTGGAGTGCATGCGTACCGCGACTTCCCTTGGCCTCAAGAGCACGGCAAGCATGATGTTTGGGCACGTGGAAACGCTTCAAGATCGGGTCGAGCACCTCACCAGGATACGGGACCTTCAAGACGAATGTGCCCCATTTCGGGCGTTCGTGACTTGGAGCTTCCAACCCGAAGACACGCAACTACCCATCTCCCAAAAGGCCTCATCCTGGGATTACCTTCGCACCTTAGCGGTATCGCGTATCTTTCTGGATAACTTTGTCAATATCCAGCTTTCGATTCTGACCCAAGGGCCAAAGGTCGCTCAGATAGGGCTCCGCTACGGAGCAAACGACTTCGGATCCATCATGATCGAAGAAAACGTGGTTTCGGCCAAGGGAAATAAGTTCATCATCACCGCCAGAGAGTTCGAAAAACTCATTCGTGGCGCCGGATTCGAGCCAAGACGTCGAAACACTCGTTACGAACTGATTGGGTGAGCCTAATCGGCTAACGAAAGTCGAAGTGTCGCAAAAACTGCGGTTCGATTGCTCGCTATCGCTCGTAGAATATGTAAAGCGATGAGCGTGCTCTTTCAAAACCAGATTGGTCCCGGAATGGCGAAGGTCCTCTCAATGGGCGCTCTTGGCAAGAGCGATGAGGAGATCGCCTCGACTTTGGGAATGACTGCCGCCGGCGTCGCCGAGCATTGGAGGAATCTCGACCAGGTGTTCCACCCCTCCATAAGGGAAGGCTCTTTGCGCGCCTTGGCCGGCGAGCCGATGGGGCAGGAAATCGCCTTCGAAGACTTGAAGGCTCTGGTGCTTTACGAGGCTGCTGAGAGGCACCGATATGAACGCCTATTCGAGCAGGCAAAGGCGGGCGTGGGCCTCGCGCTTCGCAGCAGCGACTCCAGCAAGCGGAATGAGTTTGGTGCGAGCCAGCAGGTGAAGGTCAGCTACCTTTCGAACCTGATGGAGACGATGCCGATGGCCGTCTACAGGGTTGAGGGACAGCCTCCGTTCCGGATCCTCTTCGCCTTCGGCTCCGCCGGCGCCAAGGGCTGGAGTGATGAGGATTTCACGTCTGGGAAGATCCAAGTGTTGGATCTGATGCATCCAGAGGATTTGCCAATCGTGATCGCCGGAATGGAGAGCCACGCGAAGGCGGGGCGCGAGTTTAGCAGCTTCCAATATCGGTTCCGAGAACCTGAAGGCGGCTATCGTTGGGAGCTGGACGCCGTGCGCACCCACTACGCCGCCGACGGAAGCGTGGAGAGCTACACGGTCGTGACCACGAACATCACCGACCTGGTCGAGTCCGGAAAATGGCCCACAAAGTCGGCCTGCACGTGGCCCCAAGCGATGCTGGTGTAGTTTTTTGTTGCGGGTGGGTTCACATTTGAGCCTTCACGTGGTGCTCGGTTCGGCTGAGCACTATCGCAGCGGGTGAAGGAGCGGCCCTGGATTGGAGTCAAGGACACCCTGTAGTTGCTGTTGTCTTCTTTCCGGCCCCGTACTCATTTGCGAACGAGAACGAGGGAGGGGTTAGCCCTTTGGGGTCCATCGCGCCATGACGGCTTTGCGAGACATCCCTAGCAGCTCCAGGTTGCGAAATCCAGCAACCGACGTCCCCCGGGGCCTCCAACCCAAACCTCTTCCTCCTCCGGATCAGCAGAAAGGGGCAGCACCATCTCTCCACTGTGGAAATGCCTGCCCTGAGCAGGTGAAGGCCCCTGTCCCTTCATCCCCTCTTCCCCTGATCTCTTCATCTCTTCCTCCGCTCGTCCCCTAGCGCCTGGGAACCTAGAGCGACTCCGGTTCAGGTATCCTACGGTGTCTTAAGACATCACGGCCAAATGCCGGAATGGCGCATGGAAGCGTGGGAACACAGCTAAGGTTGGTGCAAGCGATGTTTCAAACGACCCTCCACTCGGCGCGAGCGCGAAGCCGCGCCTTGATCCTCCTATTACTTACCGCCCTGTGCTCGGCGCTGCCGGGCTTAGCCTTTGGCTCGGGCGGCGAGGACGTCCAGCTCAAGTTCTCCAAGGGCGACTATGTGTACCTTGGGATTTCACTTGCCTTTGGATTCATCTCGCTCATCGCCGCATGGATGATCGGCAAGTGGGTGCTTTCCCAAAGCACTGGCAATGAGAAGATGCAGGAAGTGGGCGCGGCGATTCGCGATGGCGCCCTCGCCTATCTGAGACGCCAAATCAAGACGATGGTGCCCTTCATCATCGTGCTTTCGATCCTGCTCGCCATGTTCTTCTGGAACAAGGGCGCTCAGACGGCGATCTCGTTGGCAATCTGTTTTGTTGGCGGCGTTGCGGCCTCCTACATCGCTGGATTCGCAGGCATGATCATGGCCGTTGCCGCGAATATGCGCTCGGCGGCGGCGGCACTCACCAGCCCGCGACGCTCGCTTGAAGTGGCGTTCCGCGCGGGCGCTGTGGCCGGACTCCTTACGGTAGGCATGGGCCTGATCGGCGCGACCGCGATCTTCTTGATCGCAGGCAACGGCGCGATGCAGCTACTGGTCGGCTTCGGATTTGGAGGCTCGCTCGCTGCGCTCTTTATGCGTGTTGGCGGCGGCATCTATACGAAGGCGGCCGACGTCGGAGCGGACCTTGTGGGCAAGGTTGAGGCCGGCATCCCTGAAGACGACCCGCGCAACGCCGCGACCATCGCCGACAACGTCGGCGACAACGTCGGCGACTGCGCCGGTATGGCGGCAGACGTTTTTGAATCCTATGAAGTGACCCTCGTCGCGGCCATCGTGCTGGGCGCTGCCACGGCGGTGATCTTCGACCAGGCCACCTGGATGCGACTGGTCATCTTTGCGCTTATGGCTCGTGGCGTGGGCATTCTCGCGTCGATTATCGGCATCTTGATGGTCAAGGGCAGCGACGACGTGGATACCGATGCGCTCACCCCGATTCGAAGAGGGTTTGCCTGGTCCGCCGTCTTCGCGGCCATCGGGACCGCCGTGCTCGCCTTCGTGATGATGGGCGGCATGAACAACCCCATCCAGACCACCAAAGTGGTCTCGCTCGAGCAGATTCGCAAAGAGAACTTCGACAACATGCGCAAGGTCCAAACAGAGCTTGCGGCGAAGGCCTCTGACGAACAGCATAAGAAGGTCGAGCCTTGGGAAGTCAAGGTCGAAGACGTTCAGACCGAGATGAACAAGCGCGACGAGGCGCTCCTCAACGACGTCAAGGCGATGATTGCCAGAGAGACCGGAAAGGCCTCCAGCGCGATCGCCGACGACGACGTCAAGAAGGACAAGCGGTACTTCTCAAAGGCCTTTGGCATGCAGGAAACCGAGGCGATCTCCCTGCTTCGCGCGGCCCTGCAGCCTCTTCCCGACAACGCTCAGCAGCCGGTCAAACTTGACGGCTACACCAAGATCGACTTCACCGACAAGAATAACCCGGTACTCGGTTACGCGATGCGCAAGCCGGCTGATCCAACCCAGCCCGCAACTGAGCCGGAGTTCATCTCCGTCGGCGAGTTCTTCGGCAATCCGGAGAATCAGCTCAAGACGTTCAACATCCACTACAAGACCACTCCAGTGTCTCAGCCCAACCAGCCGGCCCAGCCCGCCAGGGAGGACGAGATTTGGATTGGCCCGATCAGCCAGAAGGACTACGACGAGCAGATGAAGCGCGTCAAGTCTGTCGGAGGCGTAGAGGTCAAAGAGCTTGGCAGCGAGCCCGTCACGCTCTATGCCAACGCCAATGGCGACGTGGCGGCGATCGTCTCCGGAAACGTCTCGGCGCCGGAGCGAAAGCTCATGGCTCAGGGCCTGCCCAGCTTCTACAAGAGGCCGGTCTCGGAAGTGAAGGAGATGGCCGCGAAGCAGGCCACCGACATAAACGCCCCCATGCCCCCGCAAGCCTCGGTGAGCTTGGGCATCGAGCAGCACGTGCCCGTCGGCTGGTGGCTGTTCGTCATCGCGATCATCTTCGGCATCTTCATGGCGTTCGCCATCGAGCGATTGACCGACTACTACGTGTCACTGCACGGCAGACCGGTGAAAGAAGTCGCCGGCGTGTCGTCAGCCGGTCCAGCGCCGATGATCATCCAGGGATTCGCCCTTGCGGCCGAATCCAGCGTGTTCAGCGTGTTTGCGATCGTCATCGCGCTGCTGGTGCCCCTTTATATCTTCAGTCCCGCGGTCTTTGGAAGCCCGATTCTGAGCTTCTACGGCATCGCGCTGGTCGGTCTTGGACTCTTGACCACAACCGGCTACATCCTGGCGATGGACACCTTCGGACCGATCTCGGACAACGCCCAGGGCGTGTTCGAGATGTCGGGAGCCGGCCACGACAACCCTGTTGGCGCGAAAGCCGTTCAGCGGCTCGATGCGGCCGGCAACACAACGAAGGCTCTTACGAAAGGCTTTGCGATCGCCACAGCGGTCGTCGCGGCCGTCGCGCTGTTCCACTCGTACATCGAATCGGCTCAGCTCACCACGACCGGACTAAGGCTGGAAGTCCCAGAGATCTTCCTCGGCCTCCTCATCGGTGGCGCGGCCCCGTTCCTGTTCAGCGCCTTTGCCATTAACGCTGTCGGACGCGCTTCGTTCGACCTGATCAATGAGGTTCGACGTCAGTTCAAGGCCGACCCCGGAATCATGAAGGGCACGAGTAAGCCGGACTACGGCAAGTGTGTGGCCATCGTGACCGAAGCGGCCCAGAAGGAGCTTCTCGGCCCGGGAATCCTGGCCATCGCGCTGCCACTTGCGGTCGCCTTCGGATTCTCGATCGGCAAAGAGCCTGTGATGATCAACGGCGTCGCCTACAATCTGGCGGGCGCCCAGGCCCTGGGCGGATTCCTCGCCGGCGCGATCCTCAGCGGCCAGCTCATGGCCGTGCTGCTCGCGAACTCGGGCGGCATTTGGGACAACGCCAAGAAGCTGATCGAGGACGGCATGTACGGCGGTAAGGGCTCGGAAGCCCACAAAGCCGGTGTCGTCTGCGACACCGTCGGCGATCCGTTCAAGGACACCGCCGGTCCCGCGCTGAACCCGCTGATCAAGGTCATGAACCTGGTCTCGCTGCTGCTTGCTCCGAAGCTGATCCAGCCGATGAGCAACACGGTGCTGACCATCGCTCTTGTGATCTGCTTGGCCGCGCTCTCGTTCTCGATCTGGTGGTCGAAGCGATCGTCGATGAGCACCGCGCTCAGCTCGGTTGCTGGAACGGACGCCGCCCCCTCTGCCATCGAGGCTCCAAAGCCTAGGAAGAGGCTGACGGTCGAAGAAGAGCCTGAGACCGAAAACGAAGCATAGACTGAGT
Organism: Armatimonadota bacterium; assembly: GCA_016223145.1. Taxonomy (NCBI): domain Bacteria; kingdom Bacillati; phylum Armatimonadota; species Armatimonadota bacterium. The sequence goes on along the minus strand of JACRPN010000014.1, from coordinate 90,349 downwards.
CAGGCAAGTCCAGAAGAGCCCAGGCGTCTCGCCTGGGCTCTTCTGCTATAAGGCCACCTCGCACAATGTGTCCCCACCTCGCCCCGACGGGGGGAGGACGGTGAGCGGAGCGGAGAGTGTGGAAGGGTGGACGGGTGGAAGGGCGGAGGGCGAGACTCCGACCGAGCCGGCAACCTCCACCTCGCCCCGACGGGGGGAGGACGGTGAGCGGAGCGGAGAGTGTGGAGAGTGTGGAAGTGTGGAAGGGTGGAGGGGTGGAAGGGTGGAGGGCGAGACTCCGACCGAGCCGGCAACCTCCACCTCGCCCCGACGGGGAGAGGACGGTTAGCGGAGCGGAAAGTGTGGAGAGTGTGGAAGGGTGGAGGGGTGGAAGGGTGGAGGGCGAGACTCCGACAGAGCCGGCAACCTCCACCTCGCCCGGGCGGGGAGAGGACGGTGAGCGGAGCGAACCGGGTGAGGGGGTTGCACATGCCGTTGTAGCCCAGGCGTCTCGCCTTGGTTACTCAAGGTGAGCCGGCCGCAATGTCGAAGTCCTGAACGTGTGCTGTGACGAATGAGCTGGCCCACCTGACATCGCAGAGTCGTATAATGCCGGTATGAGGCAGCGAACCCGCTTCCGCAGTCTCGCCCTTGCTTCCCTTGCCCTCCTCGTGGCGACCATCGGCATTGCCAAGGCCGCTCAAGAGTACGGCTACGCTCCATCGAAGTTCATCGTGGCAGGAAGCAAAGCCTATGGCTTCTTTGGTTCTGTGAAGTTCGTCTGCGCGCCGACTGTGGTTCAAGCGCAGTGGTCGAGTGATGGCAACTATCTGCTCTTGGAACGTCACGAATCACGCACCACGAAAAACGAGATGCTGCGGGGTATCGCCGAGGGCCATCCCAACCCGCCTTCGCCTTCCATAGGCGCCCTGCTCTTCTGGAATCGGAGCCTGGATCGGATGACGGAAGTGCTCCGGTTTGATCCGCGGCCGACGCGTGTCTTCTTACTCAGGTGGGTTCCAGGCACTACAGTGGCGCTGGTTTCCATCGTAGAGACGGTGCAAGTTCCCGGTACGAGGACATTTCGCCCGAGGCAATCCATCTTGGAGCTCGATGCCAAGACTAGCACGAAGCGGGTGTTGGCTTCTGCGGATGGCGAAGGATCGATGAACTTCTGGGTATCTCCCGCGCAAGCATATGCGCTCTTGATGGGGATGGACGGTACGGGAGCGGACGCCACGGAAGTCTATCGCCTTTACCAGCCAGGCAAACCGCTTGTTCCAATTGTTCCTCCCAAAGACCGAATCGCGATCGGATGGTCCCCAAATGGGGCAAGTCTGGTGCTGGCCCGGGCGGTCAAGGACGCACTAGGCAAGCGAACCACTGAGTACAGCGTCCTTGAAGTTATGACCGGGGTCATTTCTCCCTATCCAAACCCGGGAGACCTTTTGAACGGCCGGCTGAAACGCGAAGCGTTCGTGGATTTCGATAGAGACCTTGAGCCAGGGCAATTGACCAAGGACCTGTGCTTTAGACCATCGTTTGGCCGCGCAGACCCGGGGCAGCAACGCGAAGCCGTACTGGTACCCGCCAAGCTAGGACCAATTACCAAGGACACCAAAGGCAAGACCCCTGCGCTTCTGGTGACGAGGGAAGCCGAATACGCCGCCATCAGCCCCAACCAAGACGCCGTGGTCTACATCACTCGCGGCATGGCCATGATGCGCGAGCTGATCGACATTGACGGCGCGGAGTACGAGAAGGTGGAACGTGCCGACGCCATGGACCGCGCCAAGCAGGTAGCGCTCGGCATGATCATGTACGCCACCGACTATGACGACCGAGCCGTCCCCAACGACGAGAACTGGCAGGATTGCATTGACCCCTACCTGAAGAACCGCAGCGTCTATGAGGGCTTCAACTACACCTTTGGCGGCGGACTGCTGACCGACGTCCAAGACCCTGCAAAGACCGAGCTGGGCTACGTTGCCGTCACCGGTGGCCGGGTGGTGGCGTTCGTGGACGGGCACGTCGAGTTTCAACCCAATAAGGGCGAAGCGGAGGCTGCTCTTCTGCGACGTTGGGCAAGCCGAAGGTGACCCATCTTCCCAAGGTCTATGGACGAAAGGCCACCCTTTGACGGCAATCCTCCTGAGCGCCACGGCTGGCCTGCAAAGAAAGCGCGTTTATCGAGCCGTGGCGGGCTCAAGCGGCCTTGATGGCAACGTTCCCGATTCCCGTTGGGCATCCAGATAGGCCAGCACAGCCTCCATGGCAGGATCACGGTTGTCCTTGAACAGCGCGAACGTTGGCGGCGCATACAGCTCCGGAGCGATCCAGATTCGGTAGTCCATCGGCCAGCCGCGGCCCCAGTACAGATCGCTGATGCTCACAGCCATCCTCGAGTAAGGCAGAGTCAACATCACCGTTTCGCCGATGAAGTTGGGTTTGGAGCCCGTCGGTTCGCCAACGAAGATCGCGTCTGTGCGCATGTCGAGATCTGTCGCGAAGTTCTGGCACGCTGAGAAGGTCTCACGGCCAGTGATCACAAAGAGGTGCCCCGGCTTGTTGATTTTGGCCATTCGGAGAATCGATGCTTCCAGTGGAATGTTCAGAAAGGTGTTGCCGCCACCGTTCCAGCGGATGTCGATGACCAAGGTCTCGACCTCATGCTCAGCCACGAAAGCCTCCAACCGCCTGCCGAACTGCTGGGTCGTTTCTCCAGAACTGTTTCGCACGGCGTTGTATTGAAAGAACACCAGTTTTCTCTCAGGCAGATACTCGAACCAAAACGGTTTCGAGCGGTTCTTCATCGTGAGCGGCTCGGGGTTCGAGGATTCGGAGCGAGCCATCGTCCACTCCTTCATGGATGGCATGGGTTCGGCCTTTACAACGGCCGTCTTGCGGCTGCCATCTTTCAGCTCAAGCCCATATTCCACTTGATCGGCGGAAGGCGTAACCCCAATTCCGTGTAGAAATCCCGGATACGAGAGAAGACGCGGGAGCATCGATCGGACGCCCATGGCATTATCACGGCTGATGTAGGGTTCGGACCGCTCAACGACGGTCTTCCAGTCCTTTCCTGCAACGGTGACGAGCTTGGCACCGGCAAACTCTGCGAGACCCTTCCCCGCTGCCGTCACCACCATGCCGTCCTCAAACCAGTAGAACTGCAACGGGGTCATCGAAAGCTGGTCGTGGGGAGGCCGTGCGTTCGTATGCCCGTCGCCGCACATCGCGGCAAGCTTCATAAACGAGGCCAGAATCTGGTCGCGGTTCAGCTTTGGGATGTCGGCGTGCAGCCGTTTGACGTAAGCCTCAAACTCGGCAGACAAGTGAAGCCGATAGGGAGAGTAGTGTTTCCGCCGAAGTTCGCGATCGAGAAGCCATAGATCGTATCGAAACGCCTCGTCACGCGACATTTTCGAAACGTCCTTTGCTGCGGCCCACGCGATGAAGCTCGGCTCCTTTCGCAGCGAGGCAAGGTCGGTGTCGGAGGATAGGTGAGAAAGGTCTCTCCAACCCAATCGCATTGCCTTATCCAGCCACTTGAGCGCCTCGCCCTTCTTGCCCCATAGCGCGTAGCAGCAACAGATGTCATAGGCCGACGACCAGGCATACCCTTGCCCCAAGTCAATCGCTTGCCTGTATGCGGCAATGGAACGCTCCCATTGCTTGAGGTCGTAGCGGTTCCGGCCCAACAGCACCCACGCTTCGCCATTCACAGGATTGATGGCGACCGCCGTTTCCAAGAGTTTTTCCGCTTCCTGGAACTGCTTGCCTGAAGAGAGCGATCGCGCTTCGCGCAGTAGTCTCAGATACCCTGCTGGCGCGTCCGGATCAACGGACGGTGCGAGCCTGGGTGATATTGCCAACGTTTGGCAAACGCACAGGGGTGCGGCGATGGCCGCGATACGACGCCAATTCATGCTTTCTCCAGGCCAACACGGGCCGCTGAGAGGATATACGCAGACCTCTGAGCGTCACTGGCCAAAGGTCCTGCTGTCAGCCATCCTCCCGATGAGGCGCTCAACCGCTCCGCCCGCGACCCCAAAACCCACCGCTACGACGAAACCCCGCGAGGCTGGAACAGCTTTCTCGAAGCGGCGGCGGGCTGGTACAAACGCGAATTCGGCGTCGATGTGGACGCTAAGACCGAGATCTTGCAGCTCATCGGAAGCAAGGAGGGTCTAGCGCATCTGGCATGGACCTACATCGAGCCCGGCGACCTGAGCATCGTCCCCAACCCCGGCTACACCGTCTACAAGGTGAACACGCTCATGGCAGGCGGCGAGGTCCACGAGACCCCGCTCCGCGCCGAGAACGGCTTCCTGCCGGTGCTCGAGGACATCCCGACGGACGTGGCGCGAAAGGCGAAGCTCTTCTACGTCTGCTACCCGCACAACCCCACCGGCGCCACCGCCCCGCTGAGCTTTTATGAGGACTGCGTGCGCTTCTGCCGCGAGCACGACATCCTGCTGGTCAACGACATGGCCTATGCCGCGGTGACCTACGACGGCTACCGCTGCCCGACGGTGCTGCAAGTGCCCGGCGCGAAAGACGTGTCCATCGAGTTCCATTCGCTGAGCAAGACCTTCAACATGACCGGCTGGCGCCTCGGCTTCGCGCTCGGCAATAAGGACGCCATCGCGAACCTTTCCGCGCTGAAATCGAACCTGGACAGCAAGGCGTTTCCGGCGATCGCCGAAGCGGGCGCCTACGGTCTGAACAACTTGAAGATCGACGAGACGCTGCGCATCTTCGAGCGCCGACGCGACCTGCTTTGCGACGGCCTGAACGCGCTGGGCTGGAAGGTCACGAAGCCCAAGGCGACGTTCTACGTCTGGGCGCGGATTCCCCGCGATGACATGACTTCGGCCGAGTTCGCCGCCGAGCTCCTCAAGCGAGCGCACATCGTGGCGATCCCAGGCACGGGCTACGGCAGCGAAGGCGAGGGCTACATCCGCATGTCGCTAACGCTCCTCGGCGACAAAGACGGCGAGCGCTTCGCCGAAGCGGTGCGGCGGATCAAGGAGTCGGGTCTGGTGCCTGTGGGGGTGTAGACCAGAATCTGCTGTAGAATAGTCTTGTGACTTGGCGCGAGCTCGAAGACCGCCTTGTGAAGGATGGCTGGAAGCTTGACCGTCAGTCGGGCAGCCATCGAATCTTCGTCCACGGCAAGAAGCACGGCATTATCGTCCTTTCGGGCCACCAAGGCAGCGAGCAAGTTGGGAAGGGAATGCTGAGCAAGCTCCTCAAACAGGCAGGACTAAAGTGAAGGAAAAGTATGTTGTTATAATCGAACCGGACGATTCAGGCTGGATGGCTTCCGTACCCGACCTTCCGGGCTGTTTCAGCGATGCGCCTACAGTTGAGGAGGCCGAAGTGCGAATCCGGGAGGCGATTACGCTTTGGATAGAGACAGCAGTCGCCAATGGTTGGCAAGTGCCGCCACCTCGCGCCCAAGCTCTGAGGATCGCAGTATAACTCTCAATAGTGCGCTAAACTCCGCGTCATTGGGCCAACCGAGCATTGTCCAAGCAGAGCCGCCAAGAAGCCATGGGTGCCGACGCTGAGTCGAAACAGAGCGTGAGATCGATAGTCGTTATGGGGCGCCCATTGGAGTATTGCGGCCTTTCCGACGAGGAGGCGGACGAAGTTGCAGCAGCGCTGGTTCGCGCGGCAAAACGGGCTGCAGAGGACACACGAAAGACTGGTACCAAACTCGCCGTCTGGCAAGATGGCAAGGTGGTTCTCCTAACGCCGGACGAGTTTGAGGAGAAGGTCTCTGTGGTGCAGGAGGATTCGAAGGCAGGCTACGTGAAAGAAGAGGTGTAGGATGATGCCTCCAAGCGAGACGGCAATACGAACGGCAGGAGACGAGGGCAGCGTGAGGCCCGCTTCGCGCTTTGTTATCGCAATCTCAGTGGCGCAAGTTCTCGCCCTGACTGTGGCTGCGCTGGCTGGGGCGACGAGCGCCATCATGTTGCTGTTCGCTCTCGTCTTCACTCAACAAGCAGCCTTGCGTGAACCTCCGTTGAAAGTCTTCCGCCGACACTTCGGCGACAGGGCATTCCAAATCGTCTGTGTGATGATCACTATCGGTATGTCGATCAGCGCGTTCCGAGAAGCTCTTGACCTCTGGGAACACAAACAAGCGGTCGACCGGTCGGCAACTGTATTCGTGGTGCTCTATTGCTTCTTGGGTGTAGCAGTACTTTTTCCCAACTACTTCCTGCTGCGGGGCATGAAACCTCTCGATCCGCTGGAACTTCCTTGCGCTGATATCCCAAAGTCAACAGGTCAATCCCGCTAGGCATTTGCCCCATGCGCACAGGCCCCCAAAAGTCAATCAGCGACGCTCCTCTCCCGCCCAGCAGTCGGTCACACCTCTGCACTAATTCGGACGATCCGGCTCGGTCCATTGTCATCTGCATTCAAGATGCCATCGAGCGCCGTCTCTTGGCCGGGGCCTTCGAGGCGCTGAAATGGGTCGTTTCAGCCCATGCGAGCTTGTGGGCCTCTTCCCAAGATGCGAGAGGGCTGCAAGACCCAACGATCACCCTCCTCGACAGGGCCGACCTCGTTTCTGAGGCGCGGGAGCAATATTCGCGGTCCGACATCGTGGTTCTGTGCGACGGCACGGAGGAGGCGGTCGCGATGGCATGGGAATCTGTCCCGGATGGGCTCATCACCCGGCCCATAGATCCCTTGGACCCACTCGGGTTGCGGGACCTTGGTGATGCGCCGTGAGCAGGCTCTCCCGCCGCCCATGACGGAGTGCCGACGTGTCAACATAATCCAGCGATGACCTACCCTGAAGCCGTGGCTTACGTCCTCTCACTGCAGGCCAAAGGCTGGCGCATGGGGTTGGACCGGATTGAGGAGCTGGTACGAAGAGCGGGATTGGGGGAGGCCATAGGTCCGAGGTCCGAGGTCCGAGGTCCGAGGAGTGCTCCGGAAAGCTCAGGGCAGGGTCCAGTGGCCGACAGGGGCGAGAGCGGACCAGCCTTCCTCGAACACGATTCACGGGGCCCTCAGACCTCAGACCTCGGACCTCAGACTTCATTTCCCCGCTTCTTCCACGTCGCCGGCACCAACGGCAAGGGCTCGGTCACGCAGTACATCCAGAGCATCCTCCACGAAGCCGGGTACCGCGTCGGAGGCTACTACAGCCCCTACGTCTATGAACCCCGCGAGCGCATCCAGTTCGGCCGTGATCTGATCTCGGAAGAAGACTACGCTTCGGCCGTCGAAACCCTCATGCCTATCGCCGAGAGCATGGCCACCCCGGAATATGACGGCGGGGTGTCCAAATTCGAGTTCGAAACGGCGATGGGCTTCCTCTACTGGCAGCGGCAAGCCTGCGACTTCGTCGCGCTCGAGGTCGGCATGGGCGGGCGGCTCGATGCCACGAACGTCGTCACTCCCGCGGCCAGCATCATCGTCAGCATCGGCCTCGACCACACGCAATACCTCGGCACCACCCACGTGGAGGTCGCTCGCGAGAAGGCGGGAATCGTCAAGCAAGGCGTCCCGGTGATTTGCGGCGCGATTCCGGAGCCGGGGCTGGTCGAGATCGAGAAGATCGCGGCCGAAAGGTCGGCCCCGATCTGGTGCTTCGGGCAGGAGATCCGCCCGATGCCCGGCCCCGATGGATCTTGGTCCATCGAGACGTCCGTGGGCAAGCGGGAAGGCTTGACCCCCGGCATGGCGGGCATTTCACAACCGCACAACCTCGCCCTGGCCGTGGCCGCCATCGAGGCCGCAGCCATCGAGGTCAGCGACGAAGCGATGCGTCTCGGCGCGCAGCGCGCCAAGCTGCCTGGCAGGTTCGAAAGGCGCCTGATCAACGGTGTGGAGGTGGTCCTGGACGGCGCGCACAACACCGAAGCGGCCAAAGTGCTCGTGCGCAACATGCAGCGCGCCTTCCCGCAGCAAAGCGCCGTGCTCCTGACCGGGATGGTCGACGGCCACGACCCACTTCCCTTCTATCGGGCGCTCCAACCCGTGGTGGAGTCGGCCCACGTCTCTCCGATCGACTTCCACCGCGCCCAGGAACCGGATAAAGTCGCAGCCGCCTTGGACAAAGTAGGGGTCCCGACGACAACGCACCAGACTGTAAAGGAAGCCCTTCATGCCGCGCTCGAGCATGCAAAGGATAACGGTGCTCCCCTCTTAATAGCAGGAAGCTTCTATCTCCTGGGAGAAGTTGGGTCGTTGCTCGCTGAATAACGGGCACTCACTTATAGAGTGCGTCGAGAACCACGTCCCGGATTCCCGGCTTTTGCTTGAGGATTCTCGCAACCCGCTCTGCCTCGATCTTCAGATCGCTGTACGGGGCGCCACCATAGGCCTTGAGCACTCCCCGAACGTAAACCACACCATGACTGGACCGAATATCGCATTGGGTCACGTCAATATGGTGCCGAACGAACTGCTTTCGGGCTATCCTGGTTGCTTCAAGATCGTGTGGATCGGCCAAGGTTGGCTCCCTTCGAATCGTAGGCTGAACTCATGTTAGCTCATTGCAGGGGTGGCATTCTCAACTTCTGCTCCAATGAACCACGACCGACAGCTTCCTGGCAAGCCGCAAGGGTCAATGCTGGTGCTTGTGGTGCTCCGCCGTCGCGTAATGGTGCTCCAGTTCATCCGGCCCGAAGTCGCCATTGAAATCGCGCCAAACCGAGTGGATGTGGTTCGCGCTGTTTTGCGTGTCGTCGCACTCGATGAGGAACGTAGACCCCTGGACTCGGTAGTACCAGCCTTGGCCCTTGACGGTGCTCCCTAGCCAGGCAAACTTGACTTTGCCCCAGCCCGCCTTGTCTATAGCAGCCAATCGACGCTTGGATCCCTCTTCGATCTGCACTTCGGCATAGGTCGAGACCAATGCCTTGAGTTTGGCGCGCTGATCAGGCGTCATGTCGGCATAGGCGAGACCCAGGTCCTCCTGGATTGCTGCCTTACGGGTGTTGGAAGTGGCAATTTCGGCGGGCGCCTTGGCGGCGAGGACTGCGAGCTTCTTCTGGGGCTCCGAGAGCGATCGGAGGAGGTCCCAAGCCAGGTCTTCTTCTGCCGCCAGCGCACGCATGCCCTTGTGCGCTCCAGACTGGACCTCTGCCGGGTTGGCGCCAAAGAACTGCGGCGTCGTGCTAACGACCTTGCCGTCCTTGTAGGCGAAGTGAAGGGACATGTGGTGTCCTTCATAGCGCCAAGCCCACACACCCCTCTCGGAAGGTGTTCCGAAAATCGCGAAGAGGTAGTACGCGGGGTCGCGGTGCGGGCCCTCCAGGGAGCGCAGCACGCCTTCGAGGGTCCTCACGGCTGCTTCCCTCTTCAGCCCGCTGGCGGAAAGAGCGATGCGGAGCAAACCCCGTGCAAACTCCTTTTGGCGGTCGCTCAAGTCCTTCCAGGAGATGCCTTGCCGCTCGCCAGGCGTGTACTGCCAGGTTGTCCTGGCCGCCGAATCATAGGTGAATAGGGCCTTGGCCCTTAAGGGTTCATCGAGGCTCGATAGAAATCGCTTGGCCGCCGTAGACGGGGTGGCGGCGTCTGGCCCGAGGCCCTGCTGAGCGATCAGGAGTGCGGCGCTAAGGAGCGCGGCCTTGAGGAGGAGGGTTCCTTGCAGGATCATTCGCCCATCCTACCCGCGGGGCCCAATCCTCTCCGCAATTCCCTCCCCTCATCCCGTCATCCCATCACTCTTCATCGCTTCATCTCTTCATCTCTTCACTTCCCAAAACACCCTTCACCCCTCGACCTCTTCACGCGGCCCAATGGCTACTTGTCAGGGATGTACCTGACGTGCCCGTCGCAATAGGCCACGGCGCGGCCCCCAGGAACGGTGATGTAACCAAGCTCTGTCTCCGCCGGTCTGTCGATCTTGGTCACGTCGCCGCCCTGGAAGGTGTAGTTGAAGCCGCTGAAGAGGCTGTCGTTCTTCAAGTAAGGCGCGACGTCGCCCTGCCAATTTCCGGCGTTGCTGGGGAGCGTGTCGTCGTGGTCGGCCGAGTACATGATGAGTCCAAGCGCCACTTGCTTGGCTTGGCTCATCGCCTGCGCGCGCTCGGCAGCGGCCTTAGCCTGAAGGTACATTTCCTTCGGCACTTCCAAGATCGGTCGGAACAGCGCCACGCCGCGCGTGATATAGAGCACCCCGTCCTTGGTCGGGCAGAGCTCGGCATACTCGGCCTCTGCGGTGATCAGTGCGCCTGGAGCCGGCTTGGCAGCTGACTTGGCGTTCTTGTCCGCTGGCGTAGGAGGGTCACCTTCCTCCAATGGACTGCGATCGTCCTTGCCAAGGAGGAAGACCGGTCGCAAGGCTCGCTGTGCTCCCATCCTCGGCCAGAACACGGGAACAATCTTCAAATCATCCACAGCGTAGTTTCTCGGAAGTTGGATGTCGTTTCCTGGTGCCGCCTGTATTTCCCGCGTTTGCCCGGTACGCAAATCGACGACGTAGTGTTTGGGGGCAATGCGCTCACTATCACTCGATTGCCGAGGCTGCATCTGCGCATACCGGACCCCAAATCCGTCATCCGACCATCCGTAATAAAAAGCGTTGGGTGGCAACTCGATCGGCGTTGGAAGGGGCAACCCGGGCCGGTAGGGTTGTAGGCTCATTTGGTTTTGAGGCTTCCCGGCGATAGTCTGTATCTTGTGCCTCACGATAACAGCCATTCCAGCCCTTGGCGAGACTGAAAGATCCAAACCTGGATCGGGTCCGGTCTCGGTTGCCAAGACCCGAGATGTACCAACTCGGGCATCCAATTCGATAACAGCCATCACAGAAGTGACGGGTTCTGGGCTACCGGACGGCATGACCTGTGTCTCCGAGATCCAGGCAAGGGCAACGCTGGTGCCCTGAACCCATGAAGCGCTTCGAACCTCCACGGGACCTGTACGACGGAACAGGTCCACGCTCTTCCCTGTCTTCCGATTCCAGGCCGTCAGGGTCGTTTCCATCGGAGGCGGACCTTTGACGCCGCCGGAAGCAGCCTCCAAGAGCATACGCTTGATCTGATCAGGGCCGGCCGAGAGTTCTTGTCGCTCAAGCAACACATAGGTCCCATCGGGAGACCATGAGGCCGAAGATACGCCTGCGCCGCAGACCTTGACGGGCAGAATCATCCCATACGCCTTTTCGCCCACGAGGATGAAGTCCTTGGCAGGGTCTCCGCCAAGACTCTGGAAAGGCGCCAACGCAAGCGCCACTATGCTCAGCCAGTTCAAGACATTCCCCCTGACGCGCCGCAGCGCGTCCTAAACTGATAGACCCTGAAACGATGCCATTCATTCGGTCCAATTCACTTCTGTGGCTCAAAAGTGAACCGCAGCCTCAATCCACCACTTCAACGCCGACCGCCGGAATCAACCCCGCCTTACCGCCCTCTTCCAACAGCAGCTTGATCGCGCGCACGCCTTCGTCACCCATATCTCGGGTACGGTCGTTCACGTACATTCCCACAAACGTGTCGCTCGTTTGGGTGTCCATCCCTCTGGCGAATTGGAGCGCATAGTCCAGGGCCTGGCTCCTTCCCTTCAAGCCGGCATCGATGCTCTCGCGCATGCAGCGGCTGACTTCGACAACCGCGTCCTTGCCAAGGTCCTTTCGGACCACGTTGACTCCCAGTGGCAGCGGCAAACCCGTCTTTGCGTTCCACCACTTGCCCATGTCGGCGACGAGGTGTAAACCCTCCTTGGCGTAGGTGAGCTGGCCCTCGTGGATGATCAATCCCGCTTTGAAATCGCCCCGCTGAATGCTCGGGATGATCTCGTCGAACGGCACGACCGCGTACCTCAGCCCGCCCGTGCAGACCCCTTCCAGATCCTCCTTGGGCATCTCAATGGACTTGCAGGTCGGCGCACCGATCTCGAAGTGGTCCCGGTAGAAGAGGTTAAGCTCCAGAAATGCGCTGGTCAGAGTTCCGGGAACAGCGATCACAAGGTCTTTGAGGTCTGCAGGGGCCAGCGGCTCGCTGGAAACCACCATCGGCCCATATTGCTCGCCGAACGACCCGCCATGCCTCAAGAGCGCGTATTTGTCGGCCACATAAGCGAACGCATGGACGCTCACCGCGCTCGATTCGAGCCTGCCCTCCATCGCCCACTCGTTCAGGGTCTGGATGTCCCTCAAAATGTGCTCGAACTGATACTCAGACTGCACCTGGCCATTTGCCAGGCCCCAGAACATGAAGGCGTCGTCAGAGTCGGGCGAATGCCCCAAACGGATCGTCATAAGGGATAAAGGGTACCTGGAGGGTTGTGGATCGTGGGTTCGCCGACGCCGTCTCCCTTGGTTAGGTTCCTTCATAATGAAGCGAGGAACGAGTTCGATGGTCTCTATGCGCAATGTGTTCGTCTTGGGTGGCTTGGTGGCCCTGCCCGTGCTCTTGGTGGGTTGCGGAGGCAGCGCTCCAAGCTCGTTCGAGGTTCTCCACGGCCGCATCGCCTTTGCCTCCGATCGGAGCGGGAACATGGAGATCTACCACATGACCACCTATGGGCTGGACGTGCTGAAGGTTACCAGCGACCCCGGAATCGACACGGAGCCGCGATGGTCCAAAGACGGCAAGAAGCTGGCATTCGCGAGCAACCGGACCGGCGATTGGGAGATCTTTCTCGTTAACAAGGACGGCACGGGCCTAATGAACCTGACCAACGACCCTGCCTCCGACGACAGGTGCCCGGCTTGGTCGGACGACGGGCTCAAAATCGCCTACCAGCGCACCGCGGCCGGCAACTCCGATATCTACACGGTCACGGTCGCCGATCTCGCCAAGTCGGCGCTGACCTCCGGCGCTGCACAGGACACCGAGCCGAATTGGTCACGGTTTTCGCACAAGATCACGTTCGCTAGCGATCGTTCGGGCGGAAAGCAGGTCTTCCTGATGAACGATGACGGGTCGAATATCCACCAACTCGTCGGCACCGGCTCTGCCTGCGACTATCCGGTGTTTGCGCCCAACGAGTCGCTGATCGCATTCATCATGGGCAAGCAACTTTGGACCGTCAAACCGGACGGCACCGGCCTCACCCAGATCACCGATCTGCCTGGAGACAACACTTATCCCATTTGGGACCCGACAAGCCGCTACCTGCTCTACGACACGGACCGGGACGGCAACTGGAACATCTACATCGTCGGTCTCACGGGGAGCTACTTGGTGCCTGTGAGCATCGACCCTTCAAACGACATCCGCGGCGACTGGACCCTGTAGGCTTGGCTTGCCATGGGCAGAAAGGAGCCATCGGAGAGAAAACCCTCCCTCAGCCCCACCAAGCTCACGACCTACCTGACGTGCCCGCTCAAGTATCGCTGGACCTATCTTGACCCGCGAGGCAGGCCCTTCCTGCGGGCAAAGCACTACTACAGCTTTGGGACGACCCTACACAAGGTCCTCGAGAGATTTCACGACTCTGGCGACCAGGGCGTTCAGAGCGTTTCGGATGCGGTGGTGGCGGTGGAGCGGGAGTGGGTCAGCGCGGGCTTCGCGACCAAGGAGCAAGAAGCTCAGGCGCTCGCCGCCGGCAAGGAGATCGTCGAGAAGCACGTCGCGGAAGCGCTGAGCACCCCATCCGAGGCCAAGACCCTGCATTTGGAGTGGATGGTCCGCGCCGATCTGGGCCCGTTCGTGTTGATTGGGCGTATCGACCGGGTCGACGAGCTTTCAGACGGGACGCTGGAGATCATCGACTACAAGTCCGGGAGAACGGAGGTGACAGAGGCCGAGGTGGCCGAGGACCTAGCGCTCGGGTGCTATCAGCTTCTGGTACGTTCGAGGTACCCGGATCGCGCCGTCGTGGCCAGCATCCTTGCGCTCCGGACCGCTCAAAAGGCCACCGCCGCCCTGTCTCCTGAGGAGCTTGACGGCTTCCGCGAGGACCTGATTGGTCTGGGCGCCTCACTGCTCTCGACTGACTGGACAGAGGTCTTCCCTACCTTGAAGCCCGCCTGCACCGGGTGCGACTTCATCAGGCTCTGCATGGAGCACCCCCCATTTGCCGAGGAATGGAAGGAGGCGTCGGCCGCAGATTGAAACCTCAGAGGCCCTCGATGAGCTCTTTGGCAACCCGGCAGGGGTCAGAAGAAGGGGTCGCGATCAAGTTTAGCTTTGGCGACCCCGATAGGGATCAACACCAATCCATCTGCGGGGCGCATTGTTTGAAGGGCTCAACGTGAGGGCGGCTGGGACTCACGCGCCGACACATCGGCTGGCTCAGAGCGGCCACAAATCGCCGCAGTCCATACACCGCGCCGTTGGTCTGCAGCAATGGCAAGGTGCCCTAATGCCTCAATGCCCCAATGCCTGCTCCCTAGTTGTTCTTCGCGCCGTCGGCGACCCAATCGCGGATCGTCTTGAGGTCGGCATCGGAGAGTTTCGGACGGCCCTGAGGCATTCTTCCCGACTCGACGGCTTTCACTAAGCGGCTGCCGTCAGGGTTTCCTGGACTCACCGACCGGAGCGTCCCATCGAAACTCGAGAGATCCACGCCGCCGGAGCGCATCCCCGCGCCGTGGCAGGGCATGCAGCTCTTATCCATGATCGGCTTGACCTTGGCGTAAGTTGCATCCGAGGCCTTTGGCGGCTCAGCCTTCTTGGCGCCTTCCGGCGCAGCGAACGCAAACGCTCCCGCCGCAGGAGCCTCGGCGCCTATCTTCAGTTCGCTCGCCATAACCAAGAGGTCTTTCTCTTTGTTCTTGGCCATGAATCCGCGCACCAGCCCGAGCTTCGAATCGACAAAGATCGTCGCCTCGCCGCCCGCCCCGAACGTCGCCGCAACCACGTCCACCTCGTTGTCCTTGATTTTGCGGTGGCCCGCAGCCTGGGCGCGAACGTCTTTGAACGGTTCCTTGGAGAAGAACGCCGCCCAGCCCCAAAACTCCAGCGCACCGGAAGCCGCGCGAACCGCGGAATCGCTTAGCGGAACGACCGTGAATTCGTTGGTGGCCTTCTTGTAGTCATAAAGGTCCTTTCCGTCCGACAGCACGAAGCCTTCGGGACTCTCGATCTTGAAGAGATTGGGTTTGGCGTAGGCGAGTTTGTAGGCCCTGTTGGCCCCGCCCGAGGGGGTTACAGTGAACGTCGCATTGAACGTCGCGGCGTCCTGAAGGGCCTTGGCGCTAGCCGCCAGGTTTTGGGGAACCGAAGCCTGCCAGATGGCGCCCGCCCCGATGAGCGCCAAAGTGGTCGTCAAGTAGGTCCTAAGCATGACTGCTCATTGTACGCGCAATCTCTTCCAGGATTACACTGATCTGCCTTGGACCCTCCACAATCGAAGCATGGTTCTGCCCCAGAACGGCCCCGCTGAGTACAATGTGACTGCCCCATGCTCTCCCGCGCCGTTGTCCTCAAGATCGCCTCGTGGAAGTTCGTCGAGCGGCTTGTGAGGCATTCCAGGCTGTGCCGAAAGGTCGTCAAACGGTTCATCGCCGGCGACACCCTCGACGAGGCGATGGCGGCGGCCGAGGACCTTTGCAGCCGGGGCTATTTCGTCACCCTTGACCTCCTAGGCGAAGCGGTGACCTCCGCAGAAGAAGCCGCCAAAGCCAAAGACGCCTATATCGGGATGTTCGACCGCATCGCGGCGAGCCGATGCCTCAAGAGCCCTGTACCCACTTCAAACGGGCGCACTCGGCACCCGAGCCCCTTCGAGTTCGGCTCGCGCGAGCTTCCCGTCGAGACAGCCAACGTCTCGATCAAGCTCACCCAGTGCGGGCTGGGCCTCGACGACGGCCTCGCCGAGAAGCACTACCGCGAAGTCGCCCAGGTGGCCCTGGAGTACGGGAGCTTTCTGCGCATCGACATGGAGGATTCCTCATTCACCCAGCGGACGGTCGACATGGTGGACCGGGTCCACAAGGACATCGAGCGGACCGGCACGGTGCTCCAGTCCTACCTTCACCGGACAAGCGAAGACGTCGAGTGGGTGATCCGAAACAACATGCGCGTTCGCCTGGTAAAGGGAGCGTATCTGGAGCCGCCACAAGTCGCGATCCAGAAGATGCCCGAAATCGACGCGGCGCTGCTGGCCCAGGGCAAACGGCTGCTCGACGCAGGCAACTATCCGGCGATGGGAACGCACAACGAGGGGCTGCTCAGCCAACTGGCTGCCTACGCGGCGGAAAAGGGCATTCCGAAGGACCGCTGGGAGATCCAAATGATCTACGGGATCCGGCGCGATCTGCAGGAAAAGTATCTGTCCGAAGGCTACAACGTCCGAATCTACATCCCCTTTGGCGACAGTTGGTACCCCTACTTTTCGCGCAGGCTTGCCGAGCGCCCAGCGAATATGTTCTTCATCTTCAAGGCGCTGTTGAGGCGGTAGGGGTCTCCACCCCCAACCCCCTCCTCAGTTTCGCTCCGCAAAACCAAGGAGGGGGCTCTCTTCGCCTTTCGTTACTCGCGCCTCGCCTTTTTGTTACTCGCGCTTCGCCTCATGCCGCCGTCGCCGCTTCGGCCACGCCGGGTTTGACCGCGGTCACCATGTAGGTCGGCAGCAGGAAGATGAAGCTTGGGCTTCCCCTCTTTACGTTCTGCATGCCGAGCTTCCTCAGCTCCTCGACATATTGGGTGGTGTCCTCGATATCGAGGATGCCGATGTGGCCGCCCGGCTTCAGCACGCGCACCATCTCCGCAATGGCCTTGGCGCGCCCGGTCGAAACCGTAATGTTATGGATCGCCCAGCTTGAAAGCACGACGTCGAACGACTCATTTGCGCAAGGAAGCTCCCTGGCGTCCCCCTCCCGGAACTTGACGTGGTCGGCCACGCGCTCGATCCTGGCGTTGTCCATCGCTTTGTCGGCTGAGTTGTTCGCAAGGTCCACGTTGCGCCAAAGGTCGATGCCGATGCCTTGCCCATGAGGAGCACGCTTTGCCGCGCCGATTAGCAGTAAGCCCCGCCCGCAACCCACGTCGAGCACGGCCTCGTCTCCCTTCCAGGGAATGGCGTTCAGGAGCTTGTCCCGGAGCTTCATCTTCCCCGACTTGCTCCCCCAATACATCAGGACCACGGTGAGAATGAAGGCGACCCCGGGCCAAATCGTGTACGCGCCAACCTTCGGGATGGCAACTAGAGCGCAGCAGATGACTCCCAGAATCAGCAGATTGCGCTGAGTGATAGGCGCGTCGATACCGTAATCCGCTTTTCGCAAGGCAGGTCCTCCCTTCCGGTGAACCCAGTTTAGGCAATAATGCCGGCTATTAGCAAGCATTGAATTCGCGCGAACCTATTCAAGGCGGGGTCCAAACTGAAAACTCCCTCCGACCTGCGCGGGTCGAAGGGAGTTTTCTTGGCAGCTCAGATCAAGTTGCGGGCGTTGGGTGCCCCTGGCGCCCTTTCTTCGAGAGCACCCAGAACAGCGCCACCGGGGGCGCCCAAATTGGAATGTAGACGAAGAAAAAGATTCCGATCATGCCAAGGAACCGGCCGACCGACTTTAGCCCGTTCACGGCTCCCACCCAGGCGTCGCCGCTCCAATCCTCAGGCACAGCCGCGGCCTCGATCTTGGGCTTTTCGCTGAAGTGCACCGTTACCGTCGAGAGCTCCGATTGGTCCCTCACCGCGATGCGCTGCTCCTCAAGACTCTGGATCTCCTGGCGCACCGTCGAGAGTCGGTCCTTGATCTCCAGAATCTCGCCGATCTTCTTCGCGCCGCGAAGCATCGTCACGTAGCTTTCCTCCTCGGCGTGCAGGACCTTCAGCCTTCCAGAGAGGTCGGCGTATTGACGCGTCACGTCCTGGCTGCTGATCGCGGGCGGGCCGATTCGCTCACCATAGTCAGTCAGCCTCTTGAGGGCGATGTCGAACTGATAACTGGGCACGCGGATAACCAGGGTGGCCTCTGGGTTCTTCTCATCGCCGGCGTTCGTCGAGTTCTCGATGAAGCCGCCGAGGCTCTTGGCCAACGAGGTTGCGTCGAGCACGGCCTTCTCCACGCTCTTGACCCGCACGTTCACGTCGGCGCTCTGAATGACCATACGGAGGGGGGCCGAATATGCGCCACCGGTCGGTGCGGCCTTGGAGGCTGCCAGGCCTCCGCCACGGTTGGCTTGGGGCGGCGCACCCGGAGCCTTGTCCGCGGTAACGGCCGCTTCGCCCTTAGCCGTGGACCCAGAGTCGCGACCCAGCTTCTCCGCGTTTCCTTCACCCGCAACTCCAGCGCCGCCACCGCCGCCAAAGCCTCCGGCGGCTCCGCTGAGTCCATAGGGATCGGCTTTCGCCTTGCCGGCGCCCTCTGGGCCAGGGATCGTGGCTGGAGCTTCAAAGGCCGGAGATCGCTTTTCGGGTGTCCGGTAGGCGAAGCGCTCATTGAGCGACATATCCCTGGAAGGCGTCGGAGAATTTGGCATGTCGGCGGGCGTCCGTCCGCGTGCGTAATTCGAGCCTGCCGACTCTTCCTGAGGCGAAGCCGTCGCTGCGTCGGCGCCCGCCATCACCGATTTCATGCTGCTGTCCGACGCAGGCATCATCACGTCTTGTTCGGGTTGTGCAAAGACCGGGAAAAGGACCACGATCAGCAGACCCGCCAGCGCTCCGGAATAAGCCAGTCGGCCGACCCTGCTATAGGGATTCCACCACGGCAACGCGTTGCCCCTAACGGCCTTCAGGGCCGCTTCCCTACCCGCGATCGCGGGCTCGGCCGCCATCCTCTTGATTTCAAATCCTAGCGCTCTCATGAACTCAACCTCCTGGCGAAGTCCCGGATCGGAGGCAACCGCCGCCTCGATTTCGGCGTGGCGCTCTGCGGGCAGCTCGCCATCGACATAGGCTTTCAGATCTTCTTGTAAACTCATGCCGTCACCTCTTCCCGCAAGCAGAGGGCTTCTCGAAGCTTGAGAAACGCATGGTGCAGGCGGCTCTTCACGGTTCCTACCGGTATCCCGATCACTTCTGCTGCCTCTTCATAGGTCAGCCCTTCGACTTCGTGAAGCACAACCACCTCGCGGTGGTCCGCACTCAGACTCGATAGGGCGACCCGAAGCGCCTCACGATCGATGAGCTGAGACTCCAATTGAGGTCTCGCACCCCCACGATCCATCGCCCCGTTCAGGCTGGGATCGATGGCGGCTTCAGACCTTTCGATTGAGACCCAAGCGCCTAACATTTCCGTTTTCCTCTTGCGGGCAAGATTCCGGCAATGGTTGTGGGCGATTCCGAATAGCCACGTGCTCAGAGAGCTCGCGCCCTGGAAGCTTCTCAGCCTCCTCTGCGCCGAAATGAAGGTCTCTTGAGCGGCATCCTCGGCCAGGTCGGCACCGATTCGACGCGCGCAGAATCGGAACACAGCATCGTAATGCCGGTCCACTATTCGCGCCATCGCCTCTCGGTCGCCGCGCCGGGCCTGGTTCAGATCACCGTCCATCACCGGGACTTCCGAAACGTGGGTGTTCCGGTGGTGCCAAATCGTTCAAACGGTCATTCGGACTTGCGGCGGCGGGTCTTGATCTCCGCGCCCATCTTCTCCATTCCGCGAACCTCGCCCTGTACGGGCGCCCAGAACCAGCCTCGGGATGTGCCAAAGAACTTCGGCGCGGTTGACTGAGGCTGCTCGACGTACTTCGAGTGGAGATTTCGCCCCACCTTCTCGGTCTCAAAGATCAAGGGCGTCTCGAACGGGTTGACGATTTCCGCCAGCTTTTTGCCCGAAAGGTCATCGTTGAAGCTGATTCCCGTCTTCTTTTCGGCGGAAATGGTGCAGCACCACTCGCCGTCTTTGGTCACGGCCTGGAAGTCAAAGGGGGAATTCTCGAGGTCCTTGAAGTCCGGATCGAGCTTCAAGTAGCCCTTCACATCGTCTTGCCAGGTTTCGGCCTTCGGCAGCACGCCGTTGTGGTCCTGGGCGTAGGCGATCACTGCCTTTTGCACGGCATCAAAGGAAGCGACGCAGGCGATCATCTTGCCCGTGTCTTTGATGGCGGTGCGCCCGAAGAAGAACAGGGCAAACGCCCCGCCGCCACAGACCAGCAACAGCACGCCGAACACAATGCCCAAGATCAGCGGCGTCGAGTTCTTCGGCTTCGGGGGCGGCATCGGCGAAAACGGAGGAGGAACGCTTTCCACGTCTCGATTCTATACCCAAACGCCCCACCAGCCAAATGGCATGGGCCTGATGGCCTTCTGGGAAATCCCGGCACGCGAATCTCTGATCCCTGGGGAGGGTCCGCTACGTCCCTATTCCAATGGCAACGGGCACTTCGGCGGATTCTCAAGGCATCGTCCACAACGTTCGGCACTATAAGTACTACGACCTCGTGATGGTCGGCTTTGTGACGATGCTCCTTTGTTCAAACATGATCGGCCCAGGAAAGACGAGCTTCTTCACCTTGCCCTTTGCCCTGCCGTTTGTCGGGGACCGCATCAGCTTCGGAGCGGGCAACATCTTCTTCCCCATCGGCTACATCTTCGGCGACGTGCTGACCGAGGTCTACGGCTATGCTCGGGCGCGCAAGGTGATCTGGGCGGGGTTCGGCGCGATGGCGTTCGCCGTGATCATGCAGCAGGCGGTCATCCACCTCCCGCCAGACCCCAACGAGGGCTACAACAAGATCATCGATCCGGCGGTGAAGACCGTCTTCGACAACGGGTGGCGCATCGCGGCGGGCTCCATGCTGGCGTTCTGGGTCGGCGACTTCGTGAACTCCTTCATCCTCGCCAAAATGAAAATCTGGACCTCGGGCAAGCACCTCTGGTCGCGCACCATCGGTTCGACAATCGCGGGACAGTTCGTCGACAGTCTGCTGTTCTATCCGATCGCGTTTTACGGGCTCTGGTCCACCCAGCAACTCCTCGCCGTTTCCCTGTTCAACTGGGTGTTCAAGGTGTGTGTGGAGATCGTGTCAACACCGGTGACCTATGCCGTCGTGAACTCGCTGAAGCGCGCCGAGAACGAAGACTATTACGACCGGTCCACCAACTTTACGCCGTTCTCGCTTCAGGACTGACGATCACTTCTTGCGCCCCTTCGCCAACAATTCGAAACTCGCGCACCGCTCCGACTGCTTGCTGAGAACGCGAACCTGCAAGTCACCGTACCCATGAATTCCCGCGGGCACAGGCGCCTGGACCAAGAACCACGCCTTCTCGTATTCGCCGAGCGGCGCCAGCGGCTCGGCCCAACCGGACCCGGCCCTCGGCTCCAACCAAGGGGCGAGCAGCGTCTGGGCGACCCACGCCAACCCTCCCAGGCGGATCGGCTCGCGCGCCTTCATCGAGGCAAACCGGGTGATGTCCGGCACGATGCGGAGCGCCCGATGTGTCCATGGAGTCGCTTCGCCACCGCGAGGCGCTCTGCTAAGGCCCAGAAGGCCGCTCGGCCCGGGAGCCATCGGCAACCGCGACCCGTTTGCGGTGAGCAGGAACTCCAAGCCCTCCCAGGTCGAATCCGGCTGAAAGGCCGCCTCCAAGCTCCTCGACCCCTTGTCCCTGGGGTAGCTCGCCAGTTCAACAACAAACGTCAGCCGTCCGTCGAGGCTCCCTTGAAGGTCCTTCCACCGACGCTCCAGCTCTCCATCCGGCCACTTTTCCTGCGCCCACAGATAGCCGAGCCACCTGGAAACGAGCGATGGAGACAGCCAAACGACCCTTTCGAGCTCCTCGGTGCTCAAGCGAACCAGGCGCGTCCTTACCACGGCCTTATCGTCCTGCAGAACCCTGTCGAGCCCCTTTCCGGCCCTGTAGACCTCAATGCCCTTGCGCACTTCGGCGTCGATCGGCTGGTCCAAGAACGCCACCGGGCGAAACGGCAGCATCGCGAGAAAGAGGGTTCCCACCATCCTGGCCCTCATTATCGGCGGCTATCTGGATAGAATCAGGCTGTGACGTTCGATCTGATCCTGGAGCGGGGCATGGTTTTGAATCGCCAGGGCCACTTTGCGGCGGACGTCGGCGTCCATTCCGGAAAGATCGCATCCATTGGAGACCTCTCTTCGGCAAAGGCTGCCGAACGCGTCAGCGTCGCGGGCTTGACGGCCATGCCGGGCGTCATCGACTCCCACGTCCACTTTCGCGAGCCTGGTGCCGAGTACAAGGAAGACCTCGAGTCGGGAACCCGGGCAGCCATCGCCGGCGGCGTCACCAGCGTCTTCGAGATGCCGAACACATCTCCCACGACCACCAACGCAGCGGCTCTCGCGGACAAGCTGCAGCGCGCAAAGGGCAGGGCCTGGTGCCACCACGCCTTTTGGGTGGGAGCGACGCCAGAGAACGCTGAACACCTAGGCGAGCTTGAGGCGCTTCCTGGAACGCCCGGCGTCAAGCTCTTCATGGGCGCCTCCACAGGCTCCTTGCTCGTCCCGGACGACCCAACCATCCGAACGGTGCTGCAGCACGGCTCGCGCCGCGTCGCAGTCCATTCCGAGGATCACGCCAGGCTCACAGAGCGAAAGGCCCTGATGAGCAAAGAGCCCACGGCCGCCGAGCATCCTTTCCTGCGCGACTCGGAATGCGCTCGGATCGCGACGAACCGCCTTCTCAAGCTGTCGGCGGAAACGGGAAGGCCGGTGCACATCCTGCACACCAGCACCCTCGACGAGCTGCCATTGATCGACGAGGCGCGGGCGCAGGGCCTCAAGACCACGTGCGAGATCACCCCGCATCACCTTTGGTTCGCGGCGCCGGAGGTCTATGAGCGTTTGGGGTCTTTGGTCCAGATGAACCCGCCGGTGCGCGGCGAAGATCACCGCGCGGCACTTCGCGCGGCGCTCAAGCGCGGCTTCTTCGATACCGCCGGCTCGGACCATGCCCCCCACCTGCTCGAGGAAAAGGCGCTTCCCTATCCTCAGAGCCCAAGCGGAATGCCGGGAGTCCAGACCCTCCTCCCCATCCTTCTGACCTTGGCTCTCGACCACGGTTGCCTTGACCTGTCCGAGGTCCTAAAGCTGCTATGCCACGGCCCAGCCCAGACCTTCAGAATCCAGGGCAAAGGTGAACTCAAGGAGGGCTCCGACGCGGACATCGCGGTCGTGGACCTTTCGCAGCGCCGGGTCGTCGACAAAGCATGGCTGAAGAGCAAGTGCGGCTGGAGCCCCTACGAAGGCGAGCGGCTGCGCGGCTTCCCTGTGCACACGCTGGTCGCCGGCGAGTTCGCCATGAGGGAGGGCGATATCATAGGGCAGCCAAGGGGAGTGCCGATTCGGTTTGAACCCGGAAATGGGTAGCAGAGGCGGAAAATGGAGTTTCGTGAATCGCTGATCGAGGGCTTCGACTATGACCTTTGGGCCAATAGGAAGTGGCTGTTTGCCCTGGAGGGCTTCGGCGAACAAATGCTTGAGGCTTCTCAGGTCCTGGAGCACATCCTGTTCGCGCAGCGCATCTGGCTCGAACGGTGCGGGGTGCAGGTCCTGGAACCCTCGGAAAACGTGCCCTTGGGCGGTTTGTTGGAGCTCTATTGCAGGGCGTGGCAAGCCCAACTCATGGAGCGGCCGCTGCGGGAGATGATCGCTTACCAGAACCTTGCCGGCGTTCCCTATGTGTCCTCCTTGGAGCAGATCGCAAGGCACGTCATCAACCACGGCACATACCACCGAGGACACCTGCGGGGCCTCGCAGCAAAGAACCCCGAACAGCCGTTTCCCGAGACCGACCTCATCGGGTTCTTCCGTGAGCGGGTCTGATTGCCCGACTCTTGGGCTCAATGGCTCGCTGACGCGCGGGCACCATTGCACGAGGGCAGACTGAGAGTCTGCCCCACGGGTTTCTCACCCTCATTCACTCCCCCCATCCCCGTCACCGCTCAACTCCCCGACGCGGTACGCTGAGAGTCATGCCATACCTCTGTCTCATCCGCCACGGCCAGTCGCTCTGGAACATGGAGAATCGATTTACCGGGTGGGTGGACGTTCCCCTAACGGCCGAAGGCGAGGCAGAGGCCCGGCGCGCGGCGGAGCACATCAAGGGCATCGCGTTCGACGTCTGCTACACCAGCGCCTTGACCCGCGCCCAGCGCACGCTCGCCATCATCCAAGAGGCGAACGGCTGGAGCCAGCCCGTCATCCGGGACCAGGCGCTCAACGAGCGCCACTATGGCGACCTTCAGGGCCTGAACAAAGACGAAACTCGCGCGCGGTATGGGGCAGACCAAGTCCAGCTTTGGCGCCGCAGCTACGACGTGCCACCACCCAACGGCGAGGCCCTTAAGAACACCGCCGAGCGCACACTGCCCTTCTTCGACCGGTGCATTCTCGGGGACCTCAAGCAGGGCAAGAACGTGCTTGTGGTCGCCCACGGAAACTCGAATCGCTCGATCGTGATGAAGCTGGACGACCTGACCGGAGAGGAAGTGGTCAAGCTGGAGCTGGCCACGGGCCTGCCGCTGCTCTACGAAGTCGACCAGACGGGGTCCGTGCTTTCAAAGAGGGTCCTGGAGTAGGCCCTATTTTCCCGTTTGGCGTTCTGATCTTGCCCTTTTCGAAGTCCACCGGGTTCTCGCCGGAATCGCCACGACAAACGTCATGGCCAAGTACCAGACCCAGTCTCCGAGGACCTGGTAGGCCGTGCTCTTGCGTTCCAAGCTCAGATTGCCAACGATCGCGCCCTGGTATCCGGGCTCGGCATAAGCCAAGATTCGGCCATTCTCATCAGTGATCATCGCCGCCGCGCTCGTCTCCCCGCGAACGAATGCGACGCCGTTCTCAGCCGAGCGAAACGGCGTAAACGCGCCGTGCATCGCCTGAACGACGCCGCTGGGCGATTCTGGGCCCATGCTCGGAAGCAGAATCACGGCCGGCCTCGGCGACCCTGTGGAGGCCGTTTCCCGAATCAGCCCCGGGAAGCACGAATCAAAGCACACGTTTAGCCCCAATGCGAGGCCCTCCACTTTGGCTACCGCCGGCTCCGCGCCGGGCTGGTGGCTTTGAGCCTCGCCTCCAAAGAGCTTCCGCTTCCAATACCTGCGCGATTCGCCCGCCGGTCCCAAGACGGACATCGTGTTGTGTCGTTTGGGGGTCGCGTCGTCCTCGAAACTCGTGGAGACACGGATATTGCGTCGGCGGAGTTCGGCTATGAGCCTGCCGGTTTGGCCCCCTGGCGCTTCGGCGATCGCGCTGAGCTCGGGCCAAACCGTCAGCCACGCCCCCGAACTCTGGCTCAGGTCCATCAGTTCGCTGCCCTCAAACGACCTTGTCTGAAGCGCGGCAAAGGTCCTCCCCGACGTCCCGAGGGCCCTTGGGCCCGGCAACGGGTAGGTCGTGAACAAGGCCAAGAGTGCCAGGACAAGCGGGGCCACCCAAGCCCGCTCGGTTTGGCGGGTACGAACCCCTGAGAGCCTGGCTGAAATGCCCCAAGCGAGAAGGAGGTTCGCTACCCACACGAGGAGAGACACACCGAAGAGCCCTGCGACTGACGCCACCCCCATCATGGCCATTGAGCGATATTGTGTGAGGCCAAGCGTGGCCGGCAGTTGAAGTGCGGCCAGCGACTCCAGCCCTAGGCCCAGGCACGCCAACCAGACAGCCCTCCCGAGCGTCACCTGCTTTGTCTCTGCCCAGATGCCAACGATGATTCCATACACCGCGGCCATCATGAGGAACCCCATGTAGTGCCATGCGGCTTCGCCGGCCATCTGCTCGGCTTGACTCTTCCATTGAGCCGCCGGATAGAGCCAGCCCTGCACGCTAAGCCAAGCGGCGATCATGCAGGCGGCCAACGAGGCGAGAAACCCCCTGCCAAAACTGGAGCCCCTGAAGGCGACGAGCAAAGGAACCAGGGCGCACCACCCCAGGATGCCGAAATCGCCTGGAGGAAGGCAAACAACCAGGATCACTGCGGAAACGAGGATGCCTGCGGCCGCCGTAAGCGCCCTTCTCACACTTTCAGAGACGCGAGTGCGGGTTCAGGCGTTCGAAATCCCATCCACGGCCCCAGACACCACATCCACCACGCCGGAGATCCGGTCCTCAAGGTCTTTGACGCTATCCGAGAGCCGGCCGCGAATCTTCTCGACGTCCTTATCAAAGTCGCCGTCTTGCAAGCGACGATAGAGACTGGCGCCCAGGAAGCCTGTCGCCACGCCCATCAAAAAGAATCCCAACCGGCTGTTCACCTGTTGAGTTTATCTTGCCCGTGCCGCGATCCGCCGCAATTGGGCCCAGCCCGCAAAAAAACAAAGCCGCCATCCCAATGTTGGGATGGCGGCTTTTGCAGAGTCCTTGCCTGCTCGCTACCGGGTCACGGTGAGCACGGCAAACACAATCTCGTCACCGTAAGCGGCCTGAACTTGCGTTGCCAGGGTTCTGGAGACGCGGTTCGTGATCACCGTCTTCGCGGCCGAGGTCAGGCCCGCCGGAACCGTGATGGTTGCCGGCACGTTGGCAATGATCGGGTTCGACGAGGTCAGCGGAATCACCGCTCCGCCAGCAGGCGCCGGGGCATCGAGCGTCACGATGAGCTGAACCGATCGGCCACCCTTCTGGCGGCTCGGCACGAACCTGAGTGAAGCCACCGAGATCGCGCGGACGACCAGCACTCCCTGGGCGGTGATGCCGCCCGATGTGCCTGTCACCGTCACCGCCACGGTGCCCGAGACCAAGGTCGTCGTAGCGCCGAACGTGGCCGAGTTGGCGCCCTCCGGCACGGTAACCGTTGCCGGGACCGTCACCGCGGCGTTGCCGCTGCTCAGGTTGAACACGATTCCGCCGCTCGGGGCATTTGCCGTCAGGGACAGCGTGCCCGTGCTGGGGTTGCCGCCAATGACCGTCGCCGGATTGAACGTGATGGTCGCGTTGGCCTTCTTGACCACCAGGTCGCGAATGATGACCACCGGTCCACGCTGCGCCGTGATGTGCACGGTCGTGTCGTTCGTCAGAGCCTGGCCCGCAACCGTTAGCGGGAATGTCGTGGACGTAGCGCCCTGCGGCACGACGGCCGGGGTGGCCACCGTGACAAGCGCACTGTCGCTCGACATGTTCACCGGCGTTCCACCGGGATTCGCCGGGACACTGACCGTGACGGTTCCGTTGACGTCTTCGCCAGGATCGACAGAGGTCTTGTCTAGCGTAAACGAAACCAGTGAGGAACCATCCACAAAGAGAGTGCCGCTCACCGAGCCTGCCTTGTAGCCACCCTGGGCCGTACGCGTCGCCGTAACGATGCGCTGCGTGTTGATGGGCTCAAAGGCCGTGGTCAGCGTGAAGTCCTTCGACTTCTCACCTTTGGCAAAGGAGAGGGTCGTCGGGTTTAACACATATCCCGCCGTTCCGGCGTTGATCGACAGATCCACAGTGAACGCAGAACCTGCCTCGCCATCCAAGAACACCGTTCCTGTCGACGCAGCGCCGCTGGTCACCTTCGTCGGGTTGAACGTCATCCGAAGCAGGTTCGCCGACAGGAGCCGCACGAAATTGGTTTTGCCAACGCCGAGCAGCGTCGCCGTGACAGGAACATCGGTCTGGAACTCCACACCATGGGTTCCGACCGTAAAGGTGATGGAATCGAGGCCTGCAGGAACCGTCACCGTGTTGCCGCCTGGAAAGTCCACGAGGCCGCTGGCGTCGGTCGAGAGGTCGATCGTGATGTCTGTGATCGCGTTCTGGAAGAGCGTGACCCGGCCCGTAAGGCCATTGCCGCCGACCACCTGGTTCGGGGTGACCGTCAGGTCTTGGAGCCACGGCAGCACGTTGAGCACGCGGATCATGAAGTTCCCGATGAGGGTTGCGCGCACATTGACGCCCGTCGGGAAGTCCACCGGGTTCGAGTAGACCGTAAAGGTCGCCGTTGTCGCGCCGCCCGGCAGCGAGATCGTCAACACCTTCTGAGACACGTTCGGATCGAACGATGCCGCGTCGTTGTCGAGTTCAACGGTCATGTCCAGGCCGCCTGCAGGAACAGGCGCACTCAACGTGACCGTGCCGGTCGTGGATGCTCCCAAGCCGCCCGCGATCGAGGACGGCGCCAAAGTCATTGTGGTAATCGTGGGCAGCGCAAGTCTCTGCTTCACGACGAAGCCATCACGCTGATAGGCGAGAACCGTAATGGTCGACGGACCCGTGAACGGGCTTTCCTTCAA
This sequence comes from Armatimonadota bacterium, assembly GCA_016223145.1. Classification (NCBI taxonomy): domain Bacteria; kingdom Bacillati; phylum Armatimonadota; species Armatimonadota bacterium. The sequence continues at coordinate 62,367 of JACRPN010000014.1, read as the reverse complement.
GCCATACCAAACGCCGCCGACGCCCCACGGGTCGCCAACGCCCTGGTCGCCAACCGTCTTGAAGGCGAACTCGGAGAGGAGCGATGCAGGAAGCAGTGTGTAGGGAGGCCCACTGGTGGGATAGATCCTATTGAAGATCACACCACCGGAGGAAACTCGGCGATAGAACCGCAGGCTATCGGAGGACCCAACGGTCCATACGTCTCCAAATCGGTCGACGTAGGGAGCGAAGACCTCTTCATCAAGGTCCCCACCCAGATAGGTCCCATAGAAAAGGGTCGAAGCCGTTGGAGAGAGCCCGAGCAGAAATCCTTCGGTCGTGCCGAGCATCGGGGTCGCTGGGAAGGCGTAAGTGGGATCGAGCGGGTTGCCCGTGATAGGCACATTACCTGTCGAGGTCCCGTTGGGCTCGTTAGGATCTGCCGGCGGGAACGGGAACGAGTGCGTGTAGTCCACGATCCCGGATATGTACGCGTTGCCGCTGCCATCCACCGCGATGCCGCGAGGATAAACCGGCGCGTTGGTGCCCAAGTGCGTGGAATACAGGATCGTCGCGCCGTCGGCCGAAATCTTGGTTGCGAAGACCAGTTCCTTGGCCGTGAAGTTCTCCCCATACACGCCGCGAGTGCGCGGGAAGTTGAACGAGCGGCTGAGGCCGGTGATGTAAATGTTGTCTGCGCCGTCGCAGGCTACGCCAGTGGCCTCATCGTTGTCGTTACCACCAAGAAGGGTAGAAAAGACCAGCGTTCCATCGGGCGTGTACTTCTTGACGAAGCCATCTCGATAGCGAAGAAGCCGCCCGTTTGCAAACACACCGGCCGTGGTCTCGAACACCGTGGAGTCGAGAGCCGTATCAATGTTCTCGCCTTCATTACCGACCCAGCCGACGACAATCACGTTGCCAGTCGAGTCGCTTGCGATCGCTCTGTTGTGGGAATCGTAGGGATTCACCTGAGACGTGATGCGCATCAGGGTCGGGCCATCGCCACCCAGATAGTAACCCCACTTGACACCGGTGATTCCCGTGCTGTCCACGGTGAATCGAGTCAAGAACGCATTCGCAGCGCCCGCCATGGCGTTGTTCATGTTGGGCAGGCCGCCGTCGGTCTCACCGCAGATCGACACTTCACCGTTTAGCGGGTCAACCGTCAGACCGCGGAGCGTCTCGATGTTAGCCGTGCCGTAATAAGTTGAATAATCCGGAATCAAGAGCTCCGTAGCATCGATCTTGAAGCGCATCAGCGTAATGTCTTCGGTGCCCGCCATCGTGTTGAAGAGCGAATCGCCGTCAATTCCGGGGAAGTTGGTCGACGTCGTGGTCCCGGCGAGCCAGATGTACTGGCCATCGGGCGATACGCTCACGAACCAGCCCTCGTCTTCGCCATCGCCCGTCACCAGACACGAGTAGTCGTGGCTGTAGGCGTCGCCCTGGAACTTCGACACGAACATGGCGCGCGCACCAAGGATGTTGTAGCCGAACGGTCCGGCGATCGCGGGATAGTCGGGTGCCTGGGTCCAGCCAGTCATGACCACCGACTTGTCGGTGTCCGCTACGACCGAACGGACTTCGTCCGGGCCGCTGTCGCCGCCGTAGTAGCTGCCATAGACGAGCGGGTCGATGACCAGCGGACGGCTCGTGTCGTACTTGCCAAGCACAAACCCAACCGTGTTGTCGTCCACGAATCGGAAGGTCGCAGGAATCTGCTTGGTCTCGCCGTTGACCACCTGATAGGCCTTGAGGTCGGTCTGATAGAGGGTGCCGATCGAGGTCTTGACCTCGAGTTGGCCGGCAAAATTGGTGTCGACGCCGTTCGCGCCGGTGAAGCGCATCTGGATCTGGTTCGGGTTGGCGCCAGGCGCGACGATGAAGTCGAACCGAGGCATGCCGTTGTCGTCGTGCCACTTTAGATCGATACCGTCATAGAGGGAAACGTAATCGATCGAGCCGTACTTACGAGCCCCACGAATCGACTTCTTACCGCCGATCATGAAGTCGTTTCGAGAGTTGCGTGGTTGGCTCGAAACGGCCTTGACGCCGCGCCTTGCGCCGACGAAACTCATGTCGACGGCATGGCCCGCGCCCTTCTTCGGGTTCTTCGCAGCGGGGCCCCGAAGGTCGAATCGGATGGCACTGTCGCCAAACCACACATTGACGCCCTTGGACTGCGCGAGGAACCGCGCTTCCTTCTTCCACTGGCCCTTGTTCTCCAGGAAGCCGGAGCGGCGGGCCGCTCTGAGCTTCTCTGCTTGGGCATCGTTAGGCTGGATCGCCGACTTTTCGCCAAACGACACGGCAGCGACAAGGAACGCAGTTAGTACGAATGTAAGATAGATTGCGCCCCGAAAACCACGCTTAATCAGGTTCAACACGACTGACACACCTCTATTCAAGAGTTCACACCCTGAATCGTCCGATGACAGGGTTCGACCTATGTTTGACGTTGCCCAAAACAGGCAGGTTCAAACGCAGCCGAACGACTGCCCACACACCGACTTAGACGTTAGTATAGCCCCAAAAGGTTTGGCTGCTGCGCAGGTTCCAATGAATTTGAATATCATCCCGCTCTTTGGCGTCCCCGGCCTCTGCGAGGCGATGGGCAACGAGCGAAGGGCGATGCTCTCCGGAACCACGCACCACAAACATGCGACGGGCGAAGAGCGCCGAGCGAGGCGATCCGGGACCCCGCAACACGCTCCGCGCACCTCGAACCTCAGATCTCAGACCTCAGACCTCAGACCTCGGACCTCAGACCTCGGACCTCTTCCCCTAACCGCCGCCGCCCGCCGGTGGAGGCGGGCCGTCGCCCGAACCCACGCCCGGCTGGCCGCCCGCGTCTTTCAAAAGCTGCTCGATCTCCTGCCCCTCTTTCGCGCCGCCCATTCGTTTGCGCGAGAGGTTGATCGCCGTGTCGCCACGGTCGTTGCGAACATTCGGGTCCGCTTTCTTTTCAAGCAGAAAGACCACCGCTTCACGATTGAGGAAGGCCGCGCCGACCATCAGGGGCGTATTCTTGTGATAGTCCTGCACGTTGATCTCAGCCTTTTTTTCGACCAGAAGCTTCACCATGTCCAAGTTGTGCTTTTGGACGGCGAAGTGGAGGGCCGTGTAGCCTTCGTAGGCCTGATCGATCTTGCCCATCATTTGGTTGAACTTGCTGCTCTCCATCTTGGCGTTGACGTTGGCCCCTTCCGTTAGCGCCTCTTGCACCGTGGCCAGATCATTGTTCTGAGCGGCCAGAAGGAGCTTCTGATCCGCCGCCGAGTTTGGAGACTTCATCGACGTGAACAGAAAGATCCCCACGCCCAGGACCACAACAGCGATGATCGCACCGACAACTTTTCCCATAGCCAGGTCACCCTCAAGCCTCTGCGCCCACAGCCGAACCCCTTCGGGCCGTTGCAGGTAAGGCGCATGTGGCTCATTATACGTCGCCTCGGACATTTCGCATGGCAAAACGCATCCTCGGGCACACCCAGACTCGTTAGCCGCGCAAGAAAACACAAAAGGCCGCGCCTATTCGTAAAGGCGCGGCCTCAAAAACCGTGAATTTGAAACAACTAGTGGGTAAGGAGTCCGCTTAGTCCGGACCGCCGCCACCGGCAGCCGGGCCCTTGCCCTTCATCGCCTTCGGATCGTCGGCCATGTTCATGTCGGCCTTGTCCGGGGTTGCCACCTCGGGGTTGTTGCTGGCCTCGGGCGTCTTCAGCTTCTCGACCTCAGCAGTGTTGTCTTCGCCTCCGCAGCCAACGACACCGAAACCGACGATGCCAAAAGCCGCGATCGCACACATCAGCGTTGCGTATTTCTTCATGTTGTTGAGTGACCTCCTGTCAAGTGAAAGAGACGTGGGCGCCCCGAAAAGAGACGCCCACATCTTGATCTTTCTGGAAGCTGAACCTTAGAGGTCCGGCACCCAGTTCGGATAGTAGTACGTGTGCTGGATCGAACCAGTCGTACCACGGTTCCACGTCTGGCCGGCGGGCGTCGGAACGCACTTTTCAGCCTGCGTGAACTTCATTGCCTTGGCGTGGCCATCGCACATTGCGAACACGGCCATGCCTTGCATGTTGGGGTTGTTGGTCGCGCGGTCCACCGAATACTCGGGGTAGGCGCCGCTCTTGCCATTGTGCGGGTATCGGGTCCAGCCCTCAACCGTGTACGAATAGCAGTTGCTGTTCAGGGGCCAGCTGGGCCACACCGAACCGTTTCCGAGGTTGGTGCTGACGCCGTAGTGCCAGTCCCATGAGGATTCCGCGACGAGCATGATCACGTCTGCGGGTCGCGCCACGAGCGTCAGGTTGCCCTTCGGCGCCGTGGGGCGGTTGTTGGTCGACGAAGCCGTGGGGCCGTAGTCGATGACCAACAGGTTGATGGCCATCTGGCCCATCGTGTTGTAGTAGTAGGGTTCGTCAACCGTCACGTAGCCGGCGGTCGGAGGGGTGATACCCAACGAACCGGAACCGGCGGGCGAGAACACGGTCGCCCAGTCGGTGTTGCCGAGCTTGGGGCAGATCGAAATCTGAGTGTTCTTGTGATAGGGCTCGATCGCGCCGAAGTACATCACGCCTCGGCCGGCAGTCGACGTGTTACCCACGACCGGGAAGCGGAAATCGCCCCAGTCGGGATAGTCGCAGATACCGCCACCAGCAGCCTGGCCCGTGTAAAGGCAGGAGCCGTTGTTGTCGTGGCGGGGGAGCGTGTCGTCGTAATCGCCGGCATACATGATTGCCGCTAGACCGACCTGCTTCGTGTTGCTAATACAGGCAGCCTTTTTAGCGGCGTCCTTGGCTTGAGCGAAGACGGGGAACAGGATGGCAGCGAGAATCGCGATGATCGCAATGACGACCAAGAGCTCGATGAGCGTAAATGCTCGTCTCGTCATGTTCAATACCTCCAAAAGTAAAACCGGTCCATTGTCCGGTGAACGCTATGATAACACAACATTCACCCTGATCCAAGGGGTTTTTCACGAATATTGACCGCAATTGCGCCGGTATCTCCCCCTTGCGCGGGCCGGCTCCTCGGCTCAGTATCGCAGAAGGGCCGAGATCGGACCTTCAAAAATCCCCGGGGCAGGGCGCACCGAGTGAACCCGCCCCTTGTGGCGGATCACCTCGCTCGCTGCTTCATTCATCCCCCGAACAAGCGCCTCGTCGGCGCTTCCATTGGGCCAAGCCCCAGGATCCACCAGGAGTTCCTCAACCTTGCCGGCCCGCGCGTACATCAGGGCTGGCTCCAAAGAATCGGCGGTTCTGTGCTTGGCACGCATGGCTCCGCACAGCTCGAGCAACCGGGCCTGGTCGGAATCGAACCGAACCTGCATCACCCGCCAGGCCTCCGCGCGGATCTCATCCACGGAGCGCCGATCGAAATTCCCGTGCACCTCTTCCGAGCAGACACCCGGAGCAGACAGCGCCTGGCGGAGAATGGGAAGCTCGTAGGCAACCCCGAACAGAATGACCGGCAGCGGCGAATGTTTGATGAAGGGAGTGACCGCGGCGTCGAGAACGTCGAAGTAGCGCTTCAGGTCCGTTTTGCGCCGCTCCATGTCCGTTCCTGGCCCCGTAGAGTGAACAAAGCTGTGGCTGCCCGAGGTTCTGCCGCCCAAGGAGCCCGCGCCGTGCCGCTGAAGCTCCTTTTCGTGGGTGTCGGCCCAAAGCGCCGACTCCATGTTTCGAGGCATGTTCGGGACGTCCACTGGGGTCAGTGCGTACCGGTCTCCCCGGTAGAGCCGAGGGTGGTTGTCGCTGACGGCCAAGGCGTAATATCCGGCGTTCTCGGCAGCAAGGCCGCAAAGAGGGCCCACATAGAACCGGTCCCAGACATGGACCGACTCGGGGAGCGCCGTGGGAAGCTCGAAGGAAGCCGCTAACCCCTCAGCGCTGAAGAGAGCTACTGTTTTGGGCCTGAGCTTCCCGTTCTTCTCGGGCCCGAGAGGGTCTCGGAAGGGCCTTAGCAGGTCCTCGATCGAATTCCAGCGCTGTCCCTGGGCTTTGAGTGCCGCCTCCGCGCGCGCCAGCATGTTCTTCAGTCGAAGAGGGATTTGCTGGCGCTGCGGCCCGGTGTCGTCACACGGGAGGTAGAGGGAAACGCAAGGAACGTTACGAATGGCGATCAGCTCGGCGAGATCCGCTTGGGAAAGCCGATCATGATGACGCATCGCAAGCCTCCATGGGAGCGTGGCTCCTACTACATAGTACGCGCGCGTGAGCCATGAGAATCCTTACAACGCCGGATCGAATGCATTTGTGGGGAAATGATGGGTGGGCCCGTGGGGCAGACTCTCAGTGTGCCGAACCGCGGGGATCGTGAAGTGATGAGATGAGGGGGACAAAGGGTTGAAGGGACAAAGGGGATAATGCGCCGCGTCGAATCAGGGTTTGGCGCGTCCTTTGGCTATGCGCGCTCCATTCCTGCTTCCTTTGGCCGCCCTTTCGACCCTCGGCGCAGCCCAAGTCTTGCCCGCAGAATTCGGGATCGGCTACGCAAGCTCCGCTCGATTCGCCAGAGATAGCGGCGGCTACGGACGCCTGACGGGCCCGGAACTCACGATTCAGCAGAAGCTCCTGAATGTTCCCCTGCTCGGTGAGGCTTCGATCGGCGTCAGCGCCTTTTTGGGCGGGGTGCTCCAAAACGGCGGCGACACCGACGGCAACGTGTTCCGAGTCTTCGCCCGAGGCAAGTCTCCTGGCGCAGGGCCTAACGGCATGTATTTCATCGGCGGGCCGTACATGGCCTTTGGCTCGGGCCGAGGCGGGTCGTTTGGCGAGGTCAACGGTGTCGGGCTGGACATCGGCGTGGGAATCCCTCTTGCGCTGAACCTGGGCCTGCCCTCGATGCCGAGCACTTCGGTCGAGATCATTAACCATCAGGGCTCGCGTGCCGAACTGCGAGGCTGGTCGGTCGGCATCATGATCCGAATGTAGTGTCGGGGTCCAGATCGCCCCTAGCCTCCTCGATGAAGCCCTTCATCGTCTTCGTGACCGGCGCGCCGGCTGCCGGCAAGTCGACGGTCTGCAAGGCCATTCTCGAACGCCTCGATCGAGGGGTCCATATCCCGGTTGACGACCTGAGGACTTGGGTTGCCGCCGGCCTTGCCGATTCGGTTCCATGGACCGAGGAAACGGAGCGCCAATTCCAGATCGCCGAAGCCGCCGCCAGCGACGTCGCGAAGCGCTATTGGTCGGCTGGGTTCACCGTGGCCGTCGACCATTGCCGCAACTTGCCGCGCCTCGACGCGGTGATCGCCGAGCATCTTGACGAGCTTCCCGTGTTGAAAGTGTGCCTCACGTGCGACCTCGAGTCCAACCTTCGGCGAAACCGGGAACGGACCCATAAGGACTTCCACCATAGCCTGCTCACCGAAACGATCGAGTACCTGAACCCGCGCATGGCCGAGGACCCGCCCGCGGGCTGGATGGTCGTCGACAACCGGGACGTCCTTCCGGAAGAGGTTGCAGCGCGGGTGTTGGCGCTGGCGGGAGAGTTCGGAACTAGTTGACGCTGGTGACCGGAATGCTGAACCTCTTCAGCCCCTTCCCTTCTTTGAACTGAACACGAACAACCTTGCCGTTCTGCGCCGCCCACCAACCGGGACCGAGCTTTCTGCTCAGCGTGTAACCCTCAGGAACGTATACGTAAAGGCTCCATTCCTTTCCAGGTTCGAGCCGCATCGCGCCGCTCAACTTCCCATCTCTCCAGCCAACCTGCTCCAGTTCGACATAGCCCTGAGCGAGGTGGCGATCCGTCCCCAGGACCTGAGGAAAGCCCGTCCTTTTTCTGAACCCAACAACCGTACATTGCCCCTGTTCCAGTGCGGGGAACTTAAGCACTCCGCGCGCTTCACCCAGAAACTTCGAGTTCCAGAAATCGAATGCCAAGTAAGTCTCAACGGGGCTCAAGCCGAGCTTCGCAAGGCTCACCTTGGAAGTCGGCAGCGCCTTCCAGGCGAAACGCCCCACCACATCCCAACTCTCGCCGCCTTTCAAGACCTGGAGGCTCCAGAGTTCTTTACCTTCCTTTTGCGGACTCAGCACCTTGGGCCGTGAAACCATGGGTGGCCCAACACGCCGCAAGATGTCCAGGCGCTCGGCGTCATAGGTCTCGATCGGGTCGCTCACCATGAGCTGCACCCCCGCGAGCGAGAGCAGCGACGCCCAAAACCGGCAATGATCGAGCGACGCCCGGAAGCACATGTAATCCGGGTCGTTTCTCCAGACCACGTTGTTCAAATATTGGAACTGGGAGACGTACCTTCCCACCAGTTCAATGGACCGCCAGTTCGGTCCAACGTCCTCGCCGATGCGGCACCCGTCGGGAATCCCAGCGAGTTCGGGAATCGTTCCCCAGCAGGCCAAGAAATAGGTGTTGGCGCCGACCGCCTTTTTGAAATCCCCAATGAGCTGCCGAAACACCTCGTTCGCGTCCCGCCCCCTCGAGCCAAAATGGTCGGGGCAAATCCGGTAGTTGTCGTAAAGGATGTGGCGCAGGGTGTCGAGCTTGAAGTAGTCCCAACCTAGCTTCTTGAGGTCCTTGATGGAATCCAGATAAGCGGACTTCACGCCAAGGCCGTGGGGGAACTTCTCGGGGATCGCTTTGGACCAAAGGTCCGCGATCCGCTCGTCGGTGCGCGGGCCTTGATCTCCCATCTGGGGGACCCGTTGAAAGCCGTCGTCCATCTGGATGACCGAATAGCCATAGTCCCTCAGGTTGGCGCCGAAAAACCGCGCGGCGTGGACCATCTGGTCTTCAGTGATCCCTTGCCCGTAGGCCGCCCAGGAGCACCATCCCGCGACCGGCTTAGGCCATAGACGGCTCTTCGGAGAGTATTGAAAATAGCCCAAGTGGTCGCGATAGTAGTGGTGCAGAACGGTGGCTCGGACCTTGGCGCCGGTGGCGGAGATCCTCCATCCGCTCGCGACTCGTTCGATCTGGATCGAGTCTGCCTGGCCGATTCTCAGGAGACGATCGGAAGCGCGGTCATAGACCGCGCGATCCAGGGGGTTGGGCGCATCGCTGAGCGAGGCCCGCATGACGGCGGACTCGCCCGTATCGCACGCGAACGCGTCGTCAGAGGTCTGGAAGTCGAATGAGATCGTCTTTGCGCCGTCCGATTCGATTAGGCAGAACTCCCCCAGAGCCCGCCGGTCCTTGGGCACGTATTCGGCCATCTTGGGGCCGTGGGGATAGCCGAGGAACACCGGCTCGCCGGGGCGGTCGATAGCTTCTCGGACGACCTTCACGGATCGAGCGTCCGAGGTCTTGGCCTTCACCACGGCCAGCCCGTCGGCCATCACCATCCAGATGAGATCCGGCTGCTCCATCATTGCCACCGAAGTCAAGGCCGCAGAGATCGCAAAGCACCACATAAGCCTGTTCTCATCTTGACGGAAGTCGCGGCAAGCGCGCAGGCAGCCAAGCACATGGAATAGGTTCTTTGTATCTGCGAGTGGGAATTCATGGACGGCTTCTGGGGAGCATTGGTGGATTTGGTGGCAACCGTGGGCGTCCTTGCGCTGCTTCGGTGGGCCAAGAATTTGAGGGATTGAGCTAACGCCGCTTCGAGTGTCCATAGAGCGACGTTTCAGGCCTTGAGGTATCCCAGGCAACGGGTTCCAGGGCTTCGAACACCCCAAGCACCACAAAAGGCCCTCGGCGTTCTCTGCCCTTCCCTGCGTGCTCTGGCAGAAGGTCTCAGGCATGAATCCTCTCTGCGTTCTCAGTGTGAAAGCACGAAGCTCCCCAAAGAACCCAGAGTGCAGATGCCCGATCGGCCACGCCACCAAGACCCGCAACAGCCACGAGCATTCCGGCTTTCGCGTGGTGTAGTCTCGCACCCACCCCGTGAAACGCAGGCTCAAGAAAGCACTCTATGTCGGATTGTCGCGATTCGCGACGCGTGTCAAGGCCGGCCCCCTGGAAGGCTGTCGCTGGACATTGTTCAGCGGCATTCGGTTCGTGCGGGGCGATTTTGAGCCCAGGAAGACGGCCGCGGTTGTCGGCAACCTCCATCCCGGCGACGTGTTTTGGGACATCGGAGGCAACGTGGGCTATTTCACGGTGATCGCCTCCAAAGCCGTCGGGGACAAGGGCAAAGTGGTAACGCTCGAGCCAAGCCCGGTTAACCTGGCCTTCCTTCGAAGAAACCTCAAGCTCAATCGCTGCAGGAATGTGGACCTTCTTCCGATGGCGGCAGGCCCAAAGCAAGACCGCCTGCGCTTGGACACCAGCACCGGCCGCGGGACCCATCACATCACGGAGGAGGGCGACACGGTGGTGGCCGTGGACTCCGTGGACGGCCTGATCGCCAAGGGCAAGCCCGCGCCCAGCTTCATCAAGATTGACGTCGAGGGATTTGAAGAGAGCGTATTGGACGGCATGACGGACACGCTATCGAAGCGCAAGCCCCTGCTGTTGCTCGCCGTCCATAGCCCCGAAATAGAGGCCCGGACGCGAGAGAAGCTCGCCACCTTCGGATACTCGCTCTCGGAGAGGCTCTCTGAATCCAAAGGGGATGAAGAGCTGCTCTACGCCCCACACACAAGCGCCTGAGGACGGCCAGGGCCCAAAGTCCCTGGCCCGAAACCAAGTCACGCCACGCCCCATAGAACCGCTTTAGGAGGCGTATGATGTTCAACGTCGTTTTTGGAGCCGCAGGGCTCCTCCTCTGCACTCAATCGCAACTCCCGGCGACCCGATTCGAGCAAGACACGGGTGGCTGGATGTCCATCGCGGGCGCCGGCAAGGTCAGCGTCACCCACGACGTCGTGTTCGGCAAGAGCGTCGGCTCCATGCTCTACGAATACTCTGTGGCCAAAGGCGCCATGGACGCCCTGATCTTGCCGCTCGCCGAGGGCAGCCTGGAAAAGATGAAGTCCGTGAGCTTCTCCTTGAGGTCTGACTACAACACAACGATCGGCGTGGTGCTCGAAGAGAAGGAAGGAGGCCGCTATATCGCGCTGGTTGCCGCCAAGAAAGACACTTGGCAGATGGCAACGCTGACACCCCAGGACTTCATCCTTACCGAGGGTCCAAACGATCCGAAAGATTCCAACGGCAAACTCGACCTGCAGAAGGTCGCCGGTATCGGCATTTCCGACTTCAAGCAGTTCATCGCCCAAGCCGACGAGGGGCTCATCGCGCTCTTCGGGGTCCAGACGGGGCCACACAAACTCTATGTCGGACCCTTTGTGGCGGCGGAAACAGCCATCGAAATGCCCAAGCCTCCGGCAGGCGCCAAGCTTCTGGATGCGTTTGGCAGGGGCTATGTCTCTTGGCTGTGCGTGGGCAACGGCTCGGTCCAGGTGAGCGCATCGAATCCGGTTCGCTCCAACGCGCTGCAGATGGACTACTCGGTCTCGCCGAAGACCCTCGCCGGCATCTTTCGAGCAATCCCGGCGGGGCTGCTAGCTTCCTCCAAGGGGCTGTCGTTCCAGTGCGCCACCACCATTCCCACGAAGATCGTGTTCCAGCTTGAGGAACGGGGAGGCGGCAAGTACAACACCGTCATCGAGCTTGCAGGCGGATCGGCGGCCAAAGAGGTCGCTCTGGACTACTCCACGTTCCAGGAAGCCCAGGACTCGCGCGACGACAACGGCAAGCTCGACCTCGCCGACGTTAAGCAGGTGATCCTGCTCGACATCAGCGGCCTTCTCGAAGCGAAGGAGCAGACCAACACCCTTTGGGTGGGCCCCATTACCGTGCGGTAAGGCGCATACTAAAGGCGATGGCGAGTCTCCTTCTGGCTGTACTTGCATTGGCCTCGATGCCCGTCGGCTCCAGAACGGAAGTCACGTTCAAGGGCGCCGACGGGCTTGTCCTGCAAGGCACGCTACTTCGGCCTGAAAACAAGAAGGGCTCGACCCCTGCTGTGCTTCTCCTCCCTGGATCGGGCCCGACCGATCGCGACGGCAATCAGTTGCCGACGGTGGCGACGAACCTGCTCAAGGAGTTCGCCGAAACCCTTGCGTCGAACGGCTTTGCCACTATTCGGTTTGACAAGCGAGCCACCAAAGCCTATGCGGCATTCTTCCCGAAGGACGTCAAGGCACAGAACGACTTCTTTGCCTGGGACAAGTTCGTTGGTGATGCGAAAGGCGCGCTGAGGTTCCTTTCGGCTCAGAAGGGCGTCGATCCCAAAAGGCTGTTCATCATCGGCCACAGCGAGGGCAGCATGATCGCGGGGCAGATCGGCCACGATTTGAACGGCAAATCCGGCTGCCCCGCAGGGCTTGTCCTGATGGGCGCTCCGGGCAGGCCGCTGGGGCCCGTCATTCGCGAGCAGGTTCTGGCGAGTTTGAACCGGGCCAAGATGTCAGCCGAGGCTCAAAAACCCTATGTGAGCTTCCTGGATGAGGCGATCACACTCGTCAGCCAGGGAAAGAACCCGCCGCCGAACCCGCCGCTCGGCATGGCCGCGCTCTTTCCTCCCAGCGCGATCAAGCTCATGCAGTCGTACTTCACCAACGATCCCGCCATGATCGCGTCGGCTTTCAGCGGACCCGTATTGATCGTGCAGGGGCAGAAAGACATCCAGGTGCTTGCGAAAAAGGACACGCCGAGATTGCTGGCGGCGCTCAAGGCTCGAAAGAAGGGCCATGTCGAGGCGTTCGTTGTGCCGAGCGCAAGCCACAACCTGAAGCAAGTCAACAACGAAAACGTGGAGCCTGGGTTCACCGGGCCCGTCGCGCCGTTGGCCATCGAGAAGGTCGTGAGCTGGCTGAAGGCGCGCTCCAAGTAGCCTCCTTACCGCCTTGCGCCCCGCGGTTCAGGCGAACGGCAATGGGCATGGGCTCGCAAAGTGCGAGTTGTCGAAGTAGCGCACCCCCAACGCCTGCGCGTACCTCTGGCCCTTCTGCAGCAGCGGACCAGCGCTCGCGTTGATCGGCGCACCGGCGGGCAGCGTGTGCGCCTCCCGCTCCACGATGAGCAGCGGGTGCTGGTTCCCTTTCCAGTGCAGCACCAGACGGTACCGGACCGTTCTGCCCATGCTGAGCGGCAGAGAGTAGTCCTCAGTTACCAACACCAGGGCGTCCAGCTCTTCCAGTCTGCCCTGCACCAGGCGCTTTCTCAGGCCCTGGCCCTCCAGCCGGGTGTAGGTTCGAGTTGTTAGGTTGCAGGTCATCCGTTCGTTCGAGAGCGCCCCCCACAGGCCCGCGAAACCGAGCATTCCGCCCAAGAACATCCCGTACATCGGGTTTGGCGCGTACAGCACCGAAAGGAAACTGAGCGCGACGAGCAAGATGCCGCCAAAGAAGAGGGCGAACACGAGAACGTCGTACCAAAGCGGCGGCGCGAAGACCAGACGCTTCCCTTCTTTGCCGAAGCGTCCCTCCAGCGGCGTTTCGAGGCCCGCCTTGAACCTTGGCGCCAAGGCCGCTCGCGAACCCTCTTGCGCTCCAGACTCGATCATTGCCTGATGCTACCGGCTTTGATGAGTCCCGGCTCAAGAGGGTCCCGGAGGACTTCCCTCCAAGCACTCAACCTGATCACCCGTGGTACCGTAGACCTCTATATGGCGACGTTGACGTGGCTGCGGCTCTCGCGCAAAGTGCCGGGGATGCAGAAGGGGCAGGAGCTTCCCAATCTTGAAGCTCTAATCGAGGCAGAGGGACAGAAACCGGGCGACGACCTCCAGCTCGCCAGTTGGCTGACGCCCCTAATCTTGGCTGGGATAGGAGTCTGCGTATTCGTCCCGCTCGGGCTGTTCGTGCTTCCTGCGTTCTATTACGGAACCCTTGGACTTGCGAGCGTGGGCCTCGTTGTCGGACTCGTGCTTCGCAAAATCGTGAAGTCGATTTCGCCCTCCCAAGTGCTGCTTCGGCGGAGATCGCGCAAGCTCCTTGAGCGGATGTCCGGGCTCAAGTCCATTTTGGGCGTCGAACCGGCGCTCTCCAAACCGGTCGGTTCGGTATTGGAGGAGGCGGCGCGCATCTATATGAAGGCCTCAGCGGGGCGTGAAAAGGTGGTCCAATCGGGCCTTTGGGCAGAGGCGCAGGGCCGTGCCGTGCACGCCATGGAGGACGCGATGGCCCAAATGCTCGAACTCAGCGAGCCCGAAACGCCTCAAGGTCAGGAGCTGCTCCTATCAAAGGCGTGGGTTCGAAAGCTCCTTCAAGAGATGGTTGAGCTGGATCGGGCGCTGGAGCAGCATGCCGAGAACGCGCGGCTCGCCGCGCTGACGGGCTCGGAGCACGACGCCCTGTCCGGCCTGAGAAACGCCCGTGAGGAGCTTGAGCGTATCGAAACCGCGACTGAAGAGCTGGAACTGAATGACCGATGATACGGTGGGGCGCCCGTACTTGCAGGATGGGAATGCCGTGGTGCTTCGAACAACGGCAATCCCCCGTAGAAATCCCTGGAGCCACGGGCTAGAATGGACAACTTGAGCACAAAGCGCATCGCCATTCCGGAGTGGTTTCCTTACGTGTTGCCCATGGGGCTTTTCTTGGGCATCACGTTTCTCGAAGGCTCGTTTGAGAAGGACTACGTCACGGTCTATTTCATCAAGATGGCCCTTGTGGTCCTGGCATTGATCTACGCCAAGGCCACCTGGAAGGACATCCGCTGGGATCCCAAAGTGCTGCCCGTGGCCATCGTTACCGGCCTGGTGATGTTCGGTATGTGGGTTGGCATCGAGAACACGGTCAACTACTCCCATATGGGCGAGCGCACCGGTTACAACCCCTGGGAGAAGATCGAGGATGACGGGCTCCGGTCGGCGTTCTTTGCGGTTCGCTTCTTCGGCCTGGTTCTGCTGGTCCCCTTTATGGAGGAGCTCTTCTGGCGGTCGTTCGGCCTTCGCTATGCCAGCGTTCCCGATTGGCAGAACCAGCCTGTCGGATTTTTCAACCAGACCGGCGCCGTGATGACCTGCGGCATCTTTGCCCTCGCACACCCCGAATGGCTCGTGGCGCTCATCTTCTCGATCGCCATGACGGTGCTGATCCATAGGACCAAGAGCGTATTCGCCTGTTTCGTCGCGCATCTTGTGACGAACTTGGCGCTGGGAATCTATGTGGTCACCCAGCACGCCTGGCACTTTTGGTAGGCCGGAGGAGCCGCTCACAACCTCGCTCGGCTGAAGGGCATTCGTCCCCTTGTTCCATGGTGCCTTTGTTCCTTCGGTCCTCTGTCGCTCCGTCCCCATTGTGGTATAGTTTCGTCTACCATAAGGAGGATTCCCAGATGTCAAACCCTTTTACCGCGTTCATGGCCCGCGCGACATCCAAAGCCGCAGATGATCTCATCGCCGCGTTCGAGCGCATTCCAGAAGAAAAGCGAACTTGGAGCCCGATGGGCGATGCTCGCACGGCGCTTGATCAAGTGGCTGAGTGCGCCATGCTCAACGGTTCGACGGCCGACCTGATGCGATCGAGGACTTGGCCCGAGGATTTCGACATGAGCGAGTATTTCGAGGCCAAAGCCAACGTGGTTGCCATAGGTTGGCCCGGAATCTGCGAAATGCTGAAGGAGAACACGGCCAAAGCCATCGCCGCCGTAAACGAGCTTCATGCCGAGGACCTCGGCCAAGCCGTCAACATGCCCTGGGGGCCGATGACCGTGGAGCAGATCGCTTCCTATCCCTACTGGAACATGTGCTACCACGAGGGGCAGATCAACTACATCGCCTCGATGCTGGGCTGCCTCGAGTAAGGCGCCTTTGCGGGCCCGAACCCGTTTATGGTTCGGGCCCGCGAATTGTGAGGACCTAGAATCCCTTGTTCTGCTTTAGGTCCCAACCGGCACGGTGGACTTCCGTCTGGCCGTCCGGCTTCTGATAGAAGTACTTCATCTCGATCTTCGCGAAGTTCATCGAGATGGACTCTGTGGGGATGCTATGCGCATCGCCGCCCTCTTGGAAACCGGTGATCATGACGTCTTCCATCGTGATGCGCAGGTACTCCACGGGCCTTTCGCCGGCCTTCCTGCACGACAACACGGCATTCTTGATGTGCTTTCCCGAACAGCAGTGCAGGAACAGCTTCGGCGAGGCCTTGCTGACTGTGGACATGATGCTCAGGTCGGAGAAGCTCGCTTTGCCTGCGCCGCCACCGCCTCCTCCGCCGCTAGATCCTGCGTTGCTCACACCCCAGCTAAAGGACATGACGTCGATCGCCCCTGGCATCACGGGATCCATGACTTCGCCGTCAATTCCGTCGTATTTCATATAAATCGGCATCGTTGCACTTAACTCCTATTCGTCCAGTTGCGCGCCGAGCATGAAGGTCTCGACACCGGACATCATCCCTTGGGCGCTTCCGCCCATCACAAAGATCGAGTAGCCGTCGGTTTCGGCCATGTGGTCGTATCGCGGGAGCGCCATCTCGCCGCCGCCTGTCCAGGTTCCGGCCGCAGGATCGAAGACCTCGACCGACGCCGTGGGGCGCGTGTGGACGCCGCCAAGAACAGCAACTCTGCCATCCGCAAGAGTCACTGCCGCATGGCGCGCCCTAGGGACCTTCATTGGCTCCACAGAGCTCCATGTGCCGCTTCCTGGATCGTAGATCACTGCAGAGGCCAAGGGCGTCGGCGAAGCTTCAGCGGTCCAAGGGCGATCATAGCCCCCGATCACCATGATCCTCCCGTCACCCAACACGGCGGAGGCCGCCATGTAGCGAACGATGGGAGTCGAAGTTGGCATGGACCTCGTCGACCGTTGACGAGGCACAACGGACGAAGATGCGACCGCACTCGGTATTCGGCTTGCTATCACCGCTACCGCTGCCCCAGCGAGCATCTGTCTGCGAGAAAGGGAGCCGCCTGGAGCTTTGCCCAGTGGCCCGTCCTTGTTCTTTTGCATAGAGTGTTCCTCCGCTATTGGTATATCACGCCTTTTCCGATTTCCCAAGCCATTTCGCTAGGGGGCGTTGGGGGTAAGACGCCCGGGTGTGGACATTTGATCCCGACGAGGCCCGATGGCTCCGGGTCGTCGCCGATTGCGATGGCCACGCCCGCATCTTGACCCCCAAAGGCTGGGCCGAGGCCGAGAGAGAGCTGAGACGCGCCTATATGCGGTCCCCCAATGAACCCCTGCAGGCAAACTCGGACCCCTCAGGCATGTGAACGGGAGGATAGGGCGGCGCTAGAGGAGTTTAGGAGGTTCGCTTAAGAGGTCACGGGGTTCACAACGATGCAGTAAGATCAATACATGCCAGCAGCCGATGATCCAAGGCGAGGATTGATCGCGAATATTCAATCTCTGATAGAGTCGTCAAGGAAGTTTGATAGAGATCACGTAGCTAGAAAAGACCTCGGAATCCACTTGGATTTCGAGCCTATAATGCCAGTCTTTGAACGTGTACATACCCTGGTTCTTCGGGTCGATAAGCTATCGCTTGAGAATACACCCGATCGGGATCTCAGGGAGATTGAACAAGGGATAAGTGACTTGGCGAATTGTCATCAGGAAATAGCTGCGTTTGATATCAATCAGCAAAACCCCGCGCAAGATCGACAGAACCGAATCAACACCCTGACTACTCGACTTCAGACGATCGAATCGAGCCTCGCCCGGCTCATTGCAACAACTCTTGCGCTAGAGTCACCATTCGCTGAAGATACGTCCAATCCAGAGTCAGAGGCACGAACGCAAATGGAGATTGCGACGGCCGTCGAGAAGGTGAGAGCCGAGATTGATGCGGATTATCGGGCCTCTCTCGAAGAGATTCAGAGGATCGCAACCGGGCATGTGAATGCGGCATCTGAAGCGGCTGGAAAGGCGGACGCTGCATCGAAAGCTGCTGCTGACGCGGCAAAGAAGGCAGGCGTCATTAGCGAGGCCAAGCATTTCAAGGATCTGGCTGATTCGAACGCTCGTCGAAGCTATGTTCTCTTAGGTTGTGCCATCGTCGCGGCTATTGTGTTTACGTCTCTGCTTAGCAATAGCCACTTCGAGAACCCAAAAGAGGACGCGACGTTTCTCTCTTATCTGCCGAGCTTGCTGCCAAGTCTTGCTTGGCCGGTCTTCGCTCTATTCCTGATGATCATAAGTATTCGGCTCTTTTCTTCAGAGAGACATAACTACGTCGTAAATCGGCATCGGCAGGCGGCGCTCTCCACGTTCAACACACTGCTGGAAGGCGCAACTCAAGAGACTGCCAAGAACGCCCTCCTCGTGCAGGCTGGGACCGCTATCTTCACGCCACAACCTTCCGGCTACAGCAAGGCCCCCATCGAAGTTCACCAATTAGCCACAGGTTTGCTCGGCAATGCAAGCAAGGTTGACGGCGCTTCGTAGGGACTGGAGTTTCCGTTGCACTTGCCCCTTCCGGGCGATGTATGGTCCTTATCGTCGTCTCCAGAGACGCTTTCGTCGCATAGAGAGCTTCTTCAGCCCCTCGGTGAGTTTCTTTAGACCGCTGGAGAGCTTCTTTGTGCAGTTGGAGAGGTGCTCTGAGGGATGGGAGCGTGCCTTCAAGGTCTGGCTTGGGTAACCTCGGCTCGATGGGGAGAAAACTCATGCCAGCTTCAAGAGTCAGCAGTAATCCGGCGGCGTATGCCTCCGAAGCCACCTGGAAGGTGAACAACCAGACCCGGAACTCGGGGCGCAATGAGGGCGAGCCGCTGATGAATAAGGTGAGCGAGGCTGTGGACCTGCTCTATGGCGTCGGCGCGGCGCCGGCGGCGGCTTTCGGACTGGCCCCAAAGGGCGCGGACAGCGCCGCGATCCACAAGCTGATCGAGATCGTACTGCGCGACGGGTCCGTGCCCGGCTCGCTGTTTTTCGATTGGGAGAGCGTCGAGGGGGCTTCGCATGAGGTGCAGTGGTCCGCGACCTCCAATTCTGCGACGGTGCTGGGCTCGATGACGACCGCCGGGGTGTCGGAATTCATCATCGGGGGCCTAACGCCCAGGACGCAGTATGGGGCAAGAGTTCGCCCTTACCGCGGCAGCCAAACGGCGGAATGGTCCGACCCTGCGACGCGCGTAGCTCCGGTGTAGCCCTTAAATGGTATGCGTATTGCGACGGTAATCACGATCTTTGGCTTCATCGGGTGCATAGCCCTTGTCCTCGCCGGGTTTGTCCTTCTAGGAACTCTGATCTTTGTTGGTTGTGGCATCTTGTCGGTTGTGATTGACGAGCGGCGAAGCTTCGACCTGAAGCCGATGTGGATGTCCAGCCGATCAATTGCTCGATGGATTCCCATGTTTGTGCTTTGGCCCCTGTGCGCGCTGATAAGGCTCAAGATTGAATGGGAGATTTTCAATGATGCGAAGAGGTTCACCGTAGGAATCGGGCCTAGCGAAGAAGCGTACTCGACACTAGAACTGGCCGTCTCACGAGCCACAGAAATCGCCAAGGGCAAGACAGACGCAATAGAGATCTGGGACAGAGCGACGAAGAGGGAGTATTTAGTTGATGCTGAGGGCGAGGTCACGGACATTTCGGTAGCAACCTGGGATAAAGAAAAACGTGATCTCTTGCCAGATGAAGTTCGCCGAGGGCTGGGTTTGTAGGTTCTCGGCCGTGGAGTCGAATCTTGAGTCGGTCGTACGTTATCGCGAGTCTATTGCAATCATGGATAAAGTTCGCATCAAGCTAAAACGCCTTGTTGCCTCGCCCAATGTAGAGACTCGCGCCGTCAATCCCCGAGTTTTCGACCCACCCCTACCCTGTGCTTTCAGCTGGTTGGTCCTTCCGGGACATGTAACGACAGCCCGGGAAGTGGAGGGAGGATACGAGTTCACTAGAGACGGGCGAGTATTCCACGCGAAGTATCAAGACGCTGAGCTCCTTTCTCCGAACCCTTCAGTTTGAGAAATGGCTGGGCGGTATCCCCCTGCTACCCCAGGCTCTCCAGAGCGCTTCTGAACTGCTCCTCGTAGATATCCCGGCACGAGCCCGGCGTGGGGGACAAATGGATGCGCTCTAGTCTGAGCCGTAAGCCGCCGCGTAGGCCGCATTTGGGTCGAACAACTCTTCGATCGGACCCAGTTCGGCCTCAAACCTCCCCGAAGGCTCGAACCGATCCAGGTCCTCCCCGTCGGCAAAGCCCCGAAGCAGTTCCGCCATGTAGAGGAAGTTCCTGATCGGCACGTCTGGCGGAACGCCGTGGTCCACCATCGGCACGTAGTTGGAATACCGCCTGGCGAGCCGGTACCGGCGCACCACCTCTTCCCTCACGCGCCTCTTGTCGTGCATCAGTTCCCGCTTGTCGATGCCGCCGAAAAGGGTGAGCTTGGGGGTCTTGGACAGATAGGCGCCTGGGTCGTTATAAGCGGCGATCTCCAGCGGCGCCGTGCCGTCGAACCCCGTCGGAAAGAACACGTCGATCACCTGCCCGCAATGGCCGTCGGTGTCCATCATCACGCTCCGAACGCCCAGCTCCCGGAACCGCGCCATCAACCGTTCGTAGTTGGGCAGCATGTAGGCGCGCATCATGTCGGGCGAGAGCATGGCAGCGGTCTTGTACGCCATATCCTCGTTCATCATGATGTGGTCCACCCGGATCGCCTTCAGCGGCTCATCGACCATCCTCAGAATGAAATCGGTCCAGAAGTCCATCATGTCGCGCACCAGTGCCGGCTCTTCGGCGCACATCATGCACAGCCCTTCGAAGCCGCACCAGTCTCTCAACGTCCACCAGAGCCCTGGAATCGTCAAGCTGACAGGTACTTCGCCCTGGTTGCAGGTTGCCACGCGATCCTTCCACGCGACTGTGGAGTGGAACACGCGATAGCCGTCGGGATTGGCGGTATCGCGCTCGTTCTCGCCCGGCATCGGGGTCGTGCGTTCGGGCGAAGCTGGATTGTAGCGCTCCGCATAGGCCTCAAAGCTGGCCCGATCTTTGACCGGAAACTCCAGATATCTTCGCGTCGCGAAACCGGCGGTCGGCTGGTGGATGGCATCGACCCGCTTGACCCCGTAATGGTCGATCCAGGTTCGCTCGTTCCCATGCTCCTCCAGGATCACCTCTTCGAACCTGGGCCACGGCTCAAAGCTCAGCTTGCCGATGCCCGTGAAGCCCTCTTCGCCGAGCCAGCGGGACCACGCATTCTGCTGATCCTCGGAGAGCCCTTGTCGTCGCCACGCCGCGAAGGTGGAGGTGCGCGGGCCCCCAAACCAGTACGGCATTCGATCCGGCGACTTGCCCTGGATCAGGGTGAGAAACCGCTCGCGCTGGGTCATTCTCTGATTCTATCAATTGGGCCGCTGAGATTGCGCTTCAGGAGCCGATTCGCTTGTTCTCCGCGCGATACGTTGCGGTTAATCCCGGCGCCAAAGGGACGTCTGTGAACACCATACTCATCTCCATCGGCAGGCCGTCCTTCAGGTTCACCCAAACCTCCATAGTCCCTGTGGCCGGCTTCAGGCCGGACCTCTCCTTGCCGGTCAGCCGGATCCGAGCGCAGCCGGCTCCGCCTCTCGTTTCAAAAGCCACGCACTCCACTTTGCCATCGTAGCCGATGTTCCCGTTTACCGTCGAAGGCTCTTGGGACCAAGTCCAAATGTCGCCGACTTTCACGGGCTTGTCGCTAACGATGATCTGCATCAGGCGGCTGAACCGTGCCTGCTCAGGGCTGGCATAGGGAGGATCGACGGAGACAATCTCGCCGTTTGGCTTGAGGATCGAGGTCGTCGCAGACTCAGGGAGCTTCCGAACTTGTCCGCCCTGGCTGATCTCGCCGCCGACCTGCTTGTTCTTGAAGGTCAGCTCCCCATTGCGCGCGATGGCCCCGATCGCCATCTCAAACGATGCCGTATAGATGGACTCCTTGTCTGCGACCGCGTAGGTTCCCTTGAATTGGTACTTGAACACGTCGCCGACCCTCAGGTGGGGCAACAGGGAGTGGCGCTGCGCCACCGATGTGGCCGAGCCCATCGAGACGAGCGCAAGCACGGCGAAGACCAAGGAATTGGGTTTCATGTCGACACTTTGCCGCCAGAAGAGGGCCCCACGCAACAGGTCCTAGGATGTGCCGACGTGGTAGCTTGGACGCATGTCGGCCATTCAGCGCTATCGCGATTGGTTTGAGCAGGAGCGCGACTCGAACCAGAAGATGCTGTCGATGATCCGGTCGGTGCCGGTATCGGCGCGGTCCGACGCGAGGTTCTCCCAAGCGTTGCAGCTCGCGGGGCACCTTGCCGCATGTAGGGAGAACTGGCTGGACCGAATGTTAGGGGACGGCACGAACCAAGGAGATTGGTGGCCGGAGAGCGTGGACATTGAGAGCTTGCCCGGCCGTTTTGAGGTCCTTGAGGAAGCTTGGTCCATCTATTTGAAGGACCTGGCCGACGACCGATTGGACATGGACTTCGAATTTCCGGTGCAAGGCGGGGCGTACCGCTGGAATATCGAGGGCCAGATCATGCAGATGGTTGGGCACGGCTTCTACCACCGTGGCCAGATCGCGCTTCTTGTCCAGCAGCTCGGCGGCGAACCGGTAGACACAGACTATCTGTACTGGGCGTTCCAGCAGCAGCCAGACCGCTGGAAGCGGCTGCCCTAACCCCTATAGCCCCAAGACCTTGTAGCCCAGGCGTCTCACCCAAGCGGCCCCACCGACCTGAAGCATAATAGCCAAATGCTCACGAGGACCATCTCCTGGACCGCGCTGGCCGTCGCAAGCCTCTCTTTCACCACGATCAGCCAACCCCAGCAGGCTCAAAACCCGACAGCCGATCAAGTTTTCAAAGATATCGAGTCCTTTAAGGGCGTGCCCGCCAAGGACTTGATCCCGGCGATGCAGTTCATGGCGGCCTCGCTCAAGGTCAAGTGTACGTTCTGTCACGACCCCAAGGATTACGCTGCCCCGCACAAGAACAAAACCGTCACGCGGAAGATGATCACGATTCAGCGCGACATCAACGCCAAGTACTTCAACAACCGCCTCGAGGTGACGTGCAACAGCTGTCACGGCGGCGCGGAGCACCCGGCCGGCACCCCGATTCCGGCCCAGGTGAACATGCGACACCCCAGGCTGGAGAACCCTCCCGCACCGCAAGATGTCTTGCAGAAATACCTCAAAGCCGTCGGCAAAGCGCCACCCCTCTTGACCTTCACGGGCACTCAGACGGCGCCCTCAGAAGGCGAAAAGCCGACGACGGAGACCGTCGAGTACATCATGGCGGCGGACGGACGGTTCCGCGTGGCCTCGCCGAGCGCCAAATTCGGGTTCGACGGCAAACAGGTCTGGCGCGACGCCTACCCCCTGATGGACGAGCCCGCTGCCATCTACGCCCGGATTGGCCGCTCCTGGCGAGGAGACAACGCCTTCGCGGGGCTCGACCGCATCAGCGTCGCCGGCAAGGAGAAGCTCGGCAAGGCCGACACCATCGTGTTGCGCGGCCTGAGGACGGCAACGGGCTCGAACGAAGAGCTTTATTTCGACGCGAAGTCGGGCCTTCTATCCCGGTTCGTCAGCGTCACCAGAAGCACGATCGGGATGGTGATTTCGGTTTACGACTATTCGAACTACAAGACGGTCGGCGGCGCCAAGGTCCCCATGAACCTGAGCGTGACCTTTGCCGGGGGCGAGGTCTGGGAGATGAAATTCAAGTCGGGTAAGGCGTCCGAGACCGTGAACGACTCGGTTTTTGTGCTGCCAAGAGGTGAGTAGCGGCTGATTCGCTGTGCCTCCATCCTTGCCGACAGGCAGGGACGGAGGCGCAGTTCCATAATCGTCGTGTGGAACTCTCTGCGCTGCTCGCCGGCCACCGCTCGATCCGAAAGTACAAACCGACCCCCGTTCCGCCAGACTTGATCGAAAAGGTCTGCCATGAGGCGATCATCGGGGCATCGTCCTCGGGCAACCTGAACTCCGTCTCGATGGTTCTCACCACAGACGGGACGCGCAAGCAAAGGCTGTACGAACTTCATTCCGAGCAAGAGATGATCCGGCAGGCTCCGCTGCTAATCACCTTCTGCGCGGACTGGTGGCGGACCCGAGAGTGGCTGCGGTTGCGCGGCGCGAAGGACAACTTCAACAACTTCCTGGGCTACCACGTCGCAGCCTATGACGCCATGATCCTCGCGCAGAATGTGTGTCTGGGCTTTGAAAACGCTGGACTGGGAATCTGCTATATGGGCACGACCCTGTTCCATCTCAAGGACATTGGCGAGCTTCTGGAACTCCCCGAGACCGTCATCCCGGTAACGACAATTGTCGTGGGCCACCCGGACGAGGACCCGCCCAAACGTGACCGCCTACCCTTGCGCGCGTTCGTTCATCACGAAACCTACCGAAAGCCCGACACCGCCGAGATCGACGACGTCTACGCCGAGCGCGAGGTCAAAGGTTGGGAGCGCTATATGGCCTATCCTGAACTCGAGCGGATGGCGAAGGAGCTCGGCATCACGACGCTGGCCCAGTTCTACACCAGCGAGATCAAATACGACCCTGTCTACTTCCAGGAGTGCTCTGAGAGGATCCGCACGGAGCTGGAAGCGAAAGGGTTCCTACCCTGAGCCACTCTCCCCTCCTGCTTCACCGATGGAGGAGGGGGTGGAGATTCCGGAAGAAGCCGCAAGCACTCAAGAGAGCCGAAATCGGCCAGGCGTTGCAGATGCGCCTACCCCCCAACCCCCTCCAGCGCGCTCCGGAACTGCTCTTCGTAGATATCGCGATAGAGTCCGGGGCGGCTTACCAGCTCGGCATGAGTCCCGATATCCGCGATTCGCCCCTCGTCGAACACCACGATCCGATCGGCTTCCACCACGGACGAGAGCCGGTGCGAAATGATGAACGTGGTCCGCCCGCTCATCACCTGCTTGAGCGATTCCTGGACCCGCGCCTCGGTCTCACCATCGAGCGCGCTGGTCACGTCGTCGAGGATCAGCACCCGTGGGTTCGTCACCAGGGCGCGCGCAAGCGCCAGCCGCTGCTTCTGGCCGCCCGAAAGCTTGATTCCGTCCTCGCCGATCATCGTCTCGTAGCCGTCGGGCAGCTCCATCACAAATTCGTCGAGATCGGCGGCTTTGCAGGCGGCAATGGCCTCCGCGTCCCCGGCGTCCTTCTTGCCGTACTTGACGTTCTCCAGGATGCTGACCGAGAAGATCACCGACTCCTGGGCCACCATGCTCACCTGACGCCTGAGCGATTCCAACCGGATGTCCCTAAGGTCGTGGCCGTCCAACGTGATCCGGCCTCGCGTTGGGTCATAAAAGCGCATCAGCAGGTTCATGAGCGTGGTCTTTCCCGCTCCGCTGTGACCCACGAGGGCGATCGTCTCGCCGGCTCTCACTCGCAGCGTGAAGCCCTCCACGATGGGCTTCTCCTCCACATAGGCGAAGGAAACGTTTTCGAACACGACCTCGCGCTCGAAGGGCGGCAGGTCCGGCGCGCCGGGCTTGTCCTCAATCTCCGGCCTCGTGTCGAGCGTCTCGAAGACCCGGTCCATCGCGGCCACGGCCCACTGAAGCCCGTTGTTGAAGTCCACCACTCGAACCGCCGGGTTGAAGATATAGCCGATGTAGAAGGTGATCGCGACCAGCATGCCGGTGGTCAACTCGCCCACCTGCACCAGATGCCCGCCATAGGCATAGACCGCGCCTGTGCCGAGCGCGCTGATCGTGCCCGAGACGAGGCCCAAACGGCGGTTCAGATGGACCTGGCGCATGTCCACGTTGAACTTGGCGCGAACGCTGACCATGAAGTTCTCGGTTTCGGCCCGCTCTCGCACGAACGCCTTGACAACACCGATTCCGGCGATCTTCTCAGCGAGCTTGCCGAGCATTTCGTCCCAGAGCCGCCTCTGTTCCTGGCTCACCTCGCGGATGTGTTTGAGGAACATCAGGTAGGCAACGACATAGAACGGCACAAGACCGATGATGATCGCCGCCAGCCGCCATTCGATCGTGAACAACATGCCAAGAACGGCGGTGAGCGTGACCAAATCGCTCAAGAAGGTCACCAACTGGCCCTGGATCAGGTTCTGGATCATCTCGATGTCGCCCGTGACGCGCGACATGATCTTGCCGACCTGGGTTTGGTTGTGATAGGCCAGGGAGAGTCGATGGAGGTGCCGCCAAGTGGCGAACCGAAGGTCGAAACAGAAGCGATGGCCGATCCAGGTGAGCGATGTATGAAGGAAGAAGCTCAGTACGTTCCGCAGCACGATCACGACGGCGAGCCCGGCAGCAATCAGCAGAAGGATTCGGGGTGCGTCTTGATCGCGCGTCTTCTTGAGCGCCGGCTGCTGAGCTTCGCGCTGGACGGGGGTGATCTTCTCGGCCAGGACCTTCTTGTCGAGGTCGGCGAGCGCACGGTTGGCCCTGACGGCAGGAGCGATTGCCTGGTCGATCGCAAGCTGGAAGATTCGGGGAGGTAGGATCTGGAGTACGGTGACGCCAAGCGTCAGCAGCACCGCTACGATGACTCGAAGGCGGTACGGCTTCAGGAAATGGAGGGTGCGCTTGAACGAGCGCATCCCTCCATTTTGATCCCTACTCGGCCGTCTTCGCCGTCGCGTCTCTGAAGAGCCAAAAGGCTCCAAGAGCCGATGCGGCGCACAGCGCTATCGCAACGTACTGAAACATTAGAAGCAACTCCCCCTCATCGGGGCACGCTTGGCGTTCGCCCTGCTTGCCCGCTGATCTCTTGCCATGCTTTCCCCCATAGGAAACGGTCTGCGTTGCGGTTTTTGACGAAAACCGTCAGGGTTGCCGTTAGTAGGCTTGCTGATGGGGGAATTGCGGGGGAAAGGTCCGAGGTCCGAGGTCTGAGGTCTCAGGTCCGAGGCCTGAAGTAGGCCGATACGTCGCCCTTCGCACTTCGCCCTTCGCGGGTGGGTGCTGAGAAAACCACCTCGCCCCAACGGGGAGAGGTCGGTAAGCGTAGCGAACCGGGTGAGGGGGCGAATGGGGGGGCGGAAGTGTGGACCGTTCACCATCTGTCATCCCGGCCCTACCAGCGGCCCCTTCCCTTGCATAATCAACCAATGTCTCCCGAACAAGCGCTCCAGGAACTGCTCGACGGCAACCTGCGTTTCCGCACGGGCCAGAGCCATGCCTGGGAGTACCGTCCGGAAGACCTGCTCGAGCTCTCCAAAGCCCAGAAGCCCTTGGCTGCCGTCATCGCCTGTTCTGATAGTCGGTGCGCTCCTGAGATCGTATTCGACCAACCGCTTGGCACCATTTTTGCCTGTCGGGTGCCCGGCAACGTGGCCTCAGAAAGCTCGACTTGGGTGGTCGATATGGCGGTCTCAGAATTCAAAGTGCCCCTGGTGGTCGTGATGGGGCATACCGGCTGTCTTGCCGTCAGCCGCGTGCTTCAAGGTGGCGGCTGGGGGTTGTCAGGGATGCTCCGGATGGAGCTCCAGGCGGGACTCTCCGAGTTTCGCTCGACTGACCTAATGGCGAATCCGGTCCTTGCGATCGAAGCCAACTCCAAGCACGCTTGCGGCCAATTGAAGCGCGCCACCCCGTCGCTCGAGCAAGCGGTCAACTCCGGCAAGACGCACTTGATGGCCGCGGTCTATGAGATGGAGACAGGGAACGTGCGGGTGTTGGAATAAAGGGGCTCAGGTCCCTTTGTCCCTTTGTCCCCTTGTTCCCTCGTCCCTCAGTCCCCTGTTCCGGAGGCCAATCATCGCCTCATCTCGACTCGATGCGGGCTCCCTGTCGGGCCAGGCAAGGATGCTTGCGCTCCGTCCCTTGGTCCCTCTCCCTAGTGTTTCAGCCAGCCGTCCGGGATCGGCTTTAGCTTTTCGCCGAGGCGAGCCACACCCACGCTCAACTCCGCGCCACCTGTCTTGTTGAACCAACCGACCACGATTTGATGGTGGCCCGCCGCCAAGGGGACCGCTCCGGACTTAGCGAAGGAGGAGTGGAGCCCATCGTTGTCCACAACCACCTTGCCGTCGATCCAGAGCTTCGAGCCGTCGTCTGAGGTCACCCCGAACAGGTACATGTCGTCCGCCGGGACATTTATCCAGCCCATGAAGAACCTGGCGCAATTCTCTTTCTTGGGGTCATCGGCGATCGAGAAGTTCGGCATGACCTTGAGCTGGCCGCCAACGCCTGCCGGAATCGGCGGCAGCTTGTCCATGCTCCCCTCCAAGAACATCACCTCGACTCCCGCCTTGGGCGCAACCACACCCGTGTTCTTGGCGGGCCAAGGCTTGACCTTCTCGAAACGCCGCTCCACGACACCGCTCACGGGCTTGCCGTTGTGGAAGGTCCGGGCGCGGATCCTAGTGGTTTCAGAGAGAACCAAATCGGACTTGTAGGTCCTATTGGACTTATTGGCGGGAAGGGGCTCCGAACCATCCGTCGTGTACACCACTGCTTGCCCCTCACCAGCCTTCAGCGTCACCTTGATCGAGGAAACGAACTCCCCTGCATCGGCGAGGATCTCCGGCGCCTCATAGACGATCGGTGCGCCGCGAACCGTCAGCGCGACCACGGTGTCGATATCGTTGGTGGGTTTGGCGGGGAGCCCGATCACGAGGTCGCTGCCCACTCGCTCGACCTTCAGCGCCGCAGCCTTGCCCTTCATCCCGACCGCTTCCGCGCCCAGCGGGAAGTTGCCCAAGCCCGGCACCACCAGCTTGCCGCCCGAGGGCCAATCGAACACGTGAAGGTAGATTCGGGTGTTGTTCCCAAGTTTCTTGGTGGTGGCACGTCCCCAGGGAAGCTTTTTGAACGGGCTCGCCGAGGAGCCATAAATCGATTCGCCGTTCTGCCGCATCCAGACTCCGATCTCTTTCAGCCGCTGAATGGACTCATCTGGGAAGGTGCCGTCCGCTTTGGGGCCGATGTTCATCAGGTAGTTGCCGCCCTTGCTGGCGATGTCCACCAGCATCTGAACCATCGACTTTGTGCTTTTGAAGTTCTTGTCTGCGGCGTTGTAGCCCCAGTTGCCGTTCATCGTCATGCACGTTTCCCAGTCCACGCCTGGCATACCGGTAGCTGGAATTGTCTGCTCGGGAGTGCCGAAGTCGCCCGCCGACTTGTTGTCCTGGCTCATGCCCTCCATTCCGCCTCGGCTCACGTCCACCCGATTGTTGACGATGATGCTCGGCTTGGCCGCCAGGCAGAGGTCATAGAGCGGCTGGCCATAGCCGTGGTTCCAGGTGCTCTCCCACTCGCCGTCAAACCAGAGGACCCCGGGATCATAGGCCTGGATGATGTGGCGTACCTCGTTTTGCAGGTACTTGTTGAAGCGGTCGAAGTCCGGCTTGAAGCCCGTCGGAATCTTTTCGATGGTCGAGTTCCGCCAAGTCTCGCCCTCCCAACTCCGCTTGGGCAGGTAGTCCGGGTGATGCCAATCCATAATGGAGTGGTACATGCAGAACACGATGCCCTGGCGCTTGCAGGCGGCCGAGAGCTCCTTCATGATGTCGCGCTTGAAGGGGGTGTTCATCACGTCCCAATCGGTGTAGGGCGAATCGAAAAGGTTGAAGCCGTCGTGGTGCTTGCTGGTGATGACCAGGTACTTCATCCCCGCGTCTTTGGCCATCTTCGCCCAAGCGTCGGCGTCAAACTTGACCGGGTTGAACTGCCCGAGCAGCTTTTCATATTCGTTGATCGGGATGTGCGCGGTCTCGCGGATCCACTCCGCGTGGCCCTTGGAGCCGTTCCACTCGCCAGCAAGCACCGAATAGAGGCCCCAATGGATGAACATCCCGAATCTTGCCTCGCGCCACCAATCCATCCGGCCCGGTTTTCGGCTCTGCCCCCTGGAAGTCGGGCTTGTGGTGGCCGGTCTGAGATTTGAGTTTTCAGATTTGAGATTGGGCTGCGGCATGTTCGGGTGGTTGGGATGAAGGGTCGATGTGAGTGCGATCGCAGCAAGGAATGTGACCATGTGCTCTTCCGATTCGATTCCCAAACGCTCTTTCCCTTCCCAATGTCAAGTGCAATTCCCGAGCTTGCCCCTTGCGGCGAGCGCAACTCATGGGTGTTTCCCTCTGCAAGATCATGTGGATAACCGCAGCGGGCGAAAATGGTCCCAGCGAAACGCCTTGGTTGCGCCTGCCGGAGTAATCTCGGCGCATGTCAGATCAAGCGAATCATTTCGCACTCGCCGCCGGCAGGGCCTTTCCTTGGCACGAGCTCTATGTGCCCGATGTCGACGCCGCGCTCGCCTTCTACACAGGGACACTTGGCTTCGGCACGGACTCTATGCCCATGGGCGACGGAGGCACCTACCATATGCTGACCCGGGATGGAACGCCCGTCGCAGGCCTCATGTCCACCAGTTCGGAGCAGATGCAGGGAGTACCCACGCACTGGGCCTGCTACACATCCGTCCCGAACCTCGACGAGAGTCTGGCCGCGGTTCAGGCCAAAGGCGCCACCATGGTCGTCGGGATCATCACCGTGCCCAACGTTGGCCGCATGGCGCTGATCTCCGACCCCCAGGGCGCCCATATCTGGCTCTTCGAACCTCAAAAGTAGGGAGGCCCGTTTCAATCCGGCTCGCGGCGCCGTGGGCCTGAAGGGATGATGACCTCAGGCCCTCGGTAGCCGCTTGAACACCAGAATCGGGCAAGTGTCGGCCCAGGGTTCGTCGGCCCTATGAACCGAATCGAGCGTGAAGGCCGCGGACATAGCGTCGACCACTCGGTCGATGGACGGGAAGTAGTACCGATTCTGAGCGCCCTTGTAGGTGTTGATCGCCGCAAGGTGAGAGGGCTCCCACCCGATCCTTAGGGCAAGGTCGTCCAGATCGGGAAACGCCTCGTTGAGCGCATCCCAAACGTCGGCGACGCAGACGCCCTCGTCCTCGCGGCGATGAAGCGCCGTCCAGAGCCGAAGCTTGAGGTGGCTCAAGTCGCGGATGCGCCCATCGAGCAGTTCATCCCAAACTTCCTCGGGGCTCAGGGGGTCCCTGGGCAGCACGTAAAGCCGTAGAATCGCGAGGCCGCCATCTTTCAAGACGTCGCCGATCGAGGCAGCGAAGCGGCCCACTTCGCCCGGATACTCGAGGGTGCTGATACCGCCGTCGGTCATCGCCACATCGAAGCTGTTCGGCTGAAGCGGGGCGCTCAGCCAGTTGCCTTTGATCTGCGATCCGGGCGGCCCGGGCCAAAGCGCGACAAGCATCGCCTCGTTCATGTCGAGCGCGAACACCTGTGACGCCGCCGGCCAGGCAAGCCGATAGAACTCCTGGGTTGAGCCTAGAACGATCCCGCGAAGCGCGCAACCACACTCCACGGCATAACCGCGAATCAAGTCTTCATGGATGTCGAGTTCCTCGCGGGAGGGCCGCAGCGGTGGAGAAATCTCGCTCCACAGCCTTGCGATCTCGTACCAATGATCCTGTGCCCTGTTCATCCCCGACCTTTGGGCAAGAAGCTCCAGATTCCCTCGGCGTACTTGCGAACCCGGGGTAGGAACTGCTCCGGCGTGAACGCGCCGACACTTGGAGTGCGGTTTACGTCAAAGAGCACCACTTCCCCATTGTGAAGTACGTAATCGAATTTCCCGAAGTCGAACCCGAGTTCCTCCCGCTTCGCACGCAGTTCTTCGGGAATCTCGTTGTCGATCGGCACCCTTCTGAGCACGTTGGCCGACTTGATGATGGGCTCTACGGCAAAGGAGAGGGAGTTCGTTTCCCCGTCGCCCAAGAAGACCCAGGTGCGTAGGCAGTATTGGCCGTCACTCATCTCTGGAAGGAACTCCTCGACCACCCAGTCCGGGCTGGTCCAGCCTATCGCGGGTACCTCGCTTACGGAAGGATAGATCATGTATTGGCCGTTGGGTGGTACTGCCGTTTTCGCTCTGAGGGCCCTTTCCTCGTGTTCCTTCAGCCCACCGCAATTCAGGTTCGACTTGACGATGACTGGGCCTTTATAGGATCCCGTTCTGGAGACCAGGTGCCGGCTGATGACGCGCTTGGAGATGTCTGCGGTGTAGAGGTTCAGGCAGCGGGGGAACTGGCGGCCCCAGGCCAAATACTCGGATGGCACCACCGTGCGATCCACATGGAGAATGGCAAGATCGGCGGCGATCGGGGTGCACGGCGCTTTAGGCACAAGGACCTCGATCCCCATTTCCAGCCAGACCTTCCCAATCTCGCGGAGGAAATACGGGATTTGTTCGAAGGCGTCGGTTCTGTGGGTCAGGATGGCGATGCGTGCCACGAACGGGGTCCTCTTTCTTCTCATTCTGAGCGATAGGGACTCGAATTGCTTTCTAGATACGCGGCCAAGACCCGTTTCCCGCTTTAGCCCGGCTACATCACAACGCAAGTCCCTTGCATACGCTAACGCATCTCCCCCAAAGGACAAGCAGCCCCAGCCGGATCAACCGCCAGGGGCTGCGACTTTACGCCAATGGGGACTATTCGAGGCGAGTCACCACGGTCTTGGAGTTCGCAAACATCCCCGGCTGAAACTCCACGTCCACCGCGGTGTATTCGGCTTTGACTAGCTCACCAGTGCCCACTTCAACCCAGACGTAGCCCGAGTTCGCCATGGGTCGCTGGCCGACAAGCTCCCTGAACGCCACGCGGATCTTGTGGCAGTCCCACTTGCCGACCTTCTCGGCGCCCTCATAGGTGAAGGTGGTCGTGGAGTCGACCGTCCCCTTCTTCTCGTCGCCCTTGCCGCTCCGCTTCCAAGTGTCGCCGACGTTCAACTCGGCCGTTGGGAAGATGAATTTGTTCGACTCGTCGATTCGAGGCATCGGCTGGGTCTCGGGACCCTTCTTCACCTCGCCGTTTGCGGCATACACGATCACCTGTTTGCCCTGGCTACCCAGCTCGGCTGGCGGGTCCATCTCCTGCCCGTTGAACGACATCTTGGTGCTGAGGATCGACTCCTCCATCGTGATCTCGCCGTTTTCCACCTTGAGGCACTTGCCCGAGACCTCGATGGCGATCTTGATCTCCATGCCCGGAACGTCCGGCGCGATGTCGACGCGATGCTTGGTGACACCACCAACCTTCGGAGCCCAAGCGATCTTGACGCTGTCGACCGAGGCCGAAGCCAGTGTGCACAGGGCGATCGCGCTCAAAAGAAGGAACTTCTTGCTCTTCATGTCCGCGTTTTACCAGGCAGCAAGGCACCTATGCCCACAAGTGGGACATTCGGCGCATCGGCGGAGGGTTCAAGGGCAAAGGACTACCGCTTCTTCCCGCCTTTCTTTCGCTTCACGACCTCGACGGACGCATCTATCCATTCGCCAAGCGTCTCGGAAGACTCCCAGACATTGTTTGGCACTTCGCGGTAGGGCATCGTGGCGCCCTTCGAGGGGTCGTAGACGAACAGGTCCATTCCCGCCTCGACATACCTTCCTTCGTTAACGTCGTCCACCTTGAAGTAGACACGATCGTCATCGAGCACGGCAAACATGAAGCCGTCGAGATACACCCCCGCGCCACCAAACATCTTGCGGTAGGTCACCGGTCGGGCGGCGCCGAGCTTGGCCAACGTCGCTTCGAGAAACGCCTGGGTAATGGGCATTCAGCCAGTGTAGCGCACTATTCAGGGAGGCCGATCCCGCGCTAGAATCCACCGTGCGCTTCTCCATTCGTCCAGCCACCAATGCAGACGGGCCCGGGATCGTCTGCGTGATCCGGGCGGTGTTCGAGGAGTACGGATTCACCTGGGAGGAGGACGGCTATCACGCGGACCTTTACGACGTCGAGGGGCACTACTCCGCCCACGGGCACACTTTCTATGTCGCCGAATCGGAGGATGGAGCGATCGTGGGAACTGTGGCCCTTAAGGTCTTTTCACATGTGCAAGGGGCGGGGCGGGCCGCCGAAGACTCACGAGGCAAGCTGCGGCTCGTCGGCTGTGATTGCTCGCTCGACCGGCTCTATGTGTTGCCGTCCGCGCGGAGGAACGGCATTGGCCGCGCGCTCGCTGGCCGCGTGCTGATGGATGCGCGGGGGCAGGGCCGCACGCGAATGGAGATTTGGAGCGACAAGCGCTTTGAAGATGCGCACCGGCTCTATGGCAAGCTTGGCGCCAGAGCCGTTGCCGACCGTATTCTCGACGATCCGGACCAAAGCCCCGAATGGGGGCTCGTGATCGATCTCTGAGCGGAACGGGTCTCTCGCGGCGACGTTGAGGATCAACCTCCGGCAAGCCGTTGCATGGGTGTTGCGCGATTGCATCTTCTCGGATTCGGACACTCCTCTCTGGCTCCGCGTGAACCAACGCACGGCGAGGGTGGCCACGTTGCCCATCGGCTGGAAGCCGTGCTAAGTCATCGTGCAACGCTCGCCAGTGGCGTCGCTAAAGACAGAAAAGGGCCGGGAGAGTGGGGGTCCCGGCCCTGCTGAGGACCTGGAGGTACAGGTTGCAGCGTCAAACGAGCGATAGGTTGTCGGACTGCCTTGGTGGGGCCTGGCGCGTCCGACACCAGCCCAAACGCCATACGGAGCAGGTGGTTCATCGATGTGGGACTTTAGGCCCTGCGCGGGGCGAACACGCGCCCGCTCCGCGCCCGCTGCGGGAGAGCCCCCGGCGCAGGAAAACAGACTGGCCGCCACGGACCACAACCCACGCAACTTCGCTAGAGGCTCTCTGCGCGCGACTTGGACACCAACTCCGCTACCGCCGGGTAGTCCGAAGCCTTGAACGCGCTCGGCGGCCCGTCGAACCGGATCTTCCCGCCCTCCAAAAACACCACCCGATCGGCGACCCGCATCACCGACGTGACGTCGTGGCTGACCACCAAGCTTGTGACCTCAAAGCGCCGGTTCACCTCAGCGATCAGGCTGTCGATGGTGTAAGCGGTAACCGGGTCAAGGCCCGTGGTCGGCTCATCGTAGAGCATGACCTCTGGCTTCAGCGCGATGGCACGCGCGATGCCCACGCGCTTCTTCATGCCTCCGCTAAGCTCGCTCGGCATGAGCTCGGCGCTGTCCGCCATGCCGACCGCGTCGAGCGTCTCCGTCAGCAGCTCCTCCTCTTGCCCTCGCGTCAGCTTCATCCAGCGGCGCGGACCGAAGAGCACGTTGTCGCGCACGTTCATGAAGTCAAAGAGCGCCGCCGACTGAAACACGAGGCCCATCTTGTGGCGCGCCGCCTCGCCGCTATCGAGTACCGAGACCCCCGCCACTTCGATGGTCCCCGAGGAGGGCGGAATGAGCCCGGTGATGCACTTGAGCAACGTGGTCTTGCCGCCGCCGCTCGACCCCATCAGCGCGACGATCTCGCCCTTCTCAACGTGGAGGTCGATGTCTTCCAGAACCACCTTCTCCCCGAACCTCTTGGTGAGCTGGCGGACGACGATCATGGGCCCAGTATAGCGTCCCGCTAACCGATCAGCGGCTCAATCGCAACGCGCTTGCCCTCTCGGCTGCTCTCAATGGCCCCAAACACCATCGCCAGGCTCATGATGTTGTCGTGGCACTCACCCATGGGTGTGCGGCCGGTCTGGACCGCATCGAGGAACTCGCGGAGGGCGCCCTCGATCCCGTGAGGTCCTTCACCCGGTGCTGCCGAAGCCGGCTCAACCTCGCTAAAGAAGCCGCCGGCGCTCTTCACGGTCTCAGCTCGGATCGACCGGTGCCCATCCCAGAGCGCGGTCCCCTTCGGCCCGACAGCCCGCCATTCGGATTCCCAAGAAGTCGGCAGCCCCTCGCTGCACCAGCTCCCCCGGTAGGTGAATCGGAGCCCGTCCGACATGTGGAATAGGGCTGTGGCCGATACGTCGCCCTTGTACCAGCTCCAGCCGGGGTTGAACTCCTCGCAATAGACGCTCACCGGATTGGCACCCGAGAGAAACCGGGCCTGGTCGAACGTGTGGATCGCCATGTCAAGCACCAAGGGGCTCGGCATCTCGTCCCGGAAGCCGCCGAAATGGGGGCCAATGAAGAAGTCCGCATTCAGGATCCCGAGCGGGCCCAATTCCTCGATCAGGCCGCGATAAGCGGCAAGACGCGAATCGTACCTTCGGCTCTGGCTGACCATGTAAAGCTTGCCGGACTCCTCGCTGGCCCGAACCATCTTGCGCGCCTGCTCCATGCTCGCCGCCATCGGCTTCTCCCCAAGCACGGGGAGTCCCGCCTTCAAGGAGGCAAGCGTGACCTCGCAGTGAGCTTCCGGCACGGTCACGTCGATGACGAAATCGGCCCCACTCACTGCGATGGCCTTGGCAAGGTCATCGCCAACATGGACCGGCCGAACACCAAGTTCGATCTGTGCCTGCTCCAACCTGGCAAGGTCCAGGTCCACCCACGCCGCGTGCTCCGCGAGCCCGGTATCTCGCAGGAGCTTGGCCCAGGTCTGCCCCATGCCGCCCGCCCCAACGAGGATTGCGCGCGGAGGATCGGAACCCATGAGACTCACTCTTCTCCTTGCCTGGCTCGGCGCAAGCTGGAGGGGTTCACCGAGAAGCGCTGCGAAAACGCCCTGCTGAAGTGCGGCAGCCCCGAGAAGCCCACGGCGTCGGCGACCTCGGAGACGGGCAGATCCTCGTTGACGAGCATCTGTCGCGCGCGCTCAAGCCTCAGGCCGATCACGTACTTGTGAAAGGGCAGGCCCGTGGCTTTTCGGAACAGGAACCGAAAGTGCGAGGTGCTCAGGCCCAATTGCTCCGCGACCGTCGTATCGGTTAGGTTCTGCGCAAAGTGCCGGTCCACCAGCGTCAGCGCGCGGTCGATAATCGGGTCGTTTGGCCCCTCTTCCGTCGGGAGCAAGGAACTTGCCGTGTCTTCGACGATTAGGAGCGCCTCCTTCGCGATGGCCTCCCGGTCGGTCAGGGAATCCAGTTTGCGTGCCGCTTCGAGCTGAACGCGGTGCATGCGTCGCGATCCGCCCATCTCAAGCGTAGCGGCGGTCACAATGGCGATGAAGGTGAGCGCTTCGCCGCGCGCCTCGTCGAGGTCCTCCGTGGCGGCAATGGCCTTCTCAAGCTGTGAAATCGCCGCGTGAAGCCGGACCCGGTCCCCCACGCGCACGATCGAGGCCAGTTCGCTGAGCGGAACGCCGCCACCGCTCGCATGAAACGGGCAGCCCTTGGCAAGCTCATAGACCCAGTTCACGTCGAACACCACAAACGAGGCCGGGGTGTTCAGGTCATGAAAGAGCAGCTTCTTGGGCCGTGTTGCCGAGCCCACACCTATGGATAGACTGTCCACTCGGAACACGGATCCGCCCTGCCTGGCGACACCCATGGACTTGAGCAGCGTGCCGTCGCCGTTAGGAGTGAGCTTGGCGTCCATCAGGGCGGCATCCATGTAGTGACGGCCGTTGTGAAGGTCCACTTTGGTGTCGAACCGATGACTGTCTCCCAGAAACACGCTCGCACCGTGAACGCCAACCGGCTCATGCTCGGCGTGCATCGCGAAGATCCCGATCAGCTCCACCTCCTTCAGCCGCCCGGGCGCCTCGGGCACGTCGAGATGAAGGGTGTACGGGCACGACCTTAGCGGGTGCCCGTCGTAATCCCCGCCGTTGCTCTGCCAAGCACCAGACTCAACCGGACGCTCCCCAGCGCCGTAGGAAACGCTCCACGGTCTGGCACCCTGCACCTTCGGAAGCTCGCCCGGGACCCTAAGGACGCCCTGCCGCTTCACGCCAAACCCCCTTGTTTGCCAATCACGGCACACACGCCGAAACCCGCGGGCTTCAGAGTCCGCCCTCCAGATACACGGTCGTGTGAGGCAAGTGTCCAAATAGCGATTCCCGAAGCCCTTTGACCCTGGGCCGAATCAGCTCCGCGTCTCGCTGGAAGTAGATGGGAATGAAGGGCGCATCCTTCAGGACGATGTCCTCGGCCTGGGCATAGAGCTGCCTTCGCTTGGCTTCGTCCATCTCCGAGTCCGCTTGCGAGCAGAGGGCGTCGTATTGCGGGTTGCGATAATTGACGTGGTTCTCAGGCCCGTATCCCGCCAGCAGGAAGCTGAGGAAGTTCTCCGGGTCCAGATAGTCTGCGGCCCAGCGCATGTGGAAGAACGGCACGCCGTCGGCGTTGTGCTTTTCCAGGTAAGCCCTCCACTCCATCGTTTGGAGCTTGACGTGGATGCCGAGGTTTTGGGCCAGTTGCCCTGCCACCTCTTCCGCGACGATCTGAATGTCCGGACGCGCCTCCCTGAACCTCATCGTCAGCTCCGGAAAGCCCTTTCCGTCGGGATAGCCCGCCTCGGCAAGCAGCTTCTTGGCGCCGGCGAGGTCGAAGGGAAGGAATCTCGCTTCAGGCCGGTACCCCAACACCCCCGGCGGCACGATGCTCTCCGCAATCGGGTTGATGTCGTCGAGCACCTGCTTGCAGATCTTCTGTCGGTCGATCGCCATGGCAATGGCCTGCCGGACTCGAACGTCCTTGAACTGGCTGTAGCCCTTCGGGGGGTCGGTCACATTGAGGCCGATGTACCAGAGTGACGGCCGGTCGAAGAACTTCAGGTGGTCCTTAAGCGTGGGCTCCTTTTGAAGCGACAGCACGTCCTGCCGCTCGAGCATCACGAGGTCTAGCTCTCCGGCTTTGTACTTGTTCAGCCGGGTCACGGCGTCCTTGATCACGGGCCGCTCGATTGTCTCGATTTTGGGCGCCCCGCCGTGATACTCCTTGTTCGCCTTCAGGATGGCGATCTGGTCCGGTTCATAGCGGTCGCATTTGAACGGGCCCGTGCCCACCATCTGGTCTGCCGACTTGATCTCCGGCCAATCCCAGGTGCCATCCTTGCGCTTAGCCTTTTGGGGAACCTTATCCATGTCCACCACGGCGCCCACGATGTAGGTCAGCTTGCCAAGAAAATAGGGCCTCGGCTTGTCGACGGTGATCTGGACAGTGTAATCGTCTATCGCCTGGTAGCCGGTGACCTCCTTGGCTGCACCGGTAACCTTTTCGTTCACCCCGACAATCTCGCCCAGATAGGTCTTGGCGGTCGGAGACTTGAAAGCCGGATCGGTGTTGCGCTCGATCGTCCATTTGAAGTCCTGGGCCTTGACTTCCCTGCCGCTGTGGAACTTCACGCCGTGCTTG
This sequence comes from Armatimonadota bacterium, assembly GCA_016223145.1. Taxonomy (NCBI): domain Bacteria; kingdom Bacillati; phylum Armatimonadota; species Armatimonadota bacterium. The sequence continues at coordinate 23,535 of JACRPN010000014.1, read as the reverse complement.
AGGTGGAAGGTATAAACCTTGCCGTCGGGGCTGATCTCCCACTTCTCCGCTATCAGGCCGACAGGGCGGTTTTCAGGGCTCCAGGTCACCAGGCCCTCATAGACCTGCTGCAAGAGGTCGATCGTGTCGCCGTCCTGAACGATGCCAGGATCTAGGCTGGTCGGAGAGGTCACGATCGGGTAGCGGAAGACCGACTCCTTGCCTGCTTTCACGCGCTCGGAGAAGCCGCCTTTTCCACAGCCTGCGGCCATCAATGCTGCAAAGACGGCGAGGACGCCGAAGGTGAGCGAGGTCCTGGGGTTCATCATTCCTGGCAAGTTACCCCATGGAGGATTCTCGCGTGCGCGGGCGCGAGGGAGTCTTTCCAACTGTCTCCGATTTTGAGGCTAGTGCGTGGCGGCTTGCCTTGCCGGAAGGGCCCGCTCGACCACATGCAGCCAGAACGGCAGCAGCGCCCGATAGGCCTCGCCTCCGAAGCGAAAGTGCTCGGGCGGGGCGTCGAGCTCGCCAATCCTCTCCAGCCCGATCGCGGCCTCGGCCCGGACACGAAACGTGTCGTGGTGCCCTTCCTCGTGCTCTGGGCAGACCAGGCCGCCCGCTTTCGGGCTCAGCACTCCCTCGACCCCAGACAGTTGCCGTCCACAAGCGACGCAACTTACGAACTGGGGCCCGAACCCGGCGAGTTCGAGCATCCGTACTTCCGCCCACACCGCCGCAGCCAGCGGCTCCGGGTGGACCTCAAGGTATTTCACCGACTCGACAAAGAACCGGAAGGCCTCTGGCGCGGGCTGCTCGTGCGGAAAGATCCAGGAAGCGATCTCGCAGAGCGCAAGGGCGAAGCTGAGCCGTTCATAGTCCAGCCTCAGGCCCGGATAAGAGGTGATGGCCTGGGCCTGGGTCACGTACCATTGCCTCTTGCCGATGGCCAGGTGCAGGGCGCTCACGGAAAGGGGTTCGGAAGCTCCGGCCAGCCTCGACCCGCCCTTTCGGGCGCCCTTGGCGATGGCATCAAAGACGCCAAGCTCCTCGGTCAGGAGCGTCAGCCTGCGGTCCGACTCGCCAAGGTCATGGCGGCGAAGCACGACGGCATGGACGGTGATGGCCCGGGTGGACACGGATTAAGGGTAGCACGGGGGAAGAGGTGTTACGGTCTTCGGGTTGTCAGGTGTTCAGGTGATCAGGTGTTCAGGTGATCAGGTGTTCAGGATCTCTGGGAAATGCGCTGAAACACAGCAGGTCCAACCTCGACTTAGCCGCCCTTCGCTTTGGCAAAGGAAACCCGAACACCTGAACACCTGAGAACCGGAAAACCCGTCTCTCCTGCCCTCCCCTCACATATGCAGAATCTGCCCCTTGAACCACTCAATCCAAACGAAGTACATGCGGTCGATGAGGAGCGCGAAGCGAGTCATTACCGTTGAGCCGAAAATCGCGCCAAAGCCGATCATCAGTGCCCATCTTCCTGTGGTGGCCATGCCCTTCACGAACCGGCTCTTGAAGTCCACGCTGAAGATGAAGTAGGTCAGCACGCAGAGCAGCACAGACACGAAGATGATGTTGTTCACAGCCTGCGAGATGTACACGCTCCGGCCCAATTCGAGCTTGGCTTCATCCGACATTCCGCCCGTTCCGGGCACAAACGGCGACCAATGCGTTGGGAGAATGGGGCGAATCGAGTCCTTGATCGGGTCTCCATACCGGTTCCACCAAACCTGGACCTGTTGGCCGCCCCAAAGGCCGAGCATCGCGCCGATCGGGACGCGTGCCATCCAGCCGTGCTTCTCGTGGTACACCAGGTAGGCCATTGCCGAAAGTGGGAAAAGGATGACCCATACCCAGTAGCCAGGCTGCGCGGGATCGGTGCCCTTGGCCTGAGCGCCCATCATTGGGGTCCACCACTGCGGATGCAAGGTTTCCGTCCACATGACGGCCATGCCATAGCCGGCTGCGAGGCCCAGGAAGAGGTGCTCAAAGAGCCGATAGAACCGGGTTTCGCGGTAGAGCATGCTATAGAGGCCAAAGGTGCAGAGTACACCGATGGTCAGCTTCCAGAACGTGTAGCTCATTGAGTCTTCTTCCTCCGGCCCATGAACATGCCGATGTTTCCAAGCGCGACGGCAAGCACAAGGAGCACAAGGCCCGCGTGGAGCGCCATGTAGTAGTTCATCCCGCGCGCGAGGTTCTTCTGGCCCTTGAAGCCTTCAATCGCTTTGAAGCCGGGCGCCGGCACCTTGCCCTCGTCGATGGCCTTGAACTCATCGGGTTCGATCCCGTTCTCCATCATCGTTTCAAAACCCACGACCCCGTCCAGGCCGACGCAGACTCCTTTGAGCTGCCCTGCGGCGAAGTAGTTGAGGGTTTCGGGCCCCATAACGCCGGTACACATCGATGCCAGCGGGACCTTGCCGTTCAGCCGCTCGATCATCTTGTAAGCCACGTCGGAGGCATGAACGTCGATTACCAGCGCCGCGTTTTCGATTTTCTTGACGTTCCTCAGAACCGGCGACTCGAAGATGTTCGTGGGTCCGCTTCCCGGCTTTATGTCGGTCTTGCCGGCCCAGGCCGTTTGCAGGTTCGACGACATCGCGTTGAGCGTGCCTTCGACGTTGGCGAAGAACCCTGCCTCTACATAGTCCTCCCATTTCCGGTAGGGCTGCTCGCCGTTCTTCTGCCTCTCTTCGTTGATGCGCCGGATCGTGTCCTTGGCCACCTGCGGGGCACGCGCGTCACCGATCGAGGCGACGGCGAACTTGATTTTCCTTCGCATCAGGAGCCGCAGCAGAGCCTCCATTTGGCCCGCGTTCTCTCCCCGCGTGGAGTTCGTCCAATCGGAGTGGATCAGGACTGTGCTGCCCTCAGGGATGGACATCAGCGTCGTGAAAAGCGCGATGTTGGGCTTCTTTGGGGCGTTCTTGAGCTTGGCCGTTGGAAGCAGCGCAAGGCTCAAAGTCGCCATCAGGATCAGATACAACCAGAAGCTGGGCAGCTTGTTCAGCTTTTCCCAGAAGTCCGGCTTCACGGTGGGTTCATTGGTAGCCATTAGCTGTTTCCGACCCCCTTCTCAAGACTGAGCCACAGGCGAAGACCCATCGCAAGGACGCCGACTCCCAGACCCAGGTCAACCGCCCGGATGCCTGGGGTCTGCAGGTTCGACGTGAGCCAGTCGGTCCACGACTTTGGCTTCAAGTTGGAGACAAAACCCGTTGGATCGAGGCCGTGGTCGCGGGCATAGAGCATCACCTGATCGCCGCCAAAGGCCCACAGGTGGCCCATCAGGCTGAAGATCATGATGACTGCCGCTGTCAGCAGGATCGTTGCTTCGATCGAGCGCAGCCGGAAGGCTCTGTACGCCGCGCTCAAGATGAAGAACGCGATCATGGAGAACATCGCCGCCTCCATGACTTGGTTCATCCCGTCGAAGAGCAAGTCCTTGGCGTATTGCCAGAACCCCCAGTTCGCCACGTCGCCGAGCAGGTTCTGCTCATCCTCGAACTTGCGGATCTTCCAATCCCAGGTGTGGACGATGAACATCGCGAGCGCCGAAACAAGCAACACCACGCTGAACACCCGGTCCTTGTGCCCGCCGCCAATCCGCTTGAGGTGGATGCGGACCAAAGAGTAGGTTCCCAGACCCAGCAGGAAGCCAGAAATGATGTTCGCGAAGTTGCTGAACTTCGGGATGGCGTCCTGAATCCAGAACCCCACCCCTTCGACGAGCCCACTAGGAACGTCGTTGGGGCCGCGAAAGGCCGGTTCGGGCCAGTACGCGCGCAAAACCCAGAAGGCCCCACCGACAAACGTCACGCTGGCAATAATCCACTTTCGCGAGCGGACCGGCGCCTGCATGCAGAAGAAGAGAAACGCGATGCCGAGAATGAATCCAACGGCAATCCAGATCTTTAGCTCCAGGGAGCCGACCGGTTTGGACCAAAACGGGGAAGCTTGAGCCAAGAACATTAGTTTCCACCTCCCGCGGCGGGTTTCTCTTCAGGCTTCTGGGTTCGCGAGCGATAGGTACGTGTCAGCTTGGTCTCTTGTTCGCCCGAAACCACGAAGTCCTCGATGAAGTAGTCCTTCTGATCTTTCGTGAGGTCCCACTTGTACCATTGGCCGTCTTCCCCGCCAATGGTGGCGTTCTCACCGGGGGTCGGGTCCTGGCTCGATCCAAGCTCAGCTTTGCGCGCCGAAGTGTAAGCCTCGATGTTCGCAAACGTCCCTTGAGCCGGTTCCCCTTTCACCAGGGTGGTTGGGTTCAACAACAGCCCGATCGTGGTTTCCTCGAACGCTCGCGGAACCGTTTGTGTGGCCTCACCAACCTTGATGTCCATCCAGGTGCCGTCTGCAAGCCGCTCCTTGGTGGTCTTGTTGAAGCTCATCTGGAAAGAGGAGAGCAGCAGGCCGACGAATATCGTAAACCCGATGAGCATCTTGCCCCAGTCCTGAGCAACCAAGCTCCCTACGTGAACTGGCTGACGGCTGAGATAGGCGCTCGCGGCATAGAACTCGTCGCCGATCAGAACGTAGTCGCAGGCCGCGATGAAGAAGGGGGTCTGCGTGTTCTGGGTCGAGCCCGCGATCTGGATAGCGCCGACCGAGTTGGCCGTTTCGGCGAAGATCAGCGACTCCGCGTAGAAGGGTCCCATGAGGAAGCAGGCGGCCGTTCGGTCGCGGTGGATGATGCCCGCCACGCCCGCCGCAAACGGAAACTGCTGGTCCGTAAGGAACTGGACAGAGTCCGGATCGAAGCGGTCGAGCACCCCTTCGGCCTGGTAGCTGTCCCGAATGATCTCCTGGGCCAGCGTGTAGGTGGCGGGTTGCGCCACGCAGAGCCGCATGGGGCTGGCGAACTTCGCGACCGTGCGCGAAATATAGCCAAAAATGGTGAGGGCCTGCGCCTGCACGCCGACGGTCTCAACGTCACCAATGCCGGGCACCATCAAAACGGGTTTTCCCATTTCGGTGGCACGCCCGATCGCTTCATCGATCGCGTTCAGGCCTGGAATTCTCCTTAGGAAGAGCTCCTTGGCGCCTTTCGCGCGAGCGATGTTCAGGATGACGAAGGTCGCCAACAACAGGACAAAGACCAGGGGGAACCAACCGGTGTCATGCCACTGCATCTAATTGTCCGCCTTCGAGCCAGGCTCGATTTCCAAACTGTTCTGCGCTGCCGAGTCCTGTTCCTTCTTTTCACCGTCAGAACCTGCCTGAACGGACTCAGGACCTTCGTCAGGCTGCGCGTCTTGCTCTAAGAGACGGATGAACCGCTCGAAGTTTTCACGCTTTGAGAACAGTCGGCTGTAATCGTCCACGTTCTCGAATCCGAAAAACGGGACCAAAATCGGGGAGAGCATCACCGCCGCCTGGCTGCCGATGCCCGCCAGCGGCTTGTGCATCTCCGCCATCAAGATGGCCGGGCTCTCCAGCTTTCGCCTCTTGATCTCCGACGCCGCCTTCTTCAGGAGCCTGTCGGTCTCCTCTTCAGTCAGCTCGGAACTCCACAACTCTCGCATCTTCAGGCAGGTGCTCCTTCACATAGGCCAAGACCTCTTCCGCGTTCCCGGCATACCTTAGCGTGACCCCGCGAAACGCGCTCAGTCTGCCGGTTTCCTTCAGAGGTGAGAGCTTGACGGCTTCTGGGGCGCAAATCGCTCGCTTGATCTCCGACCATTCGATAGCTGTTACGCTGAATCCCGCCTTCACCGACGCCCGCTTTTCGTTCATTTGGTATTTCAGGGGCATCCAGAACTCCGCCGTCGAGGCCAGGATCGCGATGAACCCGAAGACCGCGAAGAACGGGTGAGGGACCATGGCATAGCCAAGGGCTCCGGCGGCCACCGCGAATAAGAGGATGACGTATCGCTTCCATGGCGCCGATTCGTAAAGGCGGACGGTCCAATTCATCGTTCGGCGTCAGCGCCAGGAGTTGAACAGGCTGCTGACCGAGCGGTTGGTGTGGATGCGACGGATCGCCTCGGCGACCAGTGGCGCAATTGGCAGCACCGTGAGTTTCGGGAACATCTTCTCGCTGGGGATCGGCAGCGTGTCCATGGTGATGACGCGCGAAATCACGCTGTCTTGCAGCCTCTGGCTCGCATTGCCCGAGAGGACCGGGTGGGTGCAGCTCACGATGACGTCGGTCGCTCCGCGCTTGAGCAAGGCCTCCGCGCCCTGGATGACCGAGCCGCCGGTGTCAATCATGTCGTCAATCATGATGCACTTCTTGCCCGCCACGTCGCCGACGATTTCCATGATGTCGACCTTGTTCGGCTCGGGGCGGCGTTTGGCGACGATCGCCAGGGGCGCTTTGAGCATTTCGGCAAGGGCCCGCGCTCGGGTCACGCCGGCAACGTCCGGGCTGACGACGGCCACGTCGTCCTCGCCCATGCCGTGATCCAGCATGTAGCGCCCGATGATCGGCCCGGCATAGAGGTGGTCGACCGGAATGTCGAAGAAGCCCATGATCTGCTCGGCGTGCAGGTCCACACACACCACGCGATGGGCGCCGGCAACCTGGATCAAGTCCGCCACGAGCCGTGCGGTGATAGGTTCGCGCGGCTTGGTCTTCTTGTCCTGACGGGCATAGCCGAAGTAGGGGATGACCACGGTGATGCGCCGCGCGGAGGCTCGACGAAAGGCGTCCAAAAGAATCAGGAGCTCCATCAGAGAGTCGTTCACCGGGTTGCAGGTGGGCTGCAGGAGAAACACGTCGTTGCCGCGCGCGCTCTCATCGACCAGCACGCGGATCTCGCCGTCGCTGAACCGTGTGGCGGTCATCGCGCCGACGTCGATGCCGAGATACTCGGCCACTCGGACGCCCAATTCGCGATGCGCGTTGCCTGCGAAGAGCTTCATGTCATGAAGCTCGCTCACACCTTCCATCAAGTTGACTCCACCTGTTTCCGCTGACGCCATTTCTTGGCCCACCCCTCTTTCGTTTCTTGTCTAGAACGCCCAAACGCTCCGGCATCGGCCGGGACGTCGTGGGTCACCACACTTCCAGCCGCAACCAGCGCGCCATCGCCGATGGTCACCGGTGCGATCAATGTCGAATTGGAGCCAACGAATGCGTTGTCCCCGATTTCCGTTCGGTTCTTGTGAACCCCGTCGTAGTTGCAGAAGATCACGCCCGCGCCGATGTTGGTCTCGTCGCCGACGGTTCCATCGCCTATATAGGCCAGGTGCGAAACGCTGGCCTTTTTGCCAAGGGAAGCGTTCTTCACCTCGACAAAGTTTCCGACCTTCGCGCCCTCGCCGATGACGGCTCCGGGCCGAAGGTTGGCAAACGGGCCGACCCTGGCCCCCTTCTTAACCGTCGCGCCGCTCACCTGGCTCATGAACACGGATGCGCCGTCCTCGATTACCGATTGTGAGACGAACGACTGCGGGCCGACGTGGCAGCTTGCGCCCACTTTTGTGCCGGCCAGGATCGAGGTCATGGGCTCGATGCGCGTTCCAGAGCCGATTTCGACGTCGTGGCAGATGAAGGTTGTGTCCAAGTCTGTAATGAGCACGCCCTGGCCGCAATGCTTCTTCAAGATGCGCTGGCGGAGCACACCGGTGAGAACCGCAAGGTCCCAGAGGCCCTTTGCACGCTGGAACGTCCCGGAATCGTCGAAGACGTGCGTCTCGATCGTCCCCCCGGCCTCATAAATGAGTTCGAAAATATCGGCCAGAGGCGTAGGTGCGGCGCCGCGCTCGGCAATCAGCCGTGGGAGCATGGCGAACAGCACCTGCGCATCGAAACAGTAGACCTCAGCGCAGATCTCTTGGATGGCGCGCACTCGAGGGTTGGCGTCCTGCTCCTGAACGACCCGCGCAACCTTGCCATGAGGGTCTCGGACGACGCGCCCATGCCCTGAGGGTTCCTGAAGCCGCATGGTCGCAATCGTGGCGGCGGCGCGGGCGTCGGCGTGCTGAACCAGAAGGGCCCGCAACTCTGCGGAGGTCAGCAAGCCGGTGGTCGCGCACGCGACGAGGACAGGTCCGCGCGCCTCCTCAAACAGGCTGCTTGCAGCATTGAGGGCGGCGGCATCGGCAAGGGGCCTGTCCGCCCAAGCTATCTGGACGCCCGTTCCCAACGCCTCACGTATCGCCTGTCCCGATGGCTCCTCGACCACGACGGTCGGCGTCGCAACGCCGACGCCCCGAAAGGCCGAAACCACCAGTTCGACCAACGGCGTGCCGCAGGCATTCAGCAACGGTGGGGCGATGCCACCGGTGGCGGCTTCGGCTTGACCCGTTGCCAAAATGATCCCGTGGGCGTTCGCGGTTAACATGGCTGCAGACCTCCAAGCAGGCGGACGGGCCGTCCCAAAGGCTCACCCTATTTGTAGCACGTTCACCCTATCTTAAGGAAGGGGTCTGTGGAAAAGCCTTGGCGCATTTGCGATTGTGTGCCGGCAAAGGCAAAGAGCCTGCAAACAGGGCACAATCAATCCATGTCGCTCCTCGTGCTCGACCACCCTCTGGCGAACCATTTGCTCGCCGGTCTTCGCGACAAGAAAACGCCACCGGAGAAGTTCAGGACCCTCTGCGCCAACCTCACGCGGCTTCTGGTGATCGAGGCGACTCGTGCGATGCCAAGGACTGCAGGATCGGTCGAAACGCCGCTCGAAACGGCCGAGGCGTCCACATTGGGAGCCGGGTTGGCGGTAGTTCCAGTCCTTCGCGCGGGGCTAGGGATGCTCGACCCAATCGTCGAGATGTTCCCCGACGTTTCGATTGGCTACATCGGGCTTGAGCGCCACGAAGACACGGCGATCGCGCATAGCTACTACTGCAAGCTTCCGAAGTTGGCGGGACGCTACACGCTCTGCGTGGACCCAATGCTTGCCACCGGGGGCTCAGCCTCCCAGGCGATTTCCCTGCTGAAGGCCAATGGGGCCGCGTCCGTGACCATGGTCAGCGTGGTTTCAGCGCCCGAAGGCGTCGCCAAGCTCAATGCCGACCACCCAGATGTGGATATCGTTACGGCGGCGCTCGACCGTGGCCTCAACGACCGGAAGTACATCCTCCCCGGCCTCGGGGATTTCGGCGACCGGCTCTATGGGACGATGTAGGGTGAATCGGATTTGGGGTCTGGGGTCCGGGGCTTAGGGTCGAGGGTCTGGCGCCGTAGCGAAAACAACACCTTGCCCCCATGGGGAGAGGGACCGTGAGCGAAGCGAACAGGGGTGAGAGGCAGAAGTCCAGGGCTACCCGCCCACAGCAATCCTCAGCCCGAACTTGTCGTCGCAGCGCTCCGTGTTTTCGTGAGCGACGAACGTACAGAGAACGGTGCTCTTGTCCATGCACCACGGCCCGCCGCGCAAGTGGCCTTCCGCAGACCACTCCCAGATGTTTCCAGCCATATCGAGCACGCCTTCGGGCGTCGCGCCCCTGGGAAAGCTGCCGACCGGCGCGGACTCCATGTAGCCATCCACTTTGCCCTCATCGCCCCAGTTGCAGCGCTTGGGATCCCAAGCGTTGCCCCAGGGGTAGGTTCTGCCCTGCACGCCCGAGGCTGCCAGCGTCCATTGGGCATCCGTCGGGAGGTGAACGTTCAGGCCCGACTTCATCGAAAGCCAAACGCAGAAGGCTTTGGCGTGGTGCCAGTTCACATAGCACACCGGGTAGCGGTCCTTTCCGACAGGAGGTTTCCCGGCACTCCATCCCAACAGGAACGGCTCGGAGGACTTGCTGCTCGGATGCGCCCTACCGTCGTAACCTGCGTCCCTCACGAAGGCCTCGAACTGCTTCATCGTGACCTCGAATCTGCCGATCTTGAAGTCTTTGACAGCCCCGTGCCCTTTGATCGACACCAGGTCAATCGACGGCGAAACCGCCGAGATGCGGTCTTGCGCGCCAACCAGAAATGCCAGCGAAAGGAGAAAGCCCATCTTCGTGATGGTTGATACGCCCATGGCCCGCCGGGAGGTTTCCGACTGGGTTGTGCAAGGCTCGATGGGATAGACTCCCACCCATGCCCGCGACCGTTCGCTCGCTTTCTGAGCTCCCCGAGGACAATCCGATCGTCAACCTTTTCCGTCGCAAGATCCAAGGAGAGAACATGCTCTGGGCCTGCGTGGAGCTAAAAGAGGGGTGCGTGGTTGAGCCGCACCGGCACGAGAGCGAGCAAATCGCCTTCGTGATCTCGGGACGAGTGCTTTGGCAGCTCGGCGAGCTGGGAAGCGGGGACTATGAAGAGCGGGAAGTGGGGGGCCACACGGTGATCGTATTGCCCCCCAACTTTCAGCATGGGGTCCGAGCGATTGAGGACACGCTCATCCTGGACGTTCTGTCACCGGTTGGGATGATGGGCGTCGACAGGCAGGGTTGACTGTTTCAAGAAGACACGCAGGCACGGAACCTGCGGCTACGGTTCATCTGGTAGAAGACACGCAGGCTCGGAACCTGCGGCTACGGTTCATCTGGTAGAAGAGACGCAGGCACAGAACCTGCGGCTACGGTTCATCTGGTAGAAGAGACGCAGGCACGGAACCTGCGGCTACGGTTCATCTGGTAGAAGGTACGCAGGCGCGGAACCTGCGGCTACGGTTCATCTGTCCCTTTGTCCTATTCCTTCTTCGCCCCTGCTTTGATCCAGGCCTCGACCTTGGCGATCTTCTCTTCAGGGAGCGGCTCCGCCATCATCGGCATCTGCTTGGCGCCTTTGCCCCGAAGCGCCATCGAAAGCTTGCTCTTCTCGACGTCGCCCGCCGTCACGATGGCCCCGTCCTCTCCGCCCTTCATTACCCCGTCGTAGGTCGAGAGGTCGATGGCGCCCTTTGCGCCCGGCCCGGAGTGGCACTTAACGCAGGACTCATTGAAGATGGCTGCCACCTCAGCGAAGGAGGATTCACCGCCTCCTGCTGCTGCCTCAGCCCCTCCGCTCGTCCCTTCATCGGGCTTCGGCGTCGCACCCTCTCCCGATTGGGAGACGGGCTTTTCGTCTTGGGCTTCAGACGTGGCACCGCCCGAGCAGCCGACACAAAGAACCGCCAGGCAGGCGGCAAACAAGAAGAATCTAGTCATCTGAACAAGTCTCCGATCTCGGGTTCACGCCCCGCGGGCGATGAACCCAGAGCCGATACTTTAGCCCATTTCGCCGCCCGAAACAAACCCACGGGCTTCTGGAACCACGGCACCGTCGGAGGACTCTCAGTTCAGATGGACGGCCCACTTTTGGCTATTCCAAGTCCCATACACGAACTTCTTGAACTTCGCGTCTGCGGGGACCTCGAATAACACGCGGAAAGTGTATTGGTCGCCCTTTCTGAACTCATGCTCAGGTTCCTCATCCGCCTTGGCCTTACGGTAGCCGAGCGGCTTGTATCGCTCGCCGTCGGCGTCGCTGAGCTCAAAACTGGGTTGATCTCCCCCAGTGACCTCGTACATCGTTAAGTTCTGGGTCACGAGCCCAGTCACAACAAAAGTGGCCACCCAGAACTTCTTCCCCTCCGCGGGAGGCTCACCGTTGAACTTCGCGGCATCGGAGGCCGCAAGCGATTCAAGCTTGAGCCCAAACGCACCGCTGGGAACGCTCACCCCGATTGCGCCCTTCCCTTCTGCCATTGCGATGGCGCCCCAGGCGTCGCCGCTCTCTCGGACGCCGTCTGGGAGGGCGGCAATGAAGTTCTTGGGCTTGGTGGTGGCGTCCGGTTTGGGCGGCTCCGACATCATGAACCGAACCACCTGCTCGTTCGTGTTCAGCCTGCCCTGGTTGATCATGATCTTGTTGATCACGGCCTTGGCATCCACCGGGAAAGCCACCCTAAACGGATCCTTGAGCTCCTTTTGCCCGAGGCCTTGGCCAGGCCTGAGGGTTGTGTCGGGAGCTTCGGCGCCCTTGCTCTCCAACCGGTAGTTCGTGCTGTCGTAGATCTTCCCCGTCGTGTCGATCACCTTGATGAACCCGGAAGTATCCAGGAAGTTGTCCTCCGGTTTGGCGTTCTTGACGGCAATGTCGAGGACGACGAACTTTTGGTCGCCCTGAAGGACCGGCAACGCGTAGCAGTCGAACGGCTCGACGGTGTACCTTGCGCTCAAGATGGCCACGTTGAAGCCGTTTTTGAGGCTGTAGATCGCGCCAAAGTCCCCGTTGATCCCTACGAGCTGGCCCTGGCCCTTCACGTCGTTGCCTTGCGTCGGGGTTGGGACGGGGCCGCCAAGCGGCTGAAGAGCGATTGCGCACAAGAGGGTCGTGAACATGGTTCTATCCTGAGGTTCGGCAAGCGGTCAGATGGGCCCTTGGAAATGAGCTCAACCTGGCCGCCAAGTCGTATTTTAGCCGAGCCCTCCAAACGTAACGAATCTCGCCTCAGATTCGTACTAACTGGCAGAAGCGCCCGCGTTGGGCGCGCCCCAAGAGGTGACACCATGAGACCGCTTTCTAAACTGCTTTCGCTCGCAATTCTCGCTGCCGCGATTTCCTCGTCCGTGCTCGCCGGCGACCTCGGCGTGGGATCGTCTGCGCCGGCCCTCAAGGTGGCCAAGTGGATCAAGGGTGGCCCCGTGAGCCTGGCCGACGGGAAGGTCCACGTCGTCGAATTCTGGGCCACATGGTGCGGCCCATGCAAGGAAAGCATCCCCCACCTGACCGAGCTTGCCCACAAGTACAAGGGCAAGGTGGACTTCGTGGGCGTCAGTGTCTGGGAGGAGCAGAAGCTCAAGAGCAACTCCCACCTTTCCAAAGTCGCCAAGTTCGTCAAGGAGTTTGGCGCAAAGATGGACTACAACGTCGCCGCCGATGGCTTCGAGGGCACGATGGCCAAGACCTGGATGGCCGCCGCCAATCAGAACGGCATCCCTGCGGCCTTCGTCGTGGACAAGAACCAGAAGATCGTGTGGATCGGCCACCCGATGGACGGACTCGACAAGGTGCTCGACAAAGTACTCGCAGGCAAGTACGACATGGCTGCTGCCAAGCAGGCTGAGGCGGACAAGCAGCGCGCCATGAAGAAGCAGATGGCGCTCAGCAATTCGCTAAGCGATGCGCTCCAGAAGAAGGACTATCGAGGAGCCGTCTCCATACTGGACAAGGCACTGGCGGACGATCCCGCAATGGAGGAGCAGCTAGGCATGGCCAAGTTTTCGTACATGCTCCGCTACGACGAAGCCGCCGCCCAAGCCTATGGCGAGAAGCTCTCCAACGGGGCCTACAAGGAGAACGGCGTGGCGCTCAACAGCATTGCCTGGAGCATCGTCGACCCCGATGCCCCCCTAAAGAAGCCGGACTACGCGCTGGCAGCGCGGATCGCCCAAAAAGCCGTGGCCGAGATGGGTGGCAACGACGCTTATTCGCTCGATACGCTCGCGCTAGCCCAATTCAAGTCCGGCAACAAGCAGGCCGCAATCGCGAGCGGCACCAAAGCCGTCGCCGCAGCCAAGGCAACCAAAGGCTTCGAAGCCTCCGTGCTCAAAGAGCTGACCGACCGGCTGGCGATGTACAAGAAGTAAGCGGGCTCTGCGGGACCCGGAGTGTCCTGGCAGAAAGTGAGTGAACCATGACACGAACCGCGTCCATTGTCGCCTCGATCTTCGTTGCCGCTACCGCCCCTGCCCAGTGGTCCGACATCAAGAAACTTGGGCAGGGGGGCGAGTCCTTCGTCTCGACCGACGGCAGGGGAAACGTCTACGCCACGGCCCACCAGCCCTGCAAACTCTACGTCAGCGGAGATTTCGGCGCGACTTTCGGTATGAGCCACGACCTGCCAGACTCTTTCTGCGACGTCACCTCGGCGATCGGCCCCGACGGGAAGCTCTACATCACCTACCTGGTGCCGGGGGTCAAGGGCATTCAGGTGGTGAGGTCGTCCGACTATGGGAAAACCATCCGCAAGGTCGGGAGGATCGACGGGCCCTATGACCGGGAGTGGATCGTCGTGAACCCAATCACCGGCGAGATCGGGTTTAACTACTCGGACGGCTACATCGGCGGGCCGAAGTCCAAAGGCATCTTCTACGCCTCGTCAAGCAACCAAGGCGAATCATTCAAGACCATCGCGCGCGTGGACAAGGGTTCCGAGGGCGAATACGCGGTGGATCCCTACCTGACGGTGGGGACTGGAGGGCGAATCTACGCGGCTTGGGCTGTGAGCTTCGATTACGAGCACATCGACAAGTACATGTTCGCCTCGAGCGACGATGGCGGCAAGACCTGGGGCAACCACGCCATGATCGGCGCGACCCATCCTTCGCTCGGGGACACTCAAGAGCGTTGGATGCTGGGCAGCGTGGTGGCGGTGGGCAAGGACACCGTCATGGCGATCTATCAGGACTATGCCGAGGTCGAAGTGGACGGGGCCACAGAACACCCTCTTCTGGCCTATTTCAGGGTCAGCAAAGACGGCGGCAAGACCTGGGGGGAGAGCAAGCCGTGCCTTTCCGGCAAGGAGCTCGAATCGGCCATCCGGTCCTTTCGGATGAGCCGGGACCGGAACTCGACGGTCTCCAACTACGTTCAGACCCTTCCTTGGGTTTCCGCCGACCCCAAAGGGCGGGTCCACCTGGCGTTTATCGATAACCGAAGTGGGCAGAAGAACACCAACAACAAGCGCGTCGGTCTCTGGCAAACGCGCTACGCCTCTTGGACTGTTTCCGATGCTTCGTTTTCGGCAAGCGAGAGGGTGAGCCACGATTGGGCCTGCGAAAGACCGCCGCTCGACTTCATCGGATGCTGTTCCGATGGCAACAGCGTCTGGATCACCTGGACCGAAAACCCCGGCCAAACCGAGGGCTGGGGGTTCTCAGGGGAGCTATTTGTCGGGAAGAAGAGTTTGGCTGGGAAGTGAGAGGAAGAAGGCAAGTGGTCCGTGGTTCGTGGTCTGGCGAACCACCTCACAACCCGTGGGCAAGGTCTGTGAAAGCAGTGAACCGGGTGAAGGGGCCGCAGGCTCCGTGTGGGCCACTTTTGGCATCCCACAGGGGCCTTTCCATTCGTCATCACAAATCACGTGCCTAGGCGTGGGACGATGACGAGAGGCTTTTGGGGCTTGGCATCCCACATGGGCCTTTCCATTCGTCATCACAAATCACGTGCCTAGGCGTGGGACGATGACGAGAGGCTTTTGGGGCGCAGTTCCATGACGCCGCAGACTAGAGACCACGGACTACGCACCACGCACCCTCCCCTAGAACGGCCGCATCTTCATCGGCTTGAACTGCCACGCCCGACTGAGCGGCGCCTGATCTTTGCTGTGCGGACCCGATTCGGCGACGCCTGGAGGAAGCACGTTCCTGCCCCGGACCGTCGCCCGCAGCTCCACCACCTGAATATACGACCCCCTATTGTTGTAGGGGATGGGCGGCTCGCCAGGCACCGGAATCGACCCCGGGCGGAATCGCCAAAGCGCCGCATCGGCGCCGAGCCTCTGTTCGAGTGTCGACGCCGCCTTCGTCGCGGCGGCCTTGAACACCTCGGCGACGGACCTACCCTTCAGGTATTTGACTTCAGTGTTGCCCTGCAGCGCGTTCAAAATCACGCTCGGTTGGGCGGCGAGACGGAACACGCCGGGCGAAAGGAAATTGCCGGTCGTGCCAAGGAAGACCTCATTGCGAAGGGCGTCGATGAAGGCGTCGAATACGGTCGCCGAAACGCTCCCTTCAAACTGCCTGCCATCAAATGCACGCAGGTACTGGATCGCGTCCCCTACAGCGCCCTCCCCGTCCGATTCCTTGAGTTGCTGCTTGATGAGCGGCATGAAGGCATAGGCCGTCGCCTCGGTCCGCGCGATGGTCCAGATCGCCGATTCGAGGTCCTGAAGGGAGAGCTTTGGCTTGTCGAGCGCCTGGTTCAGGGCGTCCACCCGGAACAGCCTGCCCCAAGCCGGCGAATCGAAGTTTGGGAACCAGCTTGCCGGCTTGTTGTTCCAGTTGGTGATCAGGCCGCCCTTGGGGTTGTCCACCCTTGGCATCTGCGCCGAGGAGATAAACCCTTTCCAAGCGCTCTCCGGACTCCCCATCACCGGCAGCCGGGGGTCCCAACCCTCCGCCCTATCTGGAATGAGGCCCAAATAGCGATACCCGATCGGGCCGCCGTGGAAGGCGAAGAAGAAGTTGAAGTTCATCGTCGCGTGCGAGAGCGCCCCATCGAGGTCCTTCGGCTCACGCGCATCGAGGAGTCCATAGATGGACTGGATTGAGTCCAACTCGCGCATCCAGGAGGCCGAGCGGTTCGAAAACAAGAAGCCTTTGGCGGTGTGGATGACCGGTCCAACGTCCGTCCTCTTCTGCTCCACGGTTTCATCCGGCTGGCCCTTGATCTTGAGCGTTCGGCGAACCACCGTGAGCTTCTTCGTCTGCTCCCCGTCCAGGTACCCATCCGCTCCAGAGGCCTTGAAAAGGAACACGTCGTCGGTGTCCGCCACCCCGGACGTCAGCCCCCAGGCCAGCTCCGCGGTGTGCCCAATGGCCACGCCTGGCGCCCCGGGAACGTCCATCCCCACGACGTTCAGCCCCGGTCCCGCCATCGACAACTCGTGAACGATCGCCGGGTTGAAAAAGCCCATCTGCGGCCCGTTCAAGAGCATCGGCCAACCGGTCGCAGAGCGCTCCTTGCCCACCACGATCGCGTAGCTTCCGGCCTTAAAGGGCGCGCCGAGTTTTTGCGCGACCAGCGTGCTGGTCCTCTCGGCCTGCGCCAGCTTGAGCGCGGGAAGCAGGTCGAAGAGCCCCACCTTTGGCAGCGCCGTCAAGTGCTTTTCCGTGATTGCCCGAGTCAGCTTGGGGAACCGGGGCCGTGCATCTGCCCCGAGGTCGTCCTCCGGAAGCACCGTCGTCGGCGAGGCGGGGTCGTTCTGCCAAAGGAAGTCGTCGAAGGCGTCCAGCGCTTGCTCCTTGACCGGTTGGGAGCTCAAGTAGGTGAGCAGTGCCCAGTTGCGAATCTCTCCGGCATCCCGCCGCCCGAAGAGCTGAAACAGACGGATCGTGATGGCGGCAGAATCGAGTACTGTCCACTTCTCAGGCCTGAACCCAGCAGCGGCATAGCCTGGGGGCAGCGAGCCTTTCTTTGTCGCCGCGTCTATATAGGCGTTTACCCCCTTGGCATAGGAATCGAACGCGAGTTTGGCCCTTGGCGCGAGCTTGTCGAACTGCTGCTGAAGCTCCTGGTCGGTGTAGGCGGTCTTCAGAATGTCGCGGTCGGAGGCCGCAAAGTCCTTGCCAAACACCTCGGCGAGCTTGCCCCGCGCCAGCCTGCGGCTCTGCTCCATCTGCCAGAGGCGGTCCTCCGCCACCGCGTATCCGGCATGATAGAACCCATCCTCCCAGGAGTTGGCGAAGATGTGCGGGACCCCGAACTCATCCCGCTCGATCGGGGCTGGGGCTTGTGTCTGCTGACTAAGCAGCGTTGCAACGGCAAGGGCTAAGGTCGCGAGCATCGCGGCCCTATTCTGACCCGCCAGCCCGGCAATTATCTTGAGTAGACGACCGGATTCAGATCGCTTGCGGCAAAGTCCCCCGGCGCGAGCCCAGGGAACCAGGTCTTCAGGTCGTTCTCTCTGTTCGGATGGTCGGGCGTAATGACCTTGGCCCCATCCTCGAAGTAGATGATCGTCATCGCCTCGCGGGCTCGGTCCGAGGTGTTGGGTCCGGCGGCGTGAAGCACCCAGCCATCGTGAAACGTGGCATCCCCGGCCTTTAGCAGACCGCTCGGCTGTACCTGATAGCCCTTCGCATGGATGAAGTCCGCGAAGAACTGCTCCGACTCATCAGAAATCTTGAGCGCCTTCATATAGCCCTCGACCTGTGAACCGCTCGCGAAGCTCATCGTCCCCATCGCTGTGTCGGCGTCCACCAGGGGCATCCACATCGTGACCGCCTTGCATTCCAAGGGCCAATAGAACTGGTCCTGGTGCCAGGGTGTGTGGCCACCACCGGCCTCCTTGAACAGCGCCTGATCGTGGTAGAGCCGGACCGCCGGGACCCCCATCAACTCCGCCGCGACCTTGGCGAACCGCCGCGCAAGCGTGAACCGCGCCACGGCAGCATCGTCCCGCCAAAGGTTCATGGTCTGCAGAAACGCCTTGCCATAGGTGTCCCGCTCTGCAAGGGGCCTGCTCTCGCTGTTGAGTCGTCTGACTGCGCTCCGGATCGCCTCGGCATAGGGTGCGATCTCCCCTGGCGCGCAGAGTCCGCGCAGAGTGACGTGGCCTTCGCGGCGATAGGCTGCGACGGCGTCGGCAACGAGAACGTAATCGCCCGACAAATCGGGAAGGGTTGAGGGTTCCATGGCGGTTGGGACGTACTATAGCCGATCCTGCCGGACGGGTAGCATTCCCGAAGTTCCATGCGGTCCTTCACCCTCCACCGCCCTCTCAAGTTCCTCATCGCCATCCCGATGTTGCTCGCGATGGCCGCTGCTGCTTTGCCAACGCCAGAAGGCCCCAAAGAGCGCGCTCTGAGGGCCACGGTCAACAAGTTCATGAACGAATACATCGCCGCTTGGAAGAAGCTCGATGTCAACGCGGCGGCCAAGGTCTTTGAAACCTACACGCTCGCCACCTACACCGCCAAAGACTCCCGAGAAGACAAGCCGGTGAGCCGCAAGGACATCCTCGCCACCTATGCCCAGCAGGTTCGCTCAATCAGCAAACTCGTGGGCTTCAAGGCACAGATCACCAAGCTTTCGGTCTCCGGCGGGAAGGGCATGGTGCAGATTCGCTACATGATGAAGGCCACCGGGGGGTTCAACAACCCCGACGGCAAGGAGCACATGTTCGAATCGCTCAGGACCTCCGACTGGGTCTGGACCTCCACACCCAAGGGCTGGCGGGGTGTGTCGTCGGTCACCGCCGTGAACCAAATCCTGCTCGACGGCAAGCCGATCAAGGGCAACCCCTGATGTTTGAGAAGAGGCAACTGAGGGTTGCGGCGGCGCTGCTCTATGGCGGCACCTACGGCATCTTGTTGGGCGGTGTCCGGTTCAACCTGGTCTGGGCGGGGCGGACGGGGCTCAGCGAGCCGGACCAGGTCTGGATTCTCACGCTGCACCTGATGGCCGGGATGGCCTCGGGCGTCGTTTTTGGACTGATCTTTGGGTGGAAGCCAAGAAAACTCGCGGCGTGGGTCGGTTCGCTGCTGATGGGGGTTGTGGGGGTGTATGTCTCCCGCCCGGTGGTGATGGCGCTGACCCGTGACCCCGTGCTTGCCGACCGGGCGAGCATTGCGATCATCGAGGCCTTTCCCTATCTCGGCATGTGGCTTGGCCCCAAGGTCGGGGAATGGCTGGCGGAGAAAGAAAGCGGATAGGGGAATCTGGTCCGGCTATCCCTTATCCGTTATCCTCTATCCCTCCCCTTAGCGTCATCACAAATCACGTGCCTGGGGGTGGGACGATGACGAAGGGTTTGGTCCCCTCTTGCTTGCCTCAGCACCTTCGCCGTCGCTGGAAGTACACGGCCAGCCTCCAGATCAGGAAGATGGCGAAGGGGGCGCTGCAGATCGCCAGCCCAATAAGCCAGGCCGTTTTCCCGAACACTTCATAGACGATGAAGCTCAGGGTCACGAAGGCGAGGCAAAAGAGCATGCTCTTCATCCGCTGAAACTGATCGGGCTCAAGATAGCGTCCCACGGCCTTGCAACCATTATGCCCCTGGTTGTCGATCCTGCCGGGACTGGGTCCCAGGCATTGGGGTCCTAATCCCTATCCTTCCTCATCCCCTTTCCTCTCCCATCCTCTATCCCTCCCCTTAGCGTCATCCCGAATTACGTGCCTGGGGGTGGGACGATGACGAGAGGCTAAGAAGGGCCTAAGAAGTTTGAGAGCTCTCGGCTCCTAAGAGCCCGTGCAAAGGTTGTATCAAAGGCCTCCAGCTTTACAGGGGAGGACTTCCCGAAGGTATCCGGACAATATTGCGAGAATCGGTCGATGGTCTTTTGCGCCTCAGCAGAGTTCAAGCTGATAAAGAAAGCCCGCTCAAGCTGTTCGCACTCAGAAAACAAGCCCACAACATGGGGATCGAGCCCGCTGAAGCCAACGACGATCAGATGAGTGGCCTCTTTGAGTTGCCGCCTTGCGAGTGTTAGGTGAGTGTCCGGGCACCTAAAATCAGTCTTCCCTTGTACGGGCGGAGCGATTGCCGGGTAGCAGAAGCGAGAACCCTGTCTCCAGTACTTCCTGTCGCTGGGCGCAATACGCAAGAAACTTTGGTCAAACGCAAGGGGGACCTCAACCTTCTCAATGGCCTCCATAATGCTTCCGCCCCCTACTTGGTGTGCGAGCATTCGGGCCCAGGAAACCGAGCCATGGAGCTTTATCAATGGCTTGTTGCGGTTCGCGGTTAGGCAACTGTCAACAGTGGGAAAGTCAGTGCGGTACAGTCGACGATATGCGCGCTCTATGAGCTCGTCGTAATTCACGGTAAGCAATAGCGCATCAGATATGTTAGCTTCTTCTATCTGCACCAAGAGTTGGTCGTAACGGGTCGCCCCGTGAGCGACGAAGCTATTACTGACCTCCAAGAGAAGGTCGGAGAGATAGAAAGGGACCTCAATAAAGAGTCGCCTAATGATCTCGTTCTGATGAGTCGCGTACTTCGCGAAGAGCGCCTCAATGCCGATCGTATCTGACAGAGCGGCCCGAATGTCA
Source organism: Armatimonadota bacterium (assembly GCA_016223145.1). NCBI lineage: Bacteria > Bacillati > Armatimonadota > Armatimonadota bacterium. The sequence continues at coordinate 2,969 of JACRPN010000014.1, read as the reverse complement.
GGGGCGAGCGCCTCAGCGCCGGGGTACTTCGCCAAGAGGCCTCCGAATTCCGGTGTATTGCCGAAGAGGCCTCCAACTAAGGGAGGTCGGAAGGCCTCCTTGACGTCGGCCATTCTATCGTCTGCGCAGTCGTGAGAGGCTCCAGCTCCAAACAACAAAACGAGTTTCATGATCTGCGTAAGTATGCCTCTACCTCTACCCCCTCATACTCCCAACACCACCTTCCTCAACCTCCTCCCAACCTCTCCCAACAGGAACCCGTGGATCGCGGGCATGGAGAGCATGTCGGCTTTGTGGTAGTCCAGCAGCGTTTGGCCGGGGTGGGGCGACGCGGAGTGAAGAGATGATGGGGTGAAGGGATGATGGGCGGAGGTAAGCCGGTCTTGATCACCTGAACCCCCGAAGACCTGAACACCTGAGCACCCGAATACCTGAGCACCCGGGTCATATCCTCTCCCCTCCAACTCCATCCAAGCCTCGAAGAGCCCTGGGGCGTCTTTGCCCGAGACCGCCTCGGCTGCCGCCTCCCGCCGGATGCCCAGCAGCGCCTCCATCGAGGCCTGGCTGCGCTTTAGGTCCACCTCGGCCGCCAGGCGATAAAGGTCCAGCGAATAGCGCGGGAACACCGCCCGGACCTCGGGGATCGCCAGCAGGAACGGGATATCGAAGCGGTCGCCGTTGAAGGTGATCAGCGTGGAGATGCCCTCCAGGTCGAAGCAGAGCTCCATCAGGTGGTCCGGCAGGATATAGCGGGAGAGGGAGCCGGGGGGATTGACGATTGAAGATTTACGATTTACGATTTGGGGAGGAACCCCCTCACCCGGTTCGCTACGCTTACCGTCCTCTCCCCGTTGGGGCGAGGTGGTGGATTCCCCCGTCGCGTATCGCACATCGCGTGTCGCGCCATCCTCCCCCTCACCCGGTTCACTGCGCTTACCGTCCTCTCCCCGTTGGGGCGAGGTGGTGGATTCCCCCTCACCCGGTCCGCTTCGCTTACCGACCTCTCCCCGTTGGGGCGAGGTGGAAATCACCCCCTCACCCGGTTCGCTTCGCTTACCGTCCTCTCCCCGTTGGGGCGAGGTGGGGGCTTCCCCCATCGCGTATCGCACATCGCGCAGCGCGTTCACTTCTCCCCTACTCTCCTTTCCCCAGCACAACTCTTTCCACTCCACCTCAAACATTACAGTTTATTCCCATTGACTTACCTCTTTCCGGCATCTCCATACTGCTCTTCAATGCCGGTCAGGACGCCGACGCCGCGTGCCAAAAGCGCCTGAGGGCGGCAATGGGAGGACCCTATGTTTCATCACCACAAGCTTCGAGCCCTATTCACGCTCGGCATCCTCGTTTGCATTGGCCACCAAACCGTCCCGGCGCAAGGTCCCGGACCCCTCGCCCTGGGCTTGAAAGACACATCGGCCCAAATCATGACCCTGTTCGTCAAGGCCTTCAGCTCGGACACGCTCACGGCCCTGGCAGACACTGGCGGCGCGGTTTCGCTCGAACAGACACGCGACCTCGGCGCGGGCCACAAGATCCAGGTGACGCTCAAGGTCTCCGTAAAGAAGGGTGCGAAGAACCTCGCGAGCCTGGACGCGTTCGACCGATTTGACGCCACATTCACAGAGACCGACGCCAAACAGAAGAAGGTCGCCGAGGGAGAACTGGCCGTCGTCGTCTCAAGCGCCCAGGCCTACGCCATCAACTCCAAGCAGGCAAACCTCGGCGAGGACGGAAAGCCCACGGCAACGTGGTCCGAACTGCGCAGAATCGCAGACGGGAAGAACCAGTACCGCAAGACCGTCGAGACCAAGAAGCTGCCCAACGGCCAAACCCTAACGACGACTTCGGAATACACCTTTGACAAGGACGGCAACCAGGTTCCACTTGGCGCTCCGAAGACCGAAATCAGCGGGCTTGAACCGGTCAAGAGCAGCAACGTCTCGATCTACACCCAGCTCGCCGCGGGCTTCGGTTGGAGCAGTCAAGCGCGGGCCGACTACTACACTTCGGCCAAGCTCGATGAGAACGGCAACCCCGTGGTCATCGACAACAAGCAGGTGTACGTCGTCGGCATCAAGAACGGCCAGCAGACCGTCAGCACCCAACTCTCAGGCATGATCAGCATCGCGATGCCGATCACAGGAGTTTTCAGAGACAAGATCAAGCCGATCAATGCTTGGGGGTTCACGCTCGGCGCAGGGTTCGGCAGTTCGACCTCAGGGACATTCAATCTCTCGCCTTACGCGGGCGTCTCGCTGTTCCTGGGGGATCAGGATTCTGTGGTGCTCACGGCCGGCCTATCCTGGATCCCGGTCATGCGGCTGAAGGGACTGAAGAAGGGGCAGGAGATTTTCACGGATCAACTCTCAACTTACGAGTCGTATGAGAGGCCCAAACTCTTCATCGGGCTGACCTACCGCATCGGCGGCAGCGGCAAGGGGGCCAGCAAGGAGTCCAAACCGGAAGTGTCCGAAACAGAGCCGAGCGGTGAAGAGATGAAGCGATGCTGGGTGTGCCCCTCCCCCGTTTTGGTTCGCAATTGGGGGAGGTCTGGGGTCTGGGGTCTGGGGTCGTGAAGCTTGGGCACTCCCCTCTCCTGCGTCCACCCAACCCCTGGCCACCCCAGACCTTCTCGACGCGGGGGAGGGTGGCCTTTAGGCCGGGTGGGGGTGCAGGGTGCGGGGTGAGGAGGCTCTCCCCTCTCCTGCGTCCACCCAACCCCCCAACCACCCCAGACCTTCTCGACGCGGGGGAGGGTGGCCTTTAGGCCGGGTGGGAGTGCAGGGCGAAGGGTGCAGGGCGCAGGGTGAAGGGCGAGAAGGCCGAAGAAGACTCCCCCACCCTGTCCCTCCCCCTCGCTACTCCAAACCAGAAAACACCCAAGCTCAGACCCCGCGAAGGAGAGGGAACCAAACCGGAGATTGGGAGTCACCCCCACCCTGTCCCTCCCCCTCGCTATTCCTAAC